>JABJPX010000047.1 GCA_018663625.1 Polaribacter sp. | reverse complement strand
GAACGATACCAACTTTAGAAACACGGCTCCAACTGGCTTTGTACCTGGAACGGTAAGTCGCCAAACAATTTATGTGCGGGTAGAAGATCGAAATAAAGTTCCTGCATGTTTTAATGATCATCTTTCTTTTGATATTGAAATTACTCCGCTGCCAGAACTGCAGAATACCATTGCTGCTATTGAGGTTTGTGATGTGCCAACGGCTACCGATAGTGACCCTAGAAATAGAGTCGCACAAAATATTGATGCATCAATTAGAAATACCGATATTTTAAATGGTAGAGATCCAAGTATCTTTTCAGTTCGCTATTACAAATCGCAAACCAATGCTTTGGTAGATGTTGATCGTATTGCTATCGCAAATCTATTGGATTATGAAAATGATCCTGCGAACACCTTCTTTCCTTTGAACGTAAATAGTGATGAGCCAGGGATCGAAACCCTCTTCTTTGTCATTTATAGTTCGGATACAGGTTGTGCCTCAGAACCCTTTACACTGGACATTAGAATTTATCCAGAACCTAATGTACCTGTCAATATCAACAATTATACAGATTGTGACACGGATAATAATGGACTTGGGAATGACACTGATGGAATTCTTGAAAATATTGCTTTTTCTTCCAAAATAACGGAAGTATTAGCCAATTACACAACAGCAGAACAGTCTAATTTCACAGTCTCTTTTCACGAGAATCTGGTAGATGCGCAAACCGGTAACGGGGCATTGGACACCAATGCTTACCAGAATAATACAAATAACCAAACTATCTTTGTGCGGGTACTGAACAATCAAACGGGCTGTGTATCGGATGATTTGTCTTTTGAAATTATTGTGAATGCGTTACCTTCTTATGATCCATTAGATCTATCTCAGGTGGCTTGTTTGAATAATTTACCTTTAACCTTACAGGTAGACAATCCCTTAACAGGATATAATTATAGCTGGGTAGAGAACCAATCTGGAAATGAAATCAGTACGGCACAGTCGGTAGATATTAGGGCCGGTGGTACCTACACCTTAACGGTGACCGATAGAGTAACGTTGTGTAACAGAACAGAAATGTTTGATGTGATCGAATCAGAAGCAGCAACGATTACCAGTGAGCATGTAGCGGTGATAGATGAAACTGCAGAAATTTTTGGAAATAACTTTTCGATTACGATTAACGATACTCCAGGAATATTAGGGATTGGGGACTATGAGTATGCACTTTTAGACGAGCAAGGAAACTTTGTATATGGTTATCAAGATACTTTTGTCTTTGATCAATTATCGGGTGGATTTTATAAAATCTTAGTGAGAGATAAAAATGGATGTGATGAAAATGGTATTCCTGCTTCTTTGGTAGTGCCAGTAGTTGAATTCCCTGACTTCTTTACTCCTAACGGAGATGGTGTTAATGATACTTGGAACCTGAAAGGAACAAATAGCAACTACTACCCTTCTAGCGAGATCTATATCTATAACCGTTTTGGAAAAGTAATTGCAAAGGTAGACTTATCAGAACAAGGTTGGGACGGAACATACAACGGAAAAAGATTGCCCTCAGATGATTATTGGGTGTCTATTAAATTGGTGCCGTTTGATACTACCAAAAAAACAATCTTTAAGACAGGGAATTTATCGTTGATTAGAAAATAAAAAACAATTAGTTTACAAAAACTATGAAAAAATTTAATTTTCTACTATTTCTAGTTTTTCATAGTTTTATATATTCTCAAAGTCAAACCAATCATTGGAATTTTGGGAATAAAGCAGCACTCAACTTCAATAATGGAGCTGTAAATATAATGACCGATAGCGAGATGGATACCCCCGCAGGTTCAGCTTCTATTTCAGATACAGAAGGAAATCTTTTATTCTACACCAATGGACAAACTGTTTGGAATAAAAACCATACTATCATGGAAAATGGAGAAGGATTGGCTGGAGAAATCAATAATACACAAACATCCATAATAATACCCAGACCTGGCACCGATGAAAAGTATTATATCTTTAGTACACGAGTAAATAGTACCACTACATCCCCATTGCTAACAAAAGGAGTTTATCTAGCAGAAATAGAAATATCAAGCACCTATCCATTAGGAAAAGTAATGACTCGTTTTCAAATATTACGAGATGCTTCAACAGAACGAATAACCGCAGTTCACCACAAGAATGGTAAAGCTATTTGGCTGATTACTTTTGGGGAGGCAGGAGGAACTACAAATGGAGTTAAAAACACATTTAGTAGCTATAAAATTGATGAAAATGGACTTAACCCTCCTTTGTATTCAGTTCAAGAAGAAACCGTATCCGTAAGCGGAGCTATGAAAGCATCACCAGATGGGCAATTAATTGCAATAGCAGATCAGGGAGATCAATATGTATACCTTTATAATTTTGATAATGAAACGGGAGCAATTACAGCGAATATTAAAATTTTCGCTGACACAGGATTAAGTGCTCCAAAATCACCCTACGGAATTGCCTTTTCAAGAGATTCTAAAATGCTTTATTATAGCGGATTGGTAGGAAACACCGGATCTATCAATCAGTATTCCTTAGAAAACCTTTTCCCGGACGATCCCTTATACTCCCCAAAGAAAGAACTATTTTCAAGTTCAGGTACTCGTTTTGGAAGCATTCAACTTGCAAATGATAGTAAAATATACGTGGCGTTGTTTGAACAAGAAACAAATGGAATTTCAGCACTAAAAAAGTTGGGAGTCATCAATTTTCCTGAAGAAATAGGTCTTAACACACAATACACACACAATGCTTTAGACCTTGCTAGTGGTGCATCTAACAAAGGGTTACCTAATTTTATTCAATCCTATTTTGCTTCGAGAATAGTTACAGAAAATAAATGTGTAGGCACTTCCTTTACGTTTACAGCAACCTCTTATGGAAACATTGATGCGATTGCTTGGGATTTCGGAGATGGAAATACAGCGATCGGATTGACAGCAAATCACATATACAATTCGCCAGGGGAATTTACCATCAAAGCTACCTTGAACATTGGAGGGGCATCCGTAATTTTATACAAAAGCATTACCGTATATCCCCTCCCAGATTTGCTTCCAAATCAAGAATTGACTCAGTGTGACGAGGACAATGATGGGCTTTCTAATTTCAACTTATTTAATATTGGAGAAAAAGTTTCAGCAAATTATCAAAGTGAAACGTTCTTTTTTTACAAAACACAAAATGATTTGGATTTGGACATTCAGATCAGCAATCCAACCGATTTTATAAATACCATTCCAAATCAAAAAATATTTGCAAAGGTCGTAAATGAAAATAATTGTGAAAACAGTACCTTTTTTTTCTTAAAAGCACAATTTGTGCAATTAAATTCGATAAGTCCCGTGTATACCTGCGAGGATTCTGACAATATTATAGGAAATGCTGAAGGACAATTTAATCTTCGACCAAAAGAAACAGCCATAAAAGTTGAACTCAACTTACCCGATACTTCACTCTTTAGTTTTTTTCCAACCTTTCAAGATGCGAAACTAAAAACCAATGCCTTTTCAGGAATTGTAAATTCGAGATCTAGGCGTATTTGGGTGCGTGTTGATGATCGTCTTCTAGGATGCAACGGAATTCAATCTTTTGATTTGGTTGTGAATGATGCCGTAGAAATCAATTTACAAGATAGCTATACAATTTGTTTTGATACTACCAGCAATCCACCTATAATTGCAAATGGAGGAAGCACAAACGATCGTTATGAGTGGCTGAATGCTTCAAACATTGTTGTATCAACAGTACAAAATTTTAGACTTACAGCACCTGGGGTCTATACCCACATAGCCTACAAAACACAAAACGGCATTACCTGCTCCACCGCCAAAGAATTTGAAGTAAACGTAAAGGAAAGTCCTACTTTTAGAGAAATCATCGTAGATACAGCAACGCCAAACATCACTTTAGATATTGATATTACAGGGAACAGCAGTTATCTTTATTCAATAGACAACAGTAACTTTTTTGGAAATGGAACGAATTATCAATTTAACAATGTAAGCCCAGGAATTGTAACCGTTTATGTAAAAGATATTGAAAATTGTGAACCTCCAATACAAAAAGAGGTTTCCATAATCGGATTTCCAAAATTCTTTACACCAAACAATGATGGTCGCAATGAACGCTGGAGTGTCAAAGGCGCAACTACTACATTTTTCACAAAAATTGACATCGTTATTTTTAATCGATATGGAACTGTGATGCATGTAATTAACTCTGAAAATCCTGACGGATGGGATGGGAACTACAAAGGAAAAACAGTACCTTCTGGAGAATATTGGTACACAGCAAACTTGATTGATTTCAACGAAAAAACAATTCGTAAAACAGGGAATTTTTCTTTACTCAGACGCTAAAATCTTTGAAAACTATCCGTATTTTTACGGAATGAAATTTAAATTGGTATCAGAGTTTTCCCCAACTGGAGATCAACCGGAAGCGATAAAACAAATTACAGCAAGTATCAATGCTGGAGAAAAGTTTCAAACATTGTTAGGAGTTACAGGATCTGGAAAAACATTTTCTGTTGCCAATGTTGTCAAAAACGTTAACAAACCCACTTTAGTTTTAGCACATAACAAAACACTTGCAGCTCAGTTATATTCAGAATTTAAGCATTTTTTTCCAGAAAATGCGGTGGAATATTTTGTTTCCTATTACGATTATTATCAACCTGAAGCATACATTCCTGTAACGGGGACTTACATCGAGAAAGATTTATCCATCAATGAAGATATTGAACGCTTGCGATTGAGCACTTCTTCTTCCCTACTTTCGGGAAGGCGTGATGTATTGGTGGTGGCATCTGTATCTTGTCTGTATGGAATTGGGAATCCAAACGAATTTAAGAAAAACGTAATTCCTGTAGCTGTAGGGCAACAGATAGCGCGAACTAAATTTTTGCATCAACTAGTAACCAGCCTTTATTCTCGTACTGAAGTTGAAATAAAAAGCGGTACTTTTAAAGTAAAAGGAGACGTGGTAACCATCTATCCTTCTTACGGGGATCACGGATATCGAATTCACTTTTTTGGCGATGAAATTGAAGAAATTGAATCCTTCGATTTAGAAAATAATACGGTGGTTGAAAGTTTTGAAGAACTCACTATTTATCCTGCCAACTTATTTGTAACCTCTCCAGATGTATTACAAAATGCCATTCATCAGATTCAAGAAGACATGATGAAACAGGTGGCCTATTTCAAAGAAATTGGAAAACATTTGGAAGCAAAACGCTTGAAAGAGCGCACCGAATTTGATTTAGAAATGATTCGCGAATTGGGATATTGTTCGGGAATCGAAAACTATTCTCGGTATTTAGATGGTCGTGAACCTGGTACTCGACCTTTCTGTCTTTTGGATTATTTTCCGGAAGATTATTTAATGGTGATTGATGAAAGTCACGTTACCATTCCACAAACCCATGCAATGTATGGTGGCGATCGAAGTCGGAAAGAAAATTTGGTCGAATATGGATTCCGTTTAACGGCAGCCATGGACAATCGTCCATTAAAATTTGAAGAATTTGAAGCGATTCAGAATCAGACCATCTTTGTCAGTGCTACGCCTGCGGATTATGAATTGCAAAAAACAGAAGGGGTGTTTGTAGAACAGGTGATAAGACCCACTGGATTGTTAGACCCGATTATAGAGATTAGACCTAGTTTGAATCAAATTGATGATTTGATTGAAGAAATTCAAATTCGAGTTGAAAAAGATGAACGTACTTTGGTTACTACCCTAACCAAAAGAATGGCGGAAGAACTCACTAAATATTTGGCAAGAGTAGACATTCGATGTCGTTATATTCATTCTGATGTAGACACACTAGAGCGAGTAGAAATCATGCAAGACCTTCGAAAAGGATTGTTTGATGTATTAATTGGTGTCAACTTACTAAGAGAAGGATTGGATTTACCAGAAGTCTCTTTAGTGGCCATTTTAGATGCGGATAAAGAAGGGTTTTTAAGAAGTCATCGTTCATTAACTCAAACGATTGGTAGAGCTGCTCGAAACGTAAATGGTCTTGCTATTTTATATGCGGACAAAATGACCAAGAGCATGCAGAAAACAATTGACGAAACCGACCGCAGAAGGAAAAAACAACTTGCCTACAACACAAAAAACAACATTAAGCCTACTCAAATTAATAAAAAGATTGAGGATACCTTGACCAAATCTGCAGTTTCTAGTTACCATTATGACAATGCGAAACAGAAAGCTGCCGAACAGGATTTACACTACTTGCCCAAAGAGGAAATTGAGAAACGCATTCGAGAAAAACGCAAGCATATGGAAGCAGCCGCAAAGGCTTTAGATTTTATTGTTGCAGCACAGTTACGTGATGAGATTGCTGTTTTGAAAAAGGAATTGTAAGCGTTCTTTTTTAACTTATAGAGAAACCTCATTTGTTTGTTCGAACACGTTGGGTATTTTTTATTTTTTAAAAAAAAGGCATTGAAAACTATTTTAAATTGAGATATTTGCCCCGAGACAGATTTGCACTTCATCTGCACTTTTTGAAATGCTGTTCTAAATAATCTTTTAAACAGTTTCAATAAGGAAGTTGAAAAATAGACAAAAAAGATGCTTTTTAATTCGATTGATTTCGCAGTATTTTTACCAATAGTATTTCTACTTTATTGGTTGCTTGCCAATAAAAGCCTGAAGCTACAAAATGCGCTAATCGTTTTAGCCAGTTATCTATTCTATGGTTGGTGGGATTGGCGGTTTTTATCCTTGATTCTCTTTAGTACCCTTGTCGATTATACGATCGGGAGAAAACTTAAAAGTGAAAAAAATCAAACTAAAAGAAAAATTTTACTTTGGACAAGTATTTTTGTAAATCTAGGTTTTCTTGGTTTCTTCAAGTATGCTAATTTTTTCTTAGACAATTTTACAGCCGCTTTTTCATTCTTTGGCTCAGAAATAGCAACCCATTCACTTGATATTATATTGCCAGTAGGAATTAGCTTTTATACGTTTCAAACATTGAGCTATACGATTGATGTTTACAAACAAAAACTCGAACCTACCAATGACTTTATTGTCTTTTCGGCATTTGTAAGCTTCTTTCCACAGTTGGTTGCCGGCCCCATTGAAAGAGCAACGAATTTGTTGCCTCAGTTTTACAAAAAGCGAACTTTTGAGCTTTCAAAAGCGGTTGACGGAATGCGCCAAATACTGTGGGGTTTGTTTAAAAAAATTGTCATCGCAGACAGTTGTGCAGAGCTGGCAAACCAAATTTTCAATAATTCGGCAGAGATGAATGGGAGTACATTGGTTTTAGGAGCCTTGTTTTTTACATTTCAAATATATGGCGATTTCTCAGGGTACTCAGATATTGCCATTGGAACCTCTCGCCTTTTCGGTTTTAACTTGATGCAAAACTTCAAATTCCCCTACTTTTCAAGAGACATTGCAGAGTTTTGGAGACGTTGGCACATGTCATTATCAACTTGGTTTAGAGACTACCTATACATCCCTCTTGGAGGGAGTCGCGGTGGTACTTGGATGAAAGTTAGGAATACATTTTTGATTTTCATTGTTAGCGGTTTTTGGCACGGTGCTAATTGGACCTTCATTGCCTGGGGGACACTGCATGCGATTTACTTTTTACCGCTTTTACTCACCAATAAAAATAGAAACAATTTAGAAATAGTCGCACAAGGAAACTACTTACCCACTGCAAGAGAACTCCTACAAATGCTTTCTACTTTTACCCTTACGGTATTTGCTTGGATTATTTTTAGAGCGAATGATATAACGCATGCTTTCCATTATATTTCGGAAATTTTCTCTGCATCAATTTTAGAAACTCCCAAGCTCTCAGACAGTAAGGATGCCATCATAACGATGCTGCTTGTCTTCATTTTCATTTTTATAGAATGGCTCGGTAGGGAAAGTCAATTTGCACTTGAACATTTAGGTCTAAAATGGAAGAGTCCCCTAAGACATGCCCTATATTATACCATCATAATTGCACTATTTTGGTGCAACGGAAAAGAGCAGCAATTTATTTATTTCCAATTTTAGATTATGAAAAAATTTGCAGCTAAAATCCTAAAATTCTGCATTCCTGCTTTGTTATTTATCTTGATTTCTTTTACCTACTATCATATTTCAAAAACAAAGGTTGAGGCGAAACTAACAGCATTCTCAGCGCATGCTGTTTTATTAATGGGAGATTCTCAAATACAACGTCTCCATGGGGATTCCATATCTCAAGGAGCAAAAAATTTAGCCAGTTCTGGTGAACATTATTATTTTACCTATCAAAAATTAAACGCTTTAATTCAAGACAAAAATCATCGCATCGATACCCTAATTTTAGGCGTGTCAGTTCATAATTTTGCTCCGGTATACAATAGACTCTTCAACCTTAATTTTGCGGAAGGAAAAAAAAGCCTTAAACGATATCTTTACTTCATTCCACTATTTGACGATGCTGGTTTTATAACTACTTTTGACAAGGTGCTAAAACCATTAATTTCAGGCATTTATGCTGCTCCGGATTTTGGAGGCTTTTATGAATCTACAAATTCAAATCCCAATGAAGAAATTATCAATAAGGCGTTTAACATGCATTTCTCCATAAAACAAGAGGAAGCGAAATTTAGCCATTCTCAAAGAGACTATTTGTACAAAATAGATCGCCTATGTTCGGAAAACAATATTGACTTGATACTTGTATCCACACCTTATCATTTTGATTACAAAGAAAAAATTGATCGGAAATATTTTGACTTTTTTTCTAAATCACTAAAAAAATTAAAGCACCGACGTCATTTGAACTTTATAGAAGATCCTATCGCACCTCGTTTTATGTCAGATGCGAATCACTTAAACAAACTTGGCGCACAAAAATATTCTAGAATTATTGGTAAAGAATTAAAAGCAGAAAAGCGAGATATTTTACACCGCTAATATAAAAATCTTGAATTCTTATTTTCAAATGATTTCAACGATTCTATTTTTTAGTTGCATATTTTTTTTGATTTCAATTACAATCAAACCGAGATTGAGTCTTTTACATCTTCCTACTCTAGTATCAAACCCATTGCGCAAATATCGGTAGTGATCTTCAAAATTTTGTTATTTCTATTTTTAAAATATCTTTGTATAATACTATGTTAATAATTTAATGCTAATTTTTAAAATCATATCATTATGAATGCCTATTGTATCAATAAAAAACTGTTTTTATTTTTCTTTTTTGTGTCCATCACTTTTGCGAGTGCCTACGCACATGCAGACGACGAAATCATTATTTATGTAGATGTTGATAAGCACAGAAATATTGATTTTTTTGAGGTAGAAACCTATGGAACTAGCTGGGACACTGCCTTTAAAAGCCTACACGATGCACTTCGCTTTGGAGACCCCAATGCCACATATACAGTCCGGATACCCAATGAACATGGAAATATATCCAAAAAGATCATCATTAATAATTAGAAAGTTTTAAAAAAGTTTAAGTCACTTCTTTATAAAAAACTTAGATTTCAAATTATTTCAACAAAAAAATGCCTCATTTTCATGAGGCATTTTTAATAACATTTATTTTAAAGAAACCTATGCTTCTAAAACTTCTTGAACTTTATCCGCAGCTTCTTGAAATTCTGTTGCAGAAATAATTTCCATTCCAGAATTGTCAATTAATTGCTTTGCTTCTTTTGCGTTTGTTCCTTGTAAACGACAAATGATTGGCACTGTAATCTTATCTCCCATATTCTTGTAAGCATCTACAACTCCTTGTGCAACTCTGTCACAACGAACAATCCCTCCAAAAATATTTACTAAAATTGCTTTTACATTTGGATCTTTTAAAATGATCCCAAAAGCAGTTTCTACTCTTTGTGCATCTGCAGTACCACCAACATCTAAAAAGTTTGCTGGCTCACCACCAGACTCTTTAATTAAATCCATCGTTCCCATTGCCAAACCAGCTCCGTTTACCATACATCCAACATTTCCGTCTAAGTCTACATAATTTAAGCCTGCAGCTTTCGCTTCCACTTCGATTGGATTTTCTTCACGTAAATCACGCATTGCTGCATAATCTTTATGACGATACAATGCATTTTCATCCAAAGTTACCTTTGCATCTACTGCCATTATTTTGCTGTCAGAAGTTTTTAACACAGGGTTAATTTCAAACATTGCAGAATCTGACTTGATGTATGCTGTGTATAACGCAGATATAAATTTGGTCATTTCCTTAAAAGCAACACCAGATAAGCCTAAGTTAAAAGCCACTTTTCTCGCTTGAAAAGGCATTAAACCTAATAAAGGATCCACTTCCTCTGTAAAAATTAAGTGAGGTGTTTCTTCGGCAACCGTTTCAATATCCATTCCACCTTCAGTAGAATACATAATCATGTTTTTACCAGTAGCTCTATTTAAAAGAACTGAAATATAATATTCTTCTGTTTCTGATTCACCAGGATAATAAACATCCTCACAAATTAAAACTTGATTTACCAATTTTCCTTCAGCAGATGTTTGAGGAGTAATTAACATCATTCCTAAAATGTCATCCGAAATGCTTTTTACTTGATCTAAATTTTTAGCCAATTTTACACCACCGCCTTTACCACGACCACCTGCATGAACTTGCGCTTTTACAACGTGCCAACCAGTTCCGGTTTCTTCTGTCAATTTTTTGGCTGCCTCAACTGCTTCTGCAGGAGTACTTGCTACAATTCCTCTTTGAATTCTAACTCCAAAACTATTTAATATTTGTTTTCCTTGATATTCGTGTAAATTCATGCTGTGTAATGTTTATAACGGGCACAAAAATACACATTCAGAAGTAAATTGCTGCATAGTTTTTGTAAAAAAAGCAGAAACTATCCGATTTTTTTTTAGAGAACTTTTAAGAATTATTTAACACCCCCTACTGTAACTCAAACAATTTTATGTCGTCTTAAAAGTTATTAACATAGATTTAATTTACGAGCATAAAAAAACAACCTGTTCGAATCTATTTTTTTCATAAATCAGCAAAAAATGTTCAAAAAAAGAATTACTACTAGTACTTGGAATGGAAATAGGTTTTATTGGTATTTTAATGCTCAAGAAATAAAAAAAGAGAGAAAAAAGACCACAACAACAAGAGTCTCAGAAGCTCCTATCATTGATGGCATCTTAAATGATGCGGCATGGAAAGATGCGGAATTGTTAACGGACTTTATAACTTTTAGGCCCGATAACGGAAAAAAAGTTACAGCAGCATATCAAACAACCGTGAAAGTAATTTACGATGATGCAGCCATTTACATTTCGGCAACCATGTTGGATCCCGATGCTGCAAATATTCCACAAGAATTTGCGAGTAGGGATAATTTTAGTCAGGCCGATTTTTTCTTAGTCACCATCAATCCAAATGATGATGGTCAAAATCCTTTTGAATTTATTATTCAGAGTACTGGAAACCAAGCAGATGCAAAAATATCAAACGGAAATGAAGATTTTAATTGGAGTGCCGTTTGGAAAAGTGACGTTGCGATCACTCCAGAAGGATGGCAAATAGAAATAGAAATTCCTTACCGAGCAATTCGATTTACAAACAGTCCTGTACAATCCTGGGGGGTTAATTTTCATAGAAGGTTAGAAAATTTAAATGAACAGCATACATGGTCGTTTATTGACAATTCAATTGGAAGATGGACTCAGTATGACGGATTAATTGAAGGATTTGAAAATATAAAGCCACCAACTAGATTGAACTTATACCCATATGCATCGGCAGCAACTACTCTTTTTGAAGGCGACACCCAATTTGATTGGAGTGCTGGAATGGATGTCAAGTATGGCCTGACAGAAAATTTTACGCTGGATGCCACTTTAATTCCAGATTTTAGTCAGGTTGGTTTTGATGACGTTGTTCTAAATCTCGGGCCTTTTGAGCAACAATTTTCTGAACAAAGACAATTTTTCACAGAAGGAACCGAACTCTTTAATAAATGACGTTTATTCTATTCCAGAAGAATTGGAAGTGCTCCAATTGATCAATTCAATGTTGCAAGTACGCTTTCCCCAGAAGAAATACTAATTGATTCTCCAGGAAAAGTAACCATGTTAAATGCTATAAAAATTTCTGGAAGAACAAAAAAAGGATTGGGAATTGGCTTTTTTAACGCAATTACAGAAAAAACAGAGGCTACAATTAAAAACAATACCACTGGAACCATTAGAAAATCAGTCACAAACCCATTTTCAAATTATAATATTTTGGTGCTAGACCAACAGTTTAACCAAAATTCTAGCATTGCATTAATAAACACCAACGTTACTCGTAACGGAAGATTTAGAGATGCAAATGTATCCGCTTTAACCTGGCATCTGGAAACAAAAAACAGCAAATACTATGCAGATGGTTCCTTTAAATTGAGTGCCATTTCTGATGATGTAAACCATCCAAACACAGGCTATACTTTTGATAATAGTTTGGGCTACAACGCGGGACATTGGAATTGGGAAGTAGGCTACAACCTTAGAAACAAAGACTTCAATCCCAATGATTTAGGAATCTTATTTTCAAACAATCAGCAATCTATCTATGGCAATATTGGATGGAGAACTTTGCAACCAACGAAAAATTTTAACAGCTATCGTTTTGGGCTGTATAATCAAGCTCGGTTTCAACACTATTCTGGAATCTATACCGGGAATAATGCAGGGATCAATTTTAGTGCTCAAACGAAAACACGTTTTACTTTTGGCTCAAATTTAAATTATGGATCTGAGAATAAAGATTTTTTTGAACCAAGACAAGGCACAACAAGCGGTATTTATTTTTTACAACCACAACGATTGAATCTAAACGGATGGATTTCTACCAATTCTCAAAAATTATTTCAATTAGACGCAAACGGCTATCATACTACATTTTCTAACAACCCAAAAACAGGTTATGGATTTAGCATTGCACCTCGCTATCGATTTAACAATCAATTTTCACTAAGGTATCGACTTAATTTTAATAAAACCAACGACGATCAAGGATATGTAGACGAAGTAGACAACAACATTGTTTTTGGAATAAGAGATCGAAAAAATTATACAAATACGATCTCCGGAAAATATAGTTTTAGTACAAATTCTTCACTATCACTAAGCTTCAGACATTATTGGGAAGCTGTTAGCTATACAAATTTTCACAACCTAAATGCTGTCGGTGGATTGGATTTAAACACGAACTATACAAGTGAAAATGTAAATTTTAATAACTGGAATTTAGACTTGAATTATATTTGGCAATTCGCTCCTGGGAGTCAATTAATTGCTTTCTACAGGAATTCAATTTTCAATGATGATACCAATGCAAACCTGTCATTCTTCGAGAATTTAAACAACTTATTTGAACAATCTCAAAAACATACCTTATCATTGAGAGTTGTTTACTTTATCGATTATAATAAGATCAAAAAAATACTACACACATTTTCATAAAAAAATTGAATGCGCTTAAAAAGTGTAACCAATTTTATTTTTAATACTTTCGTTACTCAGATTTCAAACTATGATTGTTGCAAAAAACATCCATAAATATTATGGTGAAGTAGAAGTATTGAAGGGAGTTGATTTTCACATAAAAAAAGGTGAAATTGTTGCTATTGTTGGACCTTCTGGTGCAGGAAAAACAACATTACTTCAGATTATTGGAACCCTAGATACACCATTAAAAGAGGAAAATTTCGAATTGTCTTTGAACGGAGTTTCATTGAAAAATCTCTCTGACAAAGAAGTTTCTTCATTTAGAAACGAGCATATTGGTTTTATTTTTCAGTTCCATCAATTATTGCCTGAGTTTACAGCATTAGAAAACGTATGCATTCCCGCATTTATTGGAAATAAGTCAAAACAAGAAACAACAAAAAAAGCAAAAGAAATTTTAGAATTTCTTGGTTTATCACATCGCCTACATCACAAACCAAATGAACTTTCTGGAGGAGAACAACAACGGGTAGCAGTTGCAAGAGCCCTCATAAACAATCCTTCGGTAATATTGGCAGATGAACCAAGCGGAAATTTAGACAGTGAGTCTGCAAAAAACTTACATGAAATGTTCTTTCAACTCCGAGATAAATTTGGTCAGACTTTTGTACTAGTCACTCATAATGAAGAACTTGCAGAAATGGCGGATAGAAAATTAAGTATGAAAGATGGTAAAATTATTTAAAGTTGATGGAAATTAATGATTTAAAAGAATTTCTAGATGAAAAAGTACTTTTCTATGAAAACCCTAAATTCATAACATCAGACCCCATACAGATTCCGCATTTATTTTCACAAAAAGAAGACATTGAAATTGCAGCTTTTTTAACTTCTATTATTTCTTGGGGAAATCGAACGATGATCATTAGAAATGCATCCAAAATGATGGAGTTGCTAGACAACTCTCCGCATGATTTCATCCTAAATCACGAAAAAAAAGACTTGAAATGTTTAGAAGGTTTTGTTCACAGAACCTTTAACAGCGTTGATTTACAGCAATTCATTAGCTCTTTACAACATGTATATAAAAACCATGGAGGTCTTGAAAAGGCATTAGAAATTAAAGATAATACCAATACCTATCAAACGGCCATTCATCATTTCAAAAATATCTTTTTTGAAATAGCACACCCTCAGAGAACACAGAAACACATTTCAGATCCGCTGAAAAACTCAGCAGCAAAAAGAATCAATATGTTTTTACGCTGGATGGTTCGAGATGCAAAACCCGGAGTAGATTTTGGTCTTTGGAAATCACATACTCCAGCGAATTTATCATGCCCTTTGGATGTACATTCTGGAAATGTTGCCAGAAAACTAGCGCTTCTTTTAAGAAAACAAAACGATTGGAAAGCAGTTTCAGAATTGGATAAAAACCTACGATTACTAGACAAAAAGGATCCCGTAAAGTATGATTTTGCATTGTTTGGTTTGGGTGTTTTTGAAAAGTTTTAAATAGTAGTTAACAAGGATTTATTTATCCTTTTATTTACCTTAATTTAGAGGAATGAAATACGCAATATAAAACGATCAATGCAATTTAAAAACCCTGACATTTTATACTTCTTAGTACTCCTAATCATTCCGATTTTGGTGCACCTTTTTCATTTACAAAAATTCACAAAAGTCGCTTTCACAAACGTTGCTTTTTTACAGAAAATAATTCAGCAAAATCGCAAGAGTTCACGCCTAAAAAAGTGGCTGTTATTGTGTGTTAGAATGCTGTTATTTTCAGCGATACTTTTTGCATTTTCACAACCTTATATCAGCGAAAATGAAGCGAATAAAAAACAAGAACATTTCATCTATTTAGATACTTCATTGAGCTTAAATTCAAAAGGGGATAAGGGCGATTTACTCAAAGTAGCAGTACAAGAAATTATAGAAAATACTTCTGATAAAAACAGTTACACTTTACAAACGAATTCAGATTATTATCCAAATATTTCAAAATCTGAGTTAAAAAATATTTTACAAAAGGTAAAAACCACCTCTGAAAAGATAGCAATAAGTACCATTTTACTCAAAATAAGAAAACTTCATAAAAATAAAAGTAACACTTTAGGTAAAAATATCTTAATATCTGATTTTCAGAATAACTATGAAGTTGAATTTACAAATGTAACACCTCCAATTTCGATCGTAAAACTGGAAACAAGTACGCAAAACAATGTTTCAATAGATAGTGTTTATATTGCCAGTACTTCAATTGACAAAACAAACCTAAAAGTAGTCGTTAGAAATCAAGGTACTAAAAAAAACAACATCCCTATTACACTTTATAACGATCAAAAACTCATTAGTAAGCAAACATTTTCAATAGAAAAAAACGGAACCTATACAATCGATTTTAACATTGACAAAGGAACGCAATTTCTAGGAAAAATACAAATTACGCTTAGCGATACTTTCACATTTGACAACAGGTTTAATTTTGCTTTAAATTCAAATGAAAAAATCAATGTTTTATCAATTGGAAAAGAGGCAGATTTTCTTTCAAAAATTTACACAAAAAAAGAATTTATTTATACACATTATACCCCAGAAGAAATAAATTTTAATGCAATTCAAAAGCAACAACTGATCCTTTTAAACGCGCTCGAAAATATCACTCCAACTGTTCAAAATAGCTTACTAGAATTTTCTAAAAAAGGAGGTAGTATTGTCCTCATTCCAAACAATGATTTAACCCTCGATTCTTATCGTTCTTTTTTTAAAAAACTCGCTTTAGGAAACATTGACTCGAAAATAGAGAAATCTTTAAAAATTACTGATATCAATTTTGACCATCCCTTTTTTAAAAGTGTTTTTTACAAGCAAGTTCAAAATTTTCAATATCCAAATTCTAAGAGCCACTTCCCTACTTCATTTGTGAATAGCAGCAATCTTATCTCCTATGAAAACAAGGAAGGTTTTATCAAGAAAGTACCCACCAAAAATGGAAACCTCTTTTGGATTGCAGCTGCTTTAGATTCAAAAAACAGTAATTTCATAAATTCTCCTTTAGTCGTTCCTGTTTTTTACAATTTCGCCCAATTGAGTTTGCAACCTTCAAGGATGTATTATTCCCTGGGGGTAGAAAACAAAATTGATGTAAAAACTACTTTGTACAACGATGAAATTTTATCGATTAAAAGTATTAAAAACACCTTTATTCCACGACAACAACACGCTCAAAACAAAGTAACAATAACCACCTTAGAACAACCAGAAGTAACTGACTTCTATTACATTACAAATAAAAAAGACACTTTAAAAACGCTTGCATTTAACAATCCGAAAGATGAAAGTAGCATGACTTTTTTAAATACAAAAAGCCTCGCAAAAAACAATAAAAATATTTCGACTTCAAACTCAATAAAAGAACACTTTCAAGAAATTAACGAAAAAAGTGAAGTTCATTGGCTTTGGAAATGGTTTTTAACATTAGCAATTGTATCTTTGCTGTTAGAAATTTTGATTTTAAAATTCTTCAAATCATGAATACACTTCTAAAATCGGCAACGATTATTAACCCCTCAAGCGCTTACCATCAGCAACAAAAAGACATTTTAATTATTGATGGAATAATCACTAAAATCGCAGATAAGATTACTCCCAACGATAAAGATACTGTTGTCGCTTTAAAAAACCTACATGTTTCTATGGGTTGGTTTGACACCAGTGTTTCTTTTGGTGAACCTGGATTTGAAGAACGAGAAACCATCAAAAATGGATTGAATGTTGCCGCTAAAAGCGGATTCACAGCGGTTGCTATCAATGCAAACACAAATCCTGTGATTGACAATAAATCTGCAGTAGAGTTCTTAATTAATAAATCTTCTGGATTTGCAACCAAACTCTACCCTATTGGCGCTTTAACTCAAGAAAGCAAAGGAATTGACATGGCAGAATTGTACGACATGCAACAGTCTGGCGCCATTGCTTTTGCTGATTACAACTCCCCTATTGAGAATGACAACTTATTAAAAGTGGCTTTACAGTATGCACAAAATTTTGACGGACGCATCTTTAGCTTCCCTAAAAACAGTTCGATCGCAGGAGAAGGGATTGTCAACGAAGGAATCAATAGCACCCGATTGGGTTTGAAAGGAATCCCTGCATTGGCTGAGCATCTTCAAATTGCACGGGATTTATTTTTATTAGAATACACTGGAGGAAAATTACACATTCCAACAATTTCTACTAAAAAATCGGTCTCACTCATTCAAGAAGCCAAAAAGAAGGGATTAGACATTTCATGTAGCGTTGCAGCGCATCACTTACTTTTAACGGACGATGAGTTACCGGGTTTTGACAGTAAGTACAAAGTAACCCCACCACTAAGAACAAATGAAGACATCAAAGCACTGAGAAAAGGAGTAACTTCTGGTGTTATTGACATTATTACTTCCGATCACAATCCGATAGACATTGAAAACAAAAAAGTTGAATTTAGTAATGCAAAAGACGGAACCATTGGCCTAGAAAGCTTATTTGGTGCTGTTAATTCCGCTTTAGATCCAACAGATTTTATCGAAACGATTACTTGCAAACCTCGAAAAATATTTAACATCACCATACCCAAAATAGAAGAAGGAAGTCAAGCAGACATCACACTTTTCAACCCAGAAGGAAACCACATTTTCTCTTTAACGGATGTTTTATCTACTTCTAAAAACAGTATTTTTATTGATAAAAAACTCAAAGGAAAAGCCTACGGAATTTTTGCAAACAATCAATTAATCTTGAATCAATAAATATTTTGAATACCTTAGAATACCTTGTTAGGCAACCCAAAAAGAGCTCCACAAATCCACCTTTATTAATTTTACTGCACGGTTACGGAAGTAATGAACAGGATTTATTTTCATTTGCTGAAGAATTGCCTGAAGAATTACTGATTGTAAGCGCTAGAGCTCCTTATGAAATGGGACAAGGCGGACATGCTTGGTATGCGATTAACTTCGACAATAACAATGGGAAATATTCTGATTTAGAACAAGCAAGAACATCGCTTGGGAAAATTGATTTATTTATTGATGAAATCAAACAAAAATACAATACCAAGGCTGACAAAACTTTTCTACTCGGTTTTAGTCAAGGTGCAATTTTAAGTTATGCTTTTAGCTTTTTACACCCCAACAAAGTCAATCACATCATTGCTTTAAGCGGATATATTAATGAAGAATTACTCCCATCCGATCTTACTGACCTACAAATAAAGACCTCTTACTATATTTCTCATGGAACAGTAGACCAAGTACTACCAGTAGATTGGGCAAGAAAGGCATCCCCTATTTTAGACAACTTAAAACTCGAAAACTCATACAATGAGTATCCTGTTGGACATGGAGTGGCTCCGCAAAATTTCTATAGTTTTAAAACTTGGATTGAAGGGCGTTTGTAAGTTTTTTTTCTAATTCATAAGAAATGGAGATGCAAAAAACTTCCGAAAGGTTTCTTTTTGGAATTTTAAAAATCTATTTCTACAAAAACGATGGGATCTTTTAAACTACCTTTGCAAAAAAAATACCCAAATGCAGTTTACAGAATTACACCTTAATGCTTCTCTATTAAAAGCAATTGCCGAAGAACGTTTCCAAACACCTACACAGGTGCAAGAAAAAGCGATACCGCCAATTTTAGCAAAGAAAAATGTAATTGTATCTGCACAAACAGGTACTGGAAAAACAGCTGCTTTTGCCTTGCCAATTCTTCAATTATTATTGGACAGACAAACTCCTGAGAAAAAAACAAAAAGAATAAAATCGTTAATTGTAACACCAACACGTGAGTTGTGTTTGCAAATAGAAGCCAACTTTAAAAGCTATGCAAAACACACCGACTTAACAACAACGGCTGTCTATGGGGGTGTTTCATTAACCCCTCAAAAAGAGATTTTAAAGGAAGGAGTTGATATTTTAATTGCAACCCCTGGCCGATTGATTGACTTGCATAAACAAGGCGCCATCGATTTACGTGCCATCGAGATTTTTGTTTTAGATGAAGCTGATTTAATGTTAGACATGGGTTTTATCAATGATGTAACCACCATAGAAAGTTTATGTCCTCGAAAGAAACAAAGCTTATTGTTTTCTGCCACCATACCCGATAAAATAGTTGCATTGTCTAAGACAATGATAAAGAACCCGATAACAATAAAAATCAACCCCGCAGAAACAACTGCCAAAACAATTGGGCAGTTACTCTACTATTCCCCTAAAAAAAATAAAACAGACTTATGTTTGCATTTATTAAGAAACACGATTAATGGAAAAATTATTATTTTCAGAAGAACTCGTATTGGTGTTGATAAATTAGAGGAAACACTGTCTAAAAACGGGTATAAAGTGACCAGTATTCATGGCGAAAAAACACAAATTATTCGAAACAAAGCCATTGAAGATTTTAAAAATAAAAAAGCAACCATTTTAATTGCAACTGATGTTGCTGCTCGTGGAATTGACATTAACAATGTAGATGCGATTATCAACTTTGACATTCCCAACATTCCTGAAACCTATATTCACAGAATTGGAAGAACCGGAAGAGCTGGGAAATCTGGGATTGCGTTTTCGTTCTGTAGTCCAGATGAAGATACGTACATCAAAACCATTGAAGAATTACTGCAAAGACCGATTAAAGTCATTACAGACCACCCTTATCCTCGAGTACAACCTAAGAAACAAAAGAAACAGCCCAACACGATTAGCAAGCACAAAAAAGGTCGAAAATCGGAAGCTTCAAAAAAGAAAAAGAAACGTTGGTATTAGTAGCATACAAAATGAATTATTGCGCTTATTGCATCTTAGAAACTAATGTATCGTAATTGATATTCTTTACTCTTTTTTAATATTAAAAAATCCTAAAAAGAAAAACAAGATAATTAAGGAAATCACATGCACAATATTTAAAGAAACATTATTTAAAATATCATAGGTGATTTTTAAAATAGTCGCAAAAGTGATCAGTAAAGTAATTTTACTTTGTTTATTTATCGATTTAGACACAAAAAGTAAAGCGAAGAATAATACGAGAATACAGCCAATAAAATTCAACCATAAGTAACTTATTATAGGCTCCAACCCTTCCGATTTTAAAGCATAAATTCCAAAATAGAAAATCAAACAAACAAGTACTTGAGTGATAATCGCAGCTTTAAAAACAGCATTTCCATTTACTTTTTTAAAGAAAAAGGCGAGCAAAAAGATTCCCAGCACATTTCCATAGAAAATAGAACCGATAATATTGACCAATTCGATTAAGTTTTCAAATAAATTTGCCACACAAGCAATGGATATCGCTACGAGTCCCCAAATTAATGTGAACCATTTTGAGGCCTTTACAAAATGCGCTTCGTTCTTTTCTTCTTGAACATTTCTACGATACAAATCCATGGTAGTTGTACTTGCCAATGCATTCAATTCAGAGGCTGTCGAAGACATTGCTGCCGATAAGATAACGGCCAACAACAAGCCGATTAAACCCCGAGGAAGGTTGTTAAGAATAAAATGTATGAATACATAATCTTTGTCATTCGATTCTATTTTTTCCAAGGTATTCGTTTTGTCAATTGTATCAATAATTACTTTCGACCTTTTTTTTAGCGCTAAATCTTGGGCGTTTAAATCTTGAATTTGTTCTTTTTCGTCTGCTTGAAATCCATCAGAAAATATTGCTTTCTTCTTGTTTTCTATCGCGATATGTGCTTCCGTTAACGCGCGATATTCTGTTGTGTACTTTGATTTTGAAACGACTTCATTTGCACCCGGATTGAAATTTAACGGAGAGGGATTGAACTGATAAAAAACAAAAACCATCACCCCAATCAGCAAGATGAAAAATTGCATCGGCACCTTTAATAGTCCATTGAAAATCAATCCCATTTGACTTTCTCGAATCGATTTTCCTGACAAATACCGTTGTACCTGACTTTGATCTGTTCCAAAATAGGACAACATTAAAAAGGTTCCACCTAAAATTCCGGTCCAAATGGTATATCGATTGCTTAAATCATAGGAAAAATCAATCACCTTCATTTTATTACTTGCGCCAGCAATTTCAAGGGCTTTGGTAAATGTAACATCAACTGGTAACTGACTCAAAATCATATAAAAAGCAATGACCATTCCAATAAATATAATCACCATTTGTTGCTTTTGCGTAACATTTACGGCCTTCGTTCCTCCAGAGACAGTATATATAATGACTAAAAAGCCGATAAGAATATTGAGTGTTAACAAATCCCAACCTAAGACTGCTGATAATATAATTGCGGGAGCATAAATGGTAATTCCGGCAGCCAATCCTCGTTGGATTAAGAATAATATTGCAGCCAAACTCCTAGTTTTTAAATCGAATCGACCTTCTAAGAATTCATAGGCTGTGTAGACTTTCAACTTGTGATAAATGGGTATAAAAACGACACAAATAATCACCATTGCAATGGGCAAACCAAAATAGAATTGAACAAATCCCATACCACTGTGAAATGCTTGTCCTGGTGTTGATAAAAAAGTAATGGCACTGGCTTGTGTTGCCATAACAGACAACCCAATAGTCCACCATTTACTATCACTACCTCCTTTGATATAATCGGTAACATTCTTATTTTTTCGGGTAACATAGGTCCCATAAATAACTATAAATGAAAGCGTAATCGATAATACAATCCAATCTACGAGGTGTAATTTACTTGCAATTTCCATAGTCTAAACGGTAAAATAATTAGCAATTAGTATGAAAATTAAGATGTACACCACATTTGCTACTAAAACCCATGTGTAAGCTTTTTTCCAAGTATATTTATTTTTTTTCATGCTGCATGCTTTTTTGAAACGATTTCATCCTTACCCTGTTCATTCGGCAATTCAAATTTTACTCCTTAATTTCTTTTTTAATAATGATCTTATTCTTCCCTACTGACAACATATTTGCAAATAATTTGTAAGCACCAGAAACACCTGCAGGAAGCTCTCTAAAAAAACTTAATCCTGTATATATGTAATTTCCTTTTCCATATTTCGCAATCAGTAAACTTCCTTTTTTAGGGGCTTCATTTTTATCATTCATAGATAAAATAGGGGTATATTCTTTGCTCCAAGACCCTGGGAAATACAATCCTCTTTCTTGAACCCAACCTTCAAAATCTTTATTGGTAATCTTATTTGGGAAGTTTAACAACGAATGGCTCTTGTCTAAAATTCGAACTTCAGCAAACTCATCAGTCACACGATCTCTAGATAAGTTTAGTGAAAATGGTGCACCAACGTCTAAATTCCTACTGGTGTTGTATTGCACAATCATATTGCCACCGTTTTCAACATATTCCAAGAGGTACTTTTGTTTAAACTTCAACGCTTTCACTACATTGTAAGCTCTAATCCCCAGAACAACTGCATCGTATTTTTTTAAGTTTTCTGTAGAAATATCTTCAGGGTTGACGGTCACAACGGTATACCCTATTTGCCGTAAATTTTCTGGAACGGTATCTCCTGCCCCTTTAATATAAGCAATATAACTTCCTGCTTTTTGAATATTTAACCGAACCACTTTTGCTTCCGATTTCACTAAAACAGATTGCTTTGGAATGTGATTGTAATCAATCGCTATCAATTCGTTTCTAAATTCTTCTGCTTCAGAAACCGCCACCACTTTTAAAGCGCCTTCAGACTCATTTTTAGGTGGAGTTACATAAAACACGACAGTTTGTTTGTCCTTTTTTTGAGCAATTGAAAATTCGATTTCTTTAGGAGCAACCGTCCAATTATTTGGCACTTCCAAGAAAACCTTTCCTGATGTATTGGCAGCACCTGCTACAATTTCTACCGAAACTTCTTGCGGAGCATTGTCAGAAAAAAGAATGACTTTGTCTTCCAATTTTGTGGTCACTTTTGGTAAAATTTCAAAAGGAGCATAAATTTCTCCGAGGGCCCTTTCTGCATATCGTCTGACAACGTTTTTTACAATAGAAATTTCTGCATTGTCAATTAAAAGATTGAACTGCACTTGAAGGGGTCGAGGGGTTTCTGGCAATCCAATTAATTGCTGTTCATCAACAGAATACATGCCCAAAGAAGCTTCTTTCCTTAACCAATAAGGCGCCGAATAGGTGGTGTTTTCTGTGGAAATAACTTCTTTAAAATTTAATTTTTCATTGAAAGCTAAATTTTGATCTTTTTCGATCACTTTACCAGAAGGGATTATTTTTAAGGAAACAAGATTAACTGTAAATTCACTTCTGTTTAGGGCTTCAAATTGCACCTGAATTTCAGCATTGGGTACCGCAGATGAACTCGCTGCGGAAGCCTCTAGATACAATCCTGCAGAAGCCTCTATGATCTCTAAAATTTCTTTCTCTTTAATTTTTGCCCAATGTTTATTTTCTAACTGCTGTATTTTACGGTACGATTGCAGGAGTGCAGGTAAGTGTATGGATGGGTTTTCAAAATCGAAATTCGCTTCTACTTTGTATAAAATTTCTCCAATCTCTCCCCCGTTTTTCAAACGGTTCCAAGTAGTATTTATGCCTGAAAATAAATCTTTTTGATCTTTTAATGGAGTTCCTTTTAAAAACTCAACATACTCCTTTTGACCACCTCTGGTAGACAATCTTCCAAATCCTTGACACAAATGCTGACTGCTAGCCATAGAAGCCAATTCATTGTTAGAAAGACCTTTTAAAGGATAATAAACGCCAACATCAAAAGAAGTTAATTTTCCTTCTGTGGCTTTTTTAAAATCGGCTTGATTTCTATAAAACCAAGAGGACGTATTAAAAAACAACCTTTGGGGCTGCCAAACAGTGGTCGCCTTTAATTGTTCTGCATACTTTGATGCATCGGCTGCGAGATCAAAGGCCTCAAAACTCAACATGGCAGAACTGGTATGATGTCCGTGAGTAGTCCCCGGTGTTCTGTGATCAAATCGATTGATAATAATATCGGGCTTATAGGTTCTAATTGCCCAAACAACATCACTCAATACTTTTTCTTTGTTCCAAATCTTCAACGTTTCGTCAGGATGTTTGGAATACCCAAAATCATTAGCTCTTGTAAAAAATTGTGATCCACCATCAATATTTCTTGCTGCCAATAACTCTTGAGTCCTAATCACACCTAATAATTCTCTAATTTCGGGTCCAATTAAATTCTGACCTCCATCGCCTCTTGTTAAGGACAAATATCCTGTTCTAGCTTTTATAGCATTCGATAAATAGGCAATTAATCGTGTATTTTCATCGTCTGGATGTGCGGCAATGTACAAAGCCGACCCGATAAAGTTTAATTTTTGAATTTTTTCATATATCTGGTTTGAACTTAACTTTTGAGGTTTTTGAGCAATTACAGAAATTGAAATCATTAAAAAAGCAATCCTAAAAAATATTTTTTTTTTCATAATATAAAATTATTCAATCCTTCGCATCTGATGCGCTGCAGTGATCAAGTAGGTTTCTGAACAACAGCGAAAAATCAATTTTCAGCATTTTAAAAGACAAGGAATCAACTGAATCTGTCCAAATAATTGCCATCTTAAGCACAAATCTATAAAAACAAATGTACCTTTTTATCAAGTAAATTTCAGTAATTAACAAAATTATAACATTTGAGGAAACCCTTAAAAGGAATGCTTATAACCTGTTAATAAATTAATTTTTAAAATCACATAATAAGATTATATTTGTAAGACTAATTAAGAAAAATCAAACAATGAAATTTATTGTATCCAGTTCGCAACTACTAAAACAACTACAAGTTTTAGGTGGCGTTATAAATAGTAATAACACCTTACCAATCTTAGATAATTTCTTATTTGAAATTTCTGAAAATCAATTAAAAGTTTCTGCATCCGATTTAGAAACCACCATGAGTTCGGTTGTTGATGTTGAAAGTGATAGTAACGGTGCAATTGCAATTTCTGCACGTTTATTATTAGACACTTTAAAAACGTTTCCAGATCAACCATTAACATTCAAAACTGAAGGTAGCAATACCATTGAAATTAGTTCTGATCAAGGGAAATATGACATGGCTTATTTTAATGGTGATGAGTTTCCAAAAGCGGTTTCTCTTCCATCCCCAAGTAGTACAGTCATTCCATCTAATATCCTAGCGACTGCTATTTCAAAAACAATTTTCGCTGCTGGAAATGATGATTTACGCCC
The DNA here is from genome assembly GCA_018663625.1 of Polaribacter sp. Taxonomy (GTDB): domain Bacteria; phylum Bacteroidota; class Bacteroidia; order Flavobacteriales; family Flavobacteriaceae; genus Polaribacter. Next base: position 20,943 of record JABJPX010000047.1, on the reverse strand, counting down.
AGTAATGAGTGGTGTTTTCTTTCAATTTAGTACGCAAGGTTTGACTTTTGTTGCAACAGATGCTCATAAATTAGTAAAATATACAAGAACGGATGTCGCTGCAAATCAAACGGCAGAGTTCATCATGCCGAAAAAACCTTTAAACTTATTAAAAAGTGTTTTAGGAGGTGCTGATAATGAAGTGACTATTGAATACAACGATGCAAATGCGAAGTTTACTTTTGACAATGTTGTTTTAATTTGTCGTTTAATTGATGGGAAATATCCAAATTACGAAGCAGTAATTCCAAAAGAGAATCCAAATAAATTAACTGTAGACAGAGCTTCTTTTTTAAACTCTGTAAGACGTGTTTCTATTTTCTCTAGCAAAACAACACATCAAATTCGTTTAAAAATGGCGGGGACTGAATTGAATATTTCTGCGGAAGATTTAGACTTTTCCAACAAAGCGGACGAACGTTTAAATTGTGATTACCAAGGGGATGATATGCAAATTGGATTTAACTCTCGTTTTTTAAGCGAAATGCTAAACAACTTAAGTTCTAACGAGATTTTGATTGAAATGTCGTTACCTAACAGAGCAGGGATTTTAACGCCAATAGATGGAACAGAAGAAGGTGAAAAGGTAACTATGTTAGTGATGCCAGTGATGTTGAACAGCTAATTATCATAGCATAAAAAATAGTACAATATAAAAACCACAGCTAGAAAGTTGTGGTTTTTTTGTATACATTTACTTTCATGAATTTCTTAGCACACTTATATCTATCTCAAAATAATTCCAACATTCTAATTGGTAATTTTATTGCTGATCATATTAAAGGGAATAATTTTAGTCATTTTTCTGAGGAAATTCAACAAGGTATTTTACTACATAGAGAAATAGACACGTATACGGACGCTCATGAAGTGGTTCGGAAAAGTAAAAGACGCTTGCATGAAAGGTACAGACATTACGATGGTGTGATTATTGATATTTTTTTTGATCATTATTTAGCTAAAAACTGGTCAACATACTCAGCAATACCTTTTGAAAATTATACCAAAGCCATCAATACTTTTTTTGCTAAAAAGGCCCCTGAACTTCCAGAAAAATCCCAACAATTCATTCACTATATGATTGAATATAACATCCTATTTAATTATCAATATATCGATGGAATTGAAAAGGTATTGAATGGAATGAATCGCAGAACAAAAGGGAAGTCTCAAATGCATTTAGCGATCGGAGATTTAAAAGAATTAGATGCTCAATTTGATACTGATTTTAAGTTATTTTTTCAGGACTTGAGAATCTTTACACAGCAAAAACTAGAAGCATTGCAAAGCCTTCCAAAGAAGCTAGAAATTCAAAATAAATAAATAAATTGACCTTATAAAAACAGTTTGCTCCTTTACTGGAGATATAAAATAGAAAAAAATGAAAAAAAACTTACCCCTAATTATCATTTCTTTAGTCATTCTAAGTTGTAAACCTTCAGAAAACACAAAGATTAAAAATAGAGGAGTCACCTCAGAAAAAGCCATGGTGGTTTCTGCAAGAGTGGAAGCTTCTAAAATTGGTACTGCCATTTTACAAAAAGGCGGAAATGCTTTTGATGCGATGGTTGCTACAGAATTGGCTTTGGCAGTAGCCTATCCCTATGCAGGGAATATTGGTGGTGGTGGATTTATGGTTTACCGAAATACAGCGGGAGAAACGGGTGCTTTAGATTATCGAGAAAAAGCACCATTGGCAGCATCTAAAGACATGTATTTGGATGAAAACAAGGAGGTCATTAAAGGGAAGAGTACGTTGGGTGCAATGGCAGTTGGCGTTCCTGGAACCGTGGCAGGTGTTTTTGAAGTTCACAGAAAATTTGGAACGCTTTCCATAGAAGAAATCCTAGCACCTGTGATCGCATTGGCAAAAAGAGGTGTGATTGTTACAAAAAAACAAGAAAAAAGAATTGCTAAATTTCAAGCTTCTTTTTTGAAAGCAAATAAGGATACAATACTATTCAACAAAGCCTGGAAAGAAAAGGATACCATAAAATATAGTGCTTTGGCCGCAACCCTTTCAAGAATTCAGAAAAATGGTCGGGATGAGTTTTACAAAGGAGAAACCGCAAGGCGCTTGGTAAAGTTCATGCAAGAGAATGGCGGAATCATTACTTTGGAAGATTTAGAAAAATACGAACCAAAATGGAGAGACCCCATCACTTTTACCTATGATGATTTAAAGATTATTTCAATGTCACCTCCTTCAAGTGGTGGTATTTGCCTGTCTCAGATTATGAATGCAATTGAACCTTTTAATTTGAGTGAATTTGGACACAACACAACAAAATCAATACAGGTAATCACAGAAGCAGAAAGACGTGCCTATGCAGATCGCAGTTTCTTTTTAGGCGATCCTGATTTTGTGAGCATTCCTCAAAAAGAACTCATTTCTAAAGCATATTCTCAAAGGAGAATGAAAAATTTTTCTTTTGAGAAAGCAACATTATCTTCAGAAGTGGCTCATGGTAACATCGAAATTATTGAAAGTGATGAAACTACCCATTATGCTATTGTAGATCAATTTGGAAACGCTGTATCAGTAACCACAACGATTAATGGTGGTTATGGATCTAAACTATACAGTAATGAATTAGGGTTCTTTTTGAACAACGAAATGGATGATTTTAGCAGTAAACCAGGAGTGCCAAATATGTTTGGTCTTTTGGGCGCAAAAGCAAACGAAATTGCACCCGAAAAAAGAATGCTGAGTTCAATGACACCGACCATTGTAGAAAAAAACGGTAAACTATTTATGGTAGTTGGAACACCTGGCGGGTCTACAATTATTACTTCGGTATTACAAACTATTTTGAATGTTCATGAATTTGACATGAGCATGCAAGATGCCGTAAATGCGGCAAGATTTCATCATCAATGGATGCCAGATGTAATTAAGATGGAACCAAACAGTTTTTCAAATACTGTAAAATCTGAATTGAAACAGTTGAACTATCAATTGGATGAAAGCAATACAACCGTTATTGGAAAAGTTGCCGCCGTTTTAGTGTTAGAAAACGGTCAGTTAGAAGGCGGTGCCGACAAACGTGGTGATGATGCTGCTGTTGGATTTTAATACTTTTCTCTAGAATAAAATTGAACTTTTAAAAATAAATTTATGAAAATCCAACCTTTTCACATCGCCATTCCAGTTAAAAACTTAGAAAAATGTCGCAGCTTTTACCGAGATATTTTACAGTGTGAAGAAGGTCGGAGTTCAACACATTGGGTCGATTTTAATTTTTTCGGACATCAATTAGTCATACATCAAAAAGACGATTTTACTCCGCAAAGAATTTCAAATGCGGTAGATGGTCATGATGTTCCCGTTCCACACTTTGGTGTGGTCTTAACTTGGGAAGTTTGGCAAGATTTAGCGGACAGACTAAAAAAGAATAATACCCGTTTTATTATTGAACCTACCATTCGGTTTGAAGGAAAAATAGGAGAACAAGCAACGCTTTTCTTTAACGATCCAGAAAACAATGCTTTGGAATTTAAGGCCTTTAAAGATCTCAATCAATTGTTTGCAAAATAATGGAATTGCAAGAAACCCATATCGTTCCAAAATTAGAAAACCCAGTCCGTTTTCAAGAATATGCAGTGGGTATTTTTAAAACGATTCCGACAAAATCTGGCATTAAAAAAGCCATCAAAAAGAAACTCATTTTCATAAATGACTGTATTGCTACCACGGCACAATATATGCTTGGAGGTGAAAAAATAACACTGTATCAATCCGAGATATCTTCTGATTTCAAAAGGTTAAAGTTTGATTTAGAGGTGATTTTTGAAGACGATTATTTAGCAATTATTAACAAACCTGCTGGTATTTTAGTCAGCGGAAATACCTTTAAAACGATTGACAACGCCTTGCAGCAAAATTTACAAAAAAGCACTCAATTAGATGCTGTAAGACCAAGGCCTACTCATCGATTGGACTACCCAACAACAGGACTACTACTTGTCGGAAAAACGAGTGCTAGCATTCATGCTTTGAATAAATTGTTTGAAAATAAAGAAATTCGAAAAACGTATTTTGCCATTACGATTGGAAAAATGGAAACCTCTGGGAGCATTAATATTCTGATCGATGAAAAAACAGCGACCACGGATTATACTGTATTAGAAAGTGTAAAATCAGATCGATTTGGATTTTTAAATTGGCTAAAATTATCTCCAAAAACAGGAAGAAGGCATCAACTTAGAAAACACCTCGCTGCCCTTGGAAATCCAATTTTAGGCGACAAAGAATATGGAAAAGAGGAACTAATATTATATGGAAAAGGATTGTACTTACATGCTGGAATCTTAGAATTTACCCACCCCTTTACAAAGCAGCATCTGCGAATTGAAAAAGAACTTCCAAATAAATTCAAAAAAATAATTCCATCATGTTAGAAATTAGACCTACCTGCGAACATTGCAATACCCCTTTGCCAAACACATCCACCGAGGCAATGATTTGCTCTTTTGAATGTACCTATTGTAAGACCTGTGCAAGTACTCTTTTTAATAATATATGTCCAAGTTGTGCTGGTAATCTCGTGGAACGGCCAATACGCCCTATCGAAATGATTGCAAAATATCCTGCTTCAAAAAAAGTAGTTTTTAAACCAAAAGACCTCGAAAACACAAAAAAGAATTAAATTCGCTTAAAATAACATCCATTTAAATGAAAATATTTTTCAAAATTATTGGCGTTTTGTTCCTATTGTTGATACTAACGGGAGTTGTTTTCTTTGTTTCTAAAAACGAGGCACTGCCAATAGGTAAAAAAGGAAAAGATGCAGATGCTTTGGCTACAAAAATGTTGCAAGCAATGAATTCTGACGCTTACAACAACACCGAAGTTTTAGAATGGAGTTTTAGAAATGAACATCACTACAAATGGTTTAAAAATCAGAATAGAGTGCGCGTTTCTTGGGGTAAAAATAGCGTAGATTTAAATACAATTTCACCTGCTAAAAGCAGCGTTTTTATTGACAATCAAAAAGTTGACAACAAAGAGATCATCGCCACTGCGACAGCCTATTTTAATAACGATTCTTTTTGGCTGGTTGCTCCGTATAAAATTTTTGATGCTGGTACAGAAAGAAGTATTGTAAAACACCAAGGAAAAGATGCCCTATTAGTAACCTATACTTCTGGAGGAACAACTCCTGGAGATTCTTATTTATGGATTTTGGCAGACTCTGGGCTGCCAATTTCATTTAAAATGTGGACACAAATAATTCCTATTGGTGGTATTGAAGCTTCTTGGAACTCTCTAAAAACCACAGCATCTGGAATTCTTTTACCCACATCACACGCACTTTCATTATTTGGCATGAAACTACCTATAGGAAATGTAAAATCATACAATCCAAAAGCAAATGCTCTTGCCCATAAAATACTGAAAGCAATCAAGCATGAAAAGTACAAAACAACCAATCATATCGCATGGAGTTTTGGCGGAAGACGTTCTTATGAATGGGACAAAGCGCAACATATTGTTAGCGTTTCATGGGATAGTATTCGGGTAGTATTGCACCCAAATAATTTAGAAAAAAGCAGTATTTACTTCAACAATAAAATATCAGCAACAGAAAACAAACAACTCATTACAAAGGCAACCAAACTTTTTAATAATGATAGTTTTTGGTTGGTAGCACCTCACAAACTTTTTGAAAAAGGAATTATACGAAGTATTCAAAAAGAAGCAGGCAAAGACGCTTTACTGGTAAAATACACCACAGGAGGAACAACTCCTGGTGACTCTTATTTATGGCTTTTAGATGAAAACTTCATTCCAAAGAGTTATAAAATGTTTGTACCTTCCATGAAAATGGAGGGAGTTCCTGCCACATGGGACCAATGGATCACCACAGAGAGTGGCACACTTTTACCAACGAGTCATTCTTTTGGTGGGGGTAGAAAATTAAGTATGGGTGACGTAAAAGCAACAATCTAATGAATACAAAAATCATTTCAAACGGCATCTTAAGAGCGCTTGGCATATTAGTAGGAATTGCATTCTTTTTATTTTTTTTATACACAATTCAATCCGTCATTATTTACGTGATTATTGCTGGAATTTTATCTTTAATTACAAGGCCTATTATTTTGTTTTTAAGACGTCGATTAAAGTTCCCAAATACACTTTCGGTAGTCACAACAATGCTATTTATGTTAGCTATTATTTCTGGGTTAATTGGAATGTTTATTCCATTAATCACTGAACAAGGAGAAAGTTTATCACTCCTTCAAACAGATGGCTTACAGCAAAATATTCAAAGTGTTTTCAATCAAATTAACGCTTATTTTTCCTCTAAGGGGATTGATGTATTATCTGAATTAAAAAATATTGATTTGATTTCTCAATTTAAAGAAATTCCCAACTTTTTAAATGCAATTGTGGGAACAGTTGGCTCTTTTAGTGTGGGATTATTTTCGGTTTTATTTATCTCATTTTTCTTTATGAAAGATAGTAGAATGCTAAAAAATGGTATCCTCCTTCTTATTCCAAACAAAACAAAAGGAAGGTTTACTGATTCGTTAGAAACAATCAATAACTTACTCTCTCGATATTTTATCGGATTGATTTTTCAAATTTCAATTCTCTTTATTTTATACACCATCATTCTTTTAATTTTTGATATCAACAATGCGGTTGTCATTGCCTTCTTGTGTGCTTTGTTAAATTTAATTCCATATGTTGGGCCTTTAATTGGTGCTGTAATTATGTTTATTTTATCGATGACAAGTAATATTGGTCAAGATTTTCAAACGGTCATATTGCCAACAACTTCTTATGTAATGATTGGTTATTTGTTCGCACAACTCATTGATAATTTTGCGAGTCAACCAATTATTTTCTCAAAGACAACAAAATCCCATCCATTAGAAATTTTCTTAATCATTATTATTGGCGGCTTGTTATTTGGAATTACTGGAATGATTACTGCAGTCCCACTCTATACAGCATTGAAAGTAATTTTGAAAGAATTTCTTTCCGAAAACAAAATCGTAAAGACATTAACCAAAGACCTCTAATTTTCTTTGAATTTAGCCATTTTACATTCCGATGTTCAAAAATTTATTTCAGCAAATTTAAAAACTGAAATCACAAAACTGATCTTAAAAGGGAGTCCTTTCGAAAAAGTTTCTATTCAAGAATTAGCAAATCAAATTGTAGCTAAACAAAAATCAGAGAAAAAATTGCCTACTTGGTTTTCAACAGAAAGCATTTATTATCCCGCAAAAATAAGTATCGAACAAACATCTTCCGAAGTTACAGCTGCACATAAATTAACTTTAATTTCTGGCGATTCTGTAATCGACATTACTGGAGGTTTTGGTATTGATGCCCATGCCTTTTCTAAACAGTTTAAAAAAGTAGTGCATTGCGAGATCAACGATCAACTTTCTGAAATTGTTACACATAATATTAAGCAATTAAAAATTGATAATATTGAAACGTTTAAAGGTAATGGCTTAAAATTTTTAAAAGAAACTTCTCAAAAATTTGATTGTATTTTTATTGACCCATCGAGAAGACATGACGCAAAAGGAAAAGTTTTTTTATTGAAAGATTGTTTGCCATACGTTCCTCCAAAAATTGATTTTCTTTTTACCAAAGCAACACAAATACTCATAAAAACATCTCCAATATTAGACATTAAAAACACTATTAATGAGTTAAAAAACGTTGTAAAAGTTCAGGTGATAGCCTTGAATAATGAAGTAAAAGAGCTACTTTTTTTATTGGAAAAGAACGCGCCGAAGTGCATTAAAATCGAAGCAATCAATTATCAAAAAAATTCACTTCAACAAATTGAATTTAACTATCAATCGGAGGCAAAATCAACCTACTCACCTCCCCTTACCTACATCTATGAGCCCAATGCAGCCATCTTAAAATCTGGAGGATTTCATGAAGTTAGTCATCAATTGGAAGTCTTTAAACTCCATCAACATTCGCATTTATATACTTCAGATCAATTGATAGATTTTCCTGGAAGGCAATTTATCATTACCCAATCGATGCCCTACGACAAAAAGAAAATAAAGAAATTCTTAGGTCAAGAAAAAGCAAATATTACGATTCGAAATTTCCCAAAAAGTGTTGCTCAAATTCGGAAAGAAACAAAAATAAAAGAGGGAGGAAATCTATTTTTATTCTTCACTACAAATTTAAAAGGCAAACAAATAGTGCTTTTTTGTAAGAAAGTTTAAATTGAAAGAACTTTCAATACCTTTTGTGTAATTACACAATGACATTTTTAGTAAGTTTGTAAGGAAACAAAATTATTGAAATGCAAACACTTAATTACCAAGGGATCAAAATACTTCCAAAAACACAACTCAAAACGGAGGATGCCTTGGTTATTGAAGCACCCCTTCAAATAAACATTAATAACAAACCTTATACGGTGGTAATGAGAACGCCTGGCAACGATCTTGAACTCGTGCGAGGATTGCTGTTTGCTGAAGACATCTATAAGCAAGAAGCTGTTTTTCGATTTGAAGTAATTGAGGTGAAAAAAGGCGGTGAAACCATTGTAAATATCTCAATACCTGAGGAAATGTTGGGAAAAGGATATTTGAATAAACGAACATTGTTATCGGTTTCTTCTTGTGGAATTTGTGGCAAACAAGAATTAAAAGACCTTGTGGTATCTGGTGACACCATCGATCTTAAAAATGCAATGGCTGCTTCAAATATTCAAAAAATGTTTGCCTTAATGCAAGCACATCAAAAAACGTTTAAAAAATCTGGGGGCAGTCATGCTGCGGCGCTATTTAATGCCAATAATACCTTGTTAAGTATTCAAGAAGATATTGGAAGGCACAATGCTGTTGATAAAGTTGTTGGTGAATTATTGCTCAAAAAGCAATTGAAAGAAGCTACTTTTATGCTAGTTAGTGGACGTGTTTCATATGAAATCGTATCCAAAGCATTTATTGCAAAAATACCGATCATTGTTGCAGTTTCGGCTTGTTCTTCCTTGGCTGTAGATTTCTCGAAAGAGTTTGGTATTTGTTTAATAGGTTTTACGAGAGATGAAAAAATGACGATTTATGCCAACCCGAATTATTTAAAATAAAACAACGGATGGAGAAAAAAATTCACGCACAACCACCTAAGACCCTTACAGGAATTCAATTGACTGAAATCCCCACTTCTGCGGTGGGTGTAAAAGCAATTACATCGGCAATGTCGCACATTAAAAAAGAGGTTGGACTTGTTAAAGGAATTGTTTTATTAAAAAATATAAATCAAAAAGATGGCTTTGATTGTCCTGGATGTGCATGGCCAGATCCAGATGCCAAACGTGCTTTTTTAGCAGAGTATTGCGAAAATGGTGCAAAAGCCGTTGCGGAAGAAGCAACAAAAAACAGGGTCTCTCCTCTTTTTTTTGCGACACATTCTGTTCAAGAACTTTCGTTATTGTCTGATTATGAAATTGGAAAAAGCGGAAGAATTACACACCCCATGTATTTACCAGAAGGCAAAGACCATTATGAAGAAATTTCTTGGGATGCCGCTTTCAGCATCATAGGCAAAGAGTTAAATCAATTAGCATCTCCAGATGAAGCTATTTTTTATACCTCGGGAAGAACGAGTAATGAGGCGGCTTTTTTATATCAGCTTTTTGTAAGAGAATTTGGTACCAACAACTTACCTGATTGTTCTAACATGTGTCATGAATCTAGTGGAGTTGCGCTTTCTGAAACATTAGGAATTGGAAAAGGATCGATTACATTGGATGATTTTAATCATGCAGATTTAGTAATTGTTATGGGGCAAAACCCAGGAACAAATCATCCAAGAATGCTAACTGCTTTGAGTGAAATGAAAAAAAAGGGTGGAAAAATAATTACAGTAAACCCACTTCCCGAAGTTGGTTTACTCAATTACAAAGACCCACAAAACCCTTTAAAATGGGTTGGAAAGGGACAGGATTTAACGGATTTATTTCTACAAGTAAAAATAAATGGTGATGTTGCATTATTGAAAATTATTTTAAAATTGATGAAGTCGAAAGAAAAAGAAAACCCTAACAGTGTTTTTAATCATCAATTCATCGAAGAAAAAACAGCAGGAATTGACGCCTTTTTAGAAGATTTAGACAGCTATAGTATTGAAGAATTATTACCACAAACGGGCTTAACTCTCGCTTCCATAGAAAAAGCAACTGCACTCATCATTAATAATGAGAACATTATTGTTTGTTGGGCTATGGGCTTAACACAACACAAAAATTCTGTAGACAACATTCGGGAAATTGTGAATTTGTTATTACTAAAAGGCAGTATTGGAAAAAAAGGAGCAGGTACCTGTCCTGTTCGTGGACATTCTAATGTTCAGGGAGATCGGACAATGGGCATCTGGGAAAAACCAAAAGCGGTTTTTTTAGACCGTTTAGAAGAGGAATTTTCTTTTAAAGCTCCACGAAAACATGGGTATGATGTTGTTTCAGCCATTGAGGCCATGAAGGAGAAAAAAGCTAAGGTATTTATTGGAATGGGGGGGAATTTTATTTCTGCAACTCCAGATACTCAATTTACTGCCAAAGCGATGCAACAATGTAGCTTGTCTGTTCAAATATCAACAAAATTAAATCGGAGTCATTTAATTCATGGAAAAAGAGCCTTGATTCTTCCATGTTTAGGACGTTCTGAAAAAGATATTCAAAGTTCTGGGGAACAATTTATTTCGGTAGAAAATTCTATGGGAGTTGTCCATCAATCAAAAGGGCATTTAATTCCGCACTCAAACCAATTATTAAGCGAACCAGCCATCGTAGCTGGACTTGCGAAGGCAACACTCCAAAACACAACAACGGATTGGTCTGGAATGGCTGCTAATTATGATTTAATACGAGAGAAAATTGAAGCGACAATTCCAGGTTTTCAAAAATACAATCAACGCGTTCGAATTCCAGGAGGGTTTACCTTACCCAACAACGCACGGGAAAATGATTTTACACCGACAGCTTCAGGAAAAGCCAATTTCAGCAGTAATAAACCCTCGAAAATAACATTAAAAAATCATCAATTTTTAATGATGACCATTCGCACTCATGATCAATACAACACAACTATATATGGCTTAAATGATCGATATCGAGGGGTTTTAAATGAGCGTAGAATTATCTTTATGAATCATGAAGATATGAAACAGCATGGGCTTCAAAAATTGGATAAGGTAAACCTAACCAGTCATTTTAATGGTGAGCAAAGGCATGCTCTTGGCTTTATGGTAGTTCCTTACAACATTCCAAGACAATGTACTGCCACCTATTTTCCAGAAACAAATGTATTGGTTCCTATTAAAAGTAAAGCTGACATTAGCAATACTCCAACTTCTAAGACAGTTATCATTTCAATACAGAAAGAAACTGTCAACTTATAAATTAATTTTTCAAAAAAACAAAGAAGATGAAAAGCACCTAGATCTTCAATTTTCAATTCATTAAAAACGGAAAAAAAGTTTACCAAGCAGCATCGAATTGGCGAATTGTTGACACCTTTCCGTCTTTGTCAATTATAAATTTTTCTAACAAACGTACATTTTCTATGGTTCCATCTTTTAGAAATCGTTTTTCTTTAGAAACCACTTGCACGATACTTTGATCCCATCCTGCTACTTCGTAGGGTAAAAAATAAATTGGTGTCGCTTGAATGGAGTCGAAATTCGAAAACATTTGAGTAAGCAATGTGCGGTTCATATACATTGGTGTTTCTAGATTGTGTAAAAATACTCTTACAGAATCTTGAGAAAGATTAAAGATGGTTTCAACATTCATCTTTTCATATCCTTCAATAAATGCTTTTACAGTGGCTACGTTTTTATCGTCTCCGATGGAATACTCAGCCCCCGAAGAAACCCATTCGCCCGCTTGCTTGTTTACTGTTACTTCTGTTGTGGGTTGGTTGCAAGAATACAACACAACGGCCATGGCAAATATGCCTACTATTTTTTTCATCTGATACTTATGTTTTGGTTCGTTTACCAAATATAATAAAAATTAATTGCAAAACACAATTAATAAAGATATATCCCAACAAAAAAGCCTCACATTTCTGTGAAGCTTTAAGTGAGCCCTGCAGGATTCGAACCTGCGACCGCCTCCTTAGAAGGGAGGTGCTCTATCCAGCTGAGCTAAGAGCCCGTAATTTTAAAGTTGTTACGACCAACTGTGTCGGGGTGGCAGGATTCGAACCTGCGACCTCCTCGTCCCAAACGAGGCGCGATGACCGGGCTACGCTACACCCCGAGTGCAATATTTATTTGCGGAGAGACAGGGACTCGAACCCTGGCGACAGTTACCCGTCGACAGATTAGCAATCTGCTCCATTACCACTCTGGCACCTCTCCTTTTGACATCAAAATCGCGTTTGATATTAAAAATTGCGAGTGCAAATGTAGTATTACAATTAGACTTTCGCAAGGTAATTTTAATAAATTTCCGTTTTTTTTATTCGGGATATTCCACGCGTAAATGGTAGATATTCATTAACTTTTTCTTAATCACCTTCTTAATGATTTCTATCTCTCTAAAAGTGATGTCCGAATTTAAAAATTGTCCATCATTCATCTGTTTGTCTATAATTTTATTGATCAATTCATCAATTAAAATTGCTGATGGTATTTTAATACTTTTTGAAGCCGCTTCCGCTGCATCACACATCATTAAAATGGCTGTCTCTTTCGAAAAAGGAATCGGTCCTTTATATTGAAACTTCTTAATATCAACCCCCGGATTCTGGGCTTTCTCTTTCATGTAAAAATAATATGTAGTACTTGTACCATGATGCGTTCGTATAAAATCGATAATTCGATCGGGTAAATTGTACTTCTTTGCCAATTCAATTCCTTTAATTACATGATCAGTAATGATCTTAGAACTGTCTTCAAAAGAAATATCGGTATGCGGGTTTACCGCCGTAGTTTGGTTTTCCGTAAAATACATCGGATTTGGTATTTTTCCAATATCATGATACAACGCCCCGGTTCTGACCAACATCGAGTTGGCACCAATTTCATTGGCTGCAGCTTCTGCTAAATTAGCGACCTGCATAGAGTGTTGAAAGGTTCCTGGTGCTTTCTCATTCAATTCTCTTAAAATTTTGCTATTGGTATTTGAAAGCTCCAACAACGTAACATCTGAAACCAAACCAAAAATTTTCTCATAGATGTAGATGAAAAAGATCGACAAAAATGACAAAACTCCGTTGGCTGCAAACATCATGAAGTAAAAACGATTGATCTGTGAAGCATCCCCTTCTTTAATAATTGAAAAGGCAAAATAAGTCAACATATAAATAAGCGTAATTTGTCCTACTGAAATAAACAAATTGGCCCGCTTGTAAAGTTCAGAAACCGTAAGTATGGTAACTATCCCTGCAATAATATGTAAGTAAATAAATTCGAAACTATTTGGGACAATAAAACCAAGCAATAAAATGGTTAAAACATGCGTAAACAGTCCCAAGCGTGCGTCAAAAAAAGCTTTTAAAACAATGGGTAAAATACTCAGAGGCACCACATACAAATAGTCGGAATTGTATTTGATAACCAACGTCTGTATAAAAATCATTAAAAACACATTCAGAAAAATGAAGGTAACTTTATTGTTGTTCTTAAATATTTCAACACGGTATTTGTGCAAAAACAAAAGCAACATCAATAAAGCCAATGCAACTAAGATGGTATAACCAAAAACAATCCAATTATAATAAGACTCCGTCCAAACCTTCGATTCGAATTCACTTTTTAAAGAGTTTAAAATGGCTAAATTTTCTCCTTCTACAATGTCTCCTTTCAAAATAATCAACTTCCCTTTAGAAACTTTTCCTTTGGTATATGAAATGGCTTCTAGATCAGCAGTAACCATTTTCTCTGTAAAAACAGCATCAAAAGAAACATTGGGTTTTATAATTTCTGATAAAATAGTAAGCACCGTATTCTTAATATAGCTGTTTTGATTGCCTTCCAGTTCTTTTTTGATCTCTAAGAATACCCGATTGGATGTCAAAAAGGTCTTGTAAGCAATATCTTCTACTCGATTGTTGTCTTTCAAAACCACCATCATGTTCTCTTCAGGAATCATTCCTTCACTGGTCATTTCTAAAAAACCGTTAGCATATACTTTCCGAATAATTTTCTCTCCTTTGCTCCTATAAAGCATTAAAGCAGCTTCCGTAATAGAATCATTTTCTGATAATGGTGCGAAACGCTTTTTAAAATTATCTAAAACCTCCTGTTCAACTGCAGTATTTTTTAAGAAGTAATATTTCGAGTTGGCGGAAATGGCTTCCTTTTCTTGAATAATTTCTGCCTCCGTTTTCTGAATCGCAAAATCAAAAGTTGCATACAAATTGTCGTATTTCCATACCTTCCCGTTATTAAACTCATATTTAAACTGTCCGCCCTTAGGAAACAAATAAACAATCGCCACAGTGGTAATTAGAAACAACAATACCTTATAAATAATCGTATTATTTTGATAAATTTTATTTACAATTTTGCGCATAGAAAAAAGATTACTCCAACAAATTTACAGTAAAAAAAGTAAGGCATGAAATTCACTGAGACTTATAAAACTTAAATTGATTAAAAATGGTTATTTTCGCAATAGAAAAACGAATTAAATCCATCGATTACCTATGAAAGAAGTTGTAATTGTATCTGTTGCCAGAACTCCAATTGGAAGTTTTATGGGAAGCTTGTCTACTCTACCGGCAACAACATTAGGAGCTATCGCCATAAAAGGCGCTTTAGAAAAAATTGATTTGCAACCTCAGCAGGTAGACGAAGTATATATGGGAAATGTTGTCTCTGCAGGCTTAGGACAAGCCCCCGCAAGACAAGCAGCCATCTATGCAGGCATTCCAGATACCGTACCCTGTACAACCGTTAATAAAGTTTGTGCATCGGGTATGAAATCGATCATGCTCGCCGCGCAAGCAATTGCATTAGGCGATGCCACCATCGTGGTTGCAGGAGGAATGGAAAATATGAGTCGAATTCCACATTACCAACACGCCCGAAATGGCAATAAATTTGGATCCATTACCCTAGAAGACGGAATGCAGAAAGATGGTCTTGTAGATGCTTATGAAGAAATAGCCATGGGGGTTTGTGCAGATGCCTGCGCTACTGAACATGGCTTTACTAGAGCAGCACAGGATGCCTTCGCAATTCAGTCTTACGAACGATCTGCAAAAGCCTGGAAAGCAGGAAAGTTTGCAGACGAAATTGTACCTGTAACCATTCAACAAAGACGAGGAGATCCGATTATTTTTTCGGAAGACGAAGAATATAAAAACGTAAAAATTGAAAAAATTCCTGCTTTGCGTGCCGCTTTCACAAAAGACGGAACCGTTACCGCAGCAAACGCATCCACCATTAATGATGGAGGTGCTGCATTGGTTTTAATGTCTGCAGAAAAAGCTGCCGAATTAAAGATCAAACCCCTTGCTAAAATTAGAAGCTATGCAGATGCTGCTCATGCTCCAGAATGGTTTACAACAGCTCCCGCAAAAGCAATTCCAAAAGCATTGGCAAAAGCAAATATTGCCCTAGATGCCGTAGATTATTTTGAATTGAATGAAGCATTTTCAGTTGTTGGTATGGCCAACATGAAACTCTTAGGCATTTCCGATGAGAACGTAAATGTAAATGGTGGTGCAGTTTCCCTAGGACACCCTTTAGGAGTTTCTGGCGCTCGAATTGTCATTGCATTGACATCAATTTTGAAACAAAACAATGCCAAAATTGGTGCTGCCGGAATTTGTAATGGCGGTGGTGGTGCTAGTGCAATGATTATTGAAAACATTTAAACACAACAAGAGAGAAATTGTTATACGGAATTTGTAATTTAAGTATTGTCCCGCTTCGTTTAGAAGCAACCGATGCCTCTGAAATGGTGAACCAAGTTTTATTTGGTGAATCTTTTGAAGTCTTGGAAAAGGAGAAGAAATGGAGTAAAATTAGACTCCAACACGATGGTTACGAAGGATATATTGATAACAAACAATACGAAGAAATCTCAGAAACACTTTTTATCAAACTCTCTCAAGAGACACAAAAATATTCTGGAGAGTATGTCGATTTCGTTACTGACACTCAAAACAAATTGACAACCATCCCACTTGGAGCGCGACTCCCTTTTTTGGAAAACAATGCTTTTGCAATTAATGATACACAGTTTTCATATGATGGTGCTGTTTTTAAAGAACAATTCCCCAAAGAGGCCCTTGTCAAAAAAGCAATATTGTTTCTAAACGCTCCTTATTTATGGGGAGGAAGAACGCCTTTTGGTATTGATTGTTCGGGATTTACGCAAATGGTTTACCGACTGTGTGGATTTCAACTATTACGAGACGCCAAAGAACAAGCTACCCAAGGAGGAGTCCTAAGTTTTATTGAAGAAAGTGAAGCAGGAGATTTGGCCTTTTTTGACAATGACGAAGGAAATATTACCCATGTAGGAATTATTATGAAGGATTATAAAATCATTCATGCCCATGGAAAAGTTCGAATAGACACTCTAGATCATAGTGGAATTTACAATGTCGATCTTCAAAAACACACACACAAACTGAGAGTCATTAAAAAAATAATTTAGACACAAAAAAACCGAAACAAATGTTTCGGTTTTTTTGTGTCTAAATTTTGAAATAATACCTTTATTTCATGCTCTTGTATAAAGCTCTAAACTCATCAGACTTTTCATCGTTTTCTATGGTATCATAGATGTTTAAAATTGTCTTTACTGTATCTAATGTTCTTTTCAATGAATCTGCTTTAATTAAATAAGGTAAGGCTTCATTACAAACATCTTTTTGTTTCTGCTCTAAAGCGTCATATTTATCAAAATCATTTAAACTTTTATTCATTTCTTCAACAATAGCAACTCTTTTGTTTAAGATTGACAACCCTAAATTTAAATAAGCATCTCTATATGTTGGATCTAACTCAATGGCTTTTTTATAGTATCCTTGAGCTTCTTCAATTTTATCTTGATTGTAATTTACAACACCCAAATTAAAAAACAACGTAGGATTTGTTGGATCCATTTTAGTAGCTTGTTCCATTAGCTGTCCAAACATATCCATTTTTTCTAATTTAATATACAATTCAGCTTCCGCTAAAAGTAAATTTAAATCTTGTGGATTTTCTATTCTTGCTTCTTTAATTGCAGTCACAGCTTCATCAACCTTTCCTTGATCTTTTAGGATTAAAGCAATGTTTTTAACGATGGTCGCTTTTTTAGATTTAGATCCCTTATCGATTGGATTTGTATATTGCCCAGATTTAACATAAAGATTTCTTTGGCTTTCAGAATCTATTCGCTCTTCTTCTCCTGTTTCTTTATTGGTGGCAAAATATTCTAGCACAATTCCTGTATATCCAAGACTTTTCAAATCTCTGTAGTATGTCAATGCAATGTCTAATTCTTTTGCTTGGGTTGCACTCACCGCAGCATTGTACATAAAAGCAGTATCTGTGGGACTCAATTTATAGGTTAAGTAAAACAACTCCGCTGCGTTCTTATAGTCTTTCTCGTCATTGTATAATTTCAATGCTTTTTCTGATACCTCTTTGGTCAATTGGCCTTGCATTGGTTTTGCTTTGCTGGTATAATTTTGCTTTCCAGTCTCTTTCTCAAAAGCAAAAAGTGCAGTAAAAGTATCGGCTGCTGTTCTGTAATTCTTTTGTCCAGCATAAGCTTGGGCTTTTAAGAAGTAAAAATTTGCTTTTAATTTTGCATCCATGTTGCCCATTAAGGCTTCTGCTGCTGAAATTGAAGCAACAGCTCCGGCATAATCTTGTTTTTTAAGGGCTTTACCCGCCGCTTTTAATTCGTTTTTCTGTGCAAATACTCCCATTGACATTAATGCCAGTGAATATGCTATTATTTGTTTTTTCATTGTACTGGGGATTTTATTGGTTGTTATTCTTGATTTTCTTTGGTATCTGTATCATTTTCCGTGCCATCTTCAATTGCATCTTCAGCACCTTCTTCTAGCACTTCGTCGGCATCTTCCTGATGCGCTACTTTTGCAACTGCCGCTATGCTATCAGAATCTTTAATATTAATTAAACGAACACCTTGTGTTGCACGTCCCATGACTCTTAAATCTTCTACAGCCATACGAATCGTCAATCCAGATTTATTAATAATCATTAGATCATTGCTATCATCTACATTTTTAATGGCAACTAAGTCTCCCGTTTTTTCTGAGATATTTAAAGTTTTTACACCTTTACCTCCACGGTTGGTAATTCGATAATCTTCTAATTTAGAACGTTTTCCGTATCCTTTTTCTGAAACAACTAGAATATTACTTTCCATGTCATTTACAGCTACCATACCAATTACCTCATCATTTTCATGTTGTAAGGTAATTCCTCTAACTCCAGAAGCAGTTCTTCCCATTGGGCGAGTTTTAGCTTCTTCAAAACGAATCGATTTACCAGATGCTAATGCTAACATTACTTGGCTATCACCTGTAGTTAATTTTGCTTCTAACAATTCATCTCCATCCTTAATAGTAATGGCGTTGATTCCGTTGGTTCTTGGACGAGAATATTGTTCTAAAGAAGTCTTTTTAACTTGTCCTTTTTTAGTGGCCATAATTACATAATGGCTATTGATATAGTCTTCGTCTTTTAAGTCTTGTGTTACTAAGAATGCTTTTACTTTATCATCTTGTTCAATATTGATTAAGTTTTGCATCGCTCTTCCCTTGGTGCTTTTACCACCTTCTGGAATTTCGTATACGCGCATCCAGAATACTTTTCCTTTTTGGGTAAAGAACATCATATATTGATGGTTGGTTCCCACAAATAAATGCTCTAAGAAATCTTCATTTCGAGTGGTTGCTCCTTTCTGACCTCTTCCTCCACGGTTCTGAACCTTATATTCTTCAAGATTTGTACGCTTTAAATATCCAGCATTCGAAATCGTAACGACTACCTTGGTATCTGGAATCATGTCTTCAATTCGCATGTCTCCACCTGCATATTCAATGACAGATCTACGTTCATCACCATATTTGTCTTTGATATGAAGTAATTCGTCTTTTATAATCTGGTAACGTCTTGGTTCGTTGGATAAAATATCTTTTAAATCTGCAATTGTTTCAATAATTGCATCATATTCTCCACGCAATTTGTCTTGCTCTAATCCTGTCAACTGGCGCAAACGCATCTCTACAATTGCTTTGGACTGAATTTCAGACAATTCAAAACGAACAATCAGAGCCTCTTTGGCTGCATCTGCATTGTCAGATCCTCGAATGATTTTAATCACCTCATCGATATTGTCTGATGCAATAATTAAACCTTCTAAAATATGAGCTCGTGCTTCTGCTTTCTTTAATTCAAATTCTGTTCTTCGAACAACAACTTCATGTCTGTGCTCTACAAAATAATGAATTAACTGCTTTAAATTTAATTGTTCTGGACGCCCTTTTACAAGCGCAATATTATTGACACTAAAAGAAGTTTGTAACTGGGTGTATTTATATAATTTATTTAAAACGATGTTTGGAATTGCATCTCGTTTTAAAATATATACAATACGCATTCCATTTCTATCAGATTCATCGCGAATGTTTGCAATTCCTTCTAATTTTTTATCATTGACCAATTCAGCAGTTTTTTTAATCATTTCTGCTTTATTCACTTGATAAGGGATCTCTGTAACAATAATACACTCTCTACCCTTCACCTCTTCAATAACGGCTTTAGCACGCATTACAATGCGTCCACGGCCTGTATGAAAAGCATCTCTTACACCATCATAGCCATAAATAGTACCTCCTGTTGGAAAATCTGGCGCAGTAATGTACTGCATCAATCCGTCAATATCAATGTCATTGTCATCAATATAAGCAACAGTTCCGTTAATAACTTCAGTTAAGTTATGCGGGGCCATATTAGTTGCCATACCCACCGCAATTCCAGAAGCTCCATTGACTAATAAGTTTGGAATTCTTGTTGGCAACACCGTTGGCTCTTGCAAGGTATCATCAAAATTCAAACGGTGATCTACAGTATCCTTTTCGATATCCGCCAACATATCTTCCGATATTTTCTGCATTCTAACCTCCGTATAACGCATTGCAGCTGGAGAATCACCATCGACAGAACCAAAGTTTCCTTGACCGTCTACCATCATGTATCGAACACTCCAGTTTTGAGCCATTCGCACCATAGAATCATATACAGAAGTATCTCCGTGTGGATGATACTTTCCTAAAACTTCTCCAACAATTCTTGCCGACTTTTTATACGATCCAGTTGCTTTAATTCCTAACTCATGCATCCCAAACAATACTCTCCTATGAACGGGCTTTAAACCATCTCTTACATCGGGTAATGCTCTTGAAACTATCACTGACATCGAGTAATCGATGTACGCAGATTTCATCTGCTCTTCAATGTTAATCGGAATTAACTTTTCTCCGTCTGCCATATTTATATCCTATTAATTTTTAATCCTTTTTTTAAAACAAGGCAAGATACTATTTCTATCAGTATTTACAAAGGTTTTAGCGTTTCTATAACCGAAGAGTTATCAACATTTTTGTGTGTTTTTTAACATTGATTTATCTCACTGATTTTCAGGTACTTTTGACACTATTAGAGCTCTCAAGCGCTACTTTTCTCCTCATCTAGCATTTTTTTGTATTTTTCTTCTAAAAAAGGATTAAATTTACACTAATAAAAGAAAAAAGATATGGACGAAAATTTTTCACCAAAGGTTAGAGACATAATTACCTACAGCAAAGATGAAGCTTTGCGTTTGGGCAACGATTTTATTGGCACAGAACATCTTCTTTTAGGATTGATTAAAAAGGGAAATGGAAAAGCAATTGAAATTTTAACCGTTTTTGATG
>JABJPX010000046.1 GCA_018663625.1 Polaribacter sp. | reverse complement strand
ATGAGGAATTACCAAAATTTTATGATGTTTTTTACGTTTTTCCTTTTTTGGTTTAGCATCCAATTTGGCGAGTTTGTTGAGGATTCAGTCGCTTTTGTATTGATAGTTTCTTTAGGAATATTGCACGGTGCAAACGATTTGCTCATTTTGGCAAAAGGAAAAAATAGCAAGAATTTTTTTTTAAAAAATCTGTTGGTTTATCTGACAATTATTATCGCTTGTGTATTGACCTACTTATTCAGTTCTTTTGTAGCTATTTTACTGTTTATTTTATTGAGTTCCTATCATTTTGGAGAAGAGCATCTGGGAGATAAGATAAAAGTCAATCGATTTTTTAACTTTATTTTTTACTTGTCCTACGGTATTTTTCTATTTTCAATACTTTTTTATGTTTCATTAGCAGCGGTAAATGAGATTATGCAAGAACTTACGGGAATTATTTTTACAGAAGCTCAAATAGCCAACACTTTTTCAATTTCATTATCAGTTCTTTTAATCTTAAGTATCTATTTGTATGTGACTAAGAAAACCCCCATCAGTGTGCTATTTAAAGAATTCTTTTATTTGTGTCTCCTGTCCTTAGTTTTTAAAACCTCTTCGTTGATATTAGGTTTTGCTATTTACTTTATATTTTGGCATTCCATTCCTTCACTATTAAATCAAGTTACCTTTATCTATGGAGATCTTACCAAAGAAAGTGTTAAGAACTACATTAAAAAAGCATTTATTTATTGGGTGATAAGTGTTTTTGGGCTTCTCATCTTATATAAAATAATCCCTGAGATAAATTTATTTTCAAGCATTATCTTTGTGCTGCTATTTGCGGTTACTGCACCTCACACTTGGGTGATGTTTAAAATGAAAAATTAACGAGTAAATACGAGTTCTGTTTCCGAAGAGAGTGCTGTAGAAAATCGATATCTTTCTATATTAAAGTCTTTAAGTCCTTCTATAGTTGTAATGTCATTTTCTAGAATATACCGAACCATGAGTCCACGAGCTTTTTTCGCAAAAGTCATCACAATTTTATAATCTCCGTTTTTTAATTCTTTAAAAACAGGAGTAATCATTGGTACTTTTAATACTTTCTGATTGACAGCTTTAAAATATTCTGAACTGGCTAAGTTTACTAATAATTCATCATCTGATAATTCTTCATTTAATTTATTTGCCAAGGTCTCACCCCAAAATTTATAAAGATTTTCTGTTTTGCCAACCTTTAATTTTGTGCCCATTTCCAATCGATAAGGTTGTATCAAGTCCAACGGTTTTAGCAATCCATACAAACCAGATAAAATTCTCAATCGATCTTGCAATACGGGTATTTTTTCTTCAGATAAAGAGTGAACGTCAATCCCTCTAAATACTTCCCCAGTAAAAGAATAAATAGCTTGTTTTGCATTTTTTGGAGTGAAAGGAGTTTCCCAAACTTGGTTGCGTTCATAATTTAGTCCTGCCAAAGCATCGGAAATTTTCATTAAATCACCAATTTTGTTTTTTGAAAGGGTCTTTAGTTTTTTGCTTAGCTTCTTCGATTCTGACAAGAATAGAGGTTGTGTATACAAACTTGTTGGCGCCTTGCTTTCAAAGTCTAAAGATTTTGCTGGAGAAATGATAATTTTCATAAATAGTCTTTTGTTTTGTAAAAATACAACTTCAAGGATTTAATTTCAAGTTTTCGAAACTCAAAAATCAATTTTAATATCAATAAAATTGATGATTCCTATTCTGTCTTTTTTTATTTTGCAGTATATTTATAAAACCATAAAATGCATTAAATGTTATGAAACTATCAGAAATAAAAAATCATTTAAAAAATTTAAAAACGATTGCTTTTCAGCTCCCAAATAAACAATTGGTAGCCAGTCATTTTCACGTAACCGAAGTTGGAAAAGTAACAAAAAATTTCATCGATTGTGGTGGTAAGGTAAGAAATGAAGAAGTGGTTAACTTTCAATTGTGGGAGGAAAACGATTATGAGCATCGATTGCATCCAGAAAAATTAATGGAAATTATCGAACTCTCCGAGCACCTGTTTGGGTTTACGGATTTAGACATAGAAGTTGAGTATCAAGGAAAAGAAACGATTGGAAAATACGGATTAGACTTTGATGGCAAAAACTTTTTATTAACATCAAAACTTACTGCTTGTTTGGCAAAAGATGCTTGTGGAATTCCGCAAGAGAAAACAAGAATTAGCATTTCTGAAGCGAAAAATCTAAATGGATGTAGTCCAAATTCAGGTTGTTGTTAAGGTCTCCCATTTTCTTCTCTATTTCGTAAATAAAGCGAACGTTGTTGTCGTTTAAATCAACACATTAAAAATTAGTATCTTATAATGAGATTCTAAATTTAAGAAATACACCCCCTATGAATCCAATTTTAAATCAAAATCTATTTTTTATAAAAGAACATGTTGGCATGTTCAAAGCAGCAAATAATTACGATATCTACAACCCAGAAAATCAAGAAATGATACTGTCTTGTCGTGAAGAGAATCTTGGTTTTTTTACCAAGTTATTACGATTTTCAGAATACAAAAGAATGACTCCTTTTCATGTGGAAGTGAAGACTCCAAAGGGAGCAAAAGTGCTCACTGTAAAACGAGGCGTTTCTATATTTGTTTCAACTGTTGAGGTTTTTGACGAAAAAGACAAATTAATCGGGATGTTCAAGCAAAAATTATTTTCAATAGGAGGGAAGTTTAATGTACTTGATTCACAAGAAAATATCTTATGTAAGTTAAAAGGGAAGTGGACTCGTTGGGATTTTAAATTCATGAAAGACGACAAAGAGCTCGCTCATGTAAGTAAAAAATGGGCAGGACTGGGAAAGGAAATGTTTACCAGCGCAGATAATTATATGTTAGAAATTAACAGAGAAGTTTCAAAAGAAGACCCTTTGAGAATTTTAATTCTTGCAGCCGTAATTTGTATCGATTTGGTATTAAAAGAATAAGTACTCTCCTTAAAAAAAATAAACGCCATCTACACTGGCGTTTATTTTTTAGTAATTAATAGTTAAAAATCTTCTTTAGAATTTACGGTATAGGTTCTCCATTTCTCTAAACAAGCCGTAATATCTTCGGGTACTTCAGAATTAAAACGCATAAATTCTCCCGTTGTTGGATGTGTAAACCCTAATGTTTTAGCGTGCAAAGCTTGTCTTGGTAATGTTTTAAAACAATTTTGTACAAACTGCTTGTATTTGGTAAAGGTAGTGCCCTTTAAGATGTCATTTCCACCATAACGCTCATCGTTAAAGAGCGTGTGTCCAATGTGTTTAAAATGAGCTCTAATTTGATGCGTTCTTCCTGTCTCTAATTTACATTGCACCAAGGTAACATACATAAAACGATCTATCACTTTAAAATGTGTGACCGCATGTTTTCCGAAGTCCCCTTCAGGGAAAACATCCATTTGTAATCGATTTTTTAAGCTACGCCCAATATTCCCTTCAATACGCCCTTCATCTTCATCGATATTCCCCCATACCAAGGCATAATATAGACGTTCCGTAGTTCTGTCAAAAAACTGTTTTGATAAGTTTGCTAGAGCAGACTCTGTTTTGGCAACCACTAACAATCCACTTGTATCTTTGTCAATTCTATGGACGAGCCCTGGACGTTCGTTTGAATTTGTTGGTAAGTTTTCTATATGATGAATTAAACCGTTCACCAAAGTTCCAGAGTAATTTCCATGACCAGGATGTACTACCATTCCTGCTTTTTTATTGACAACAATTACCGCATCATCTTCATAGACGATATCGATAGGTAAATCTTCCGCAATCAACAATTGTTCTGCTGGTGGATGTGATAAGAGCACCCTAACAACATCATTTGGTTTTACTTTATGATTTTGCTTTACGGGAATTTCATTCACTAAAATATTCCCATTTTTTGCCGCTTGTTGAATTTTATTTCGCGTCGCATTTTCTATAAAATTCATTAAAAATTTATCAACTCGTAAAGGCTCCTGTCCTTCACTAGCGGTAAATTTATGATGCTCATATAAATCTTCATTTTCTATTTCTTGGTCGTTGTTCTCTTGCATAATTCCTCTGTAAGTACTTGAAATTTAATTTCCTTTGCCATCCCCTAAAATCAACTCAATGGTCGAATTTTTTGGTAATTTATCTCCAATCTTTATTTTTCTATTATTAAATTTCAACCCTCTTACCACGTCTTTTCCAATATCTGGCACATAGGAGTACTCCGTTCCAACATTAAAACCACTCGATTTTAATTCGGTAGTAGCTTGTCTCTTTGTACGTCCATTTAAATCAGGTACCTCTAAAGACCGATATTTAGAAGGATTTAAAACTAAGTAAATTTTACGTTTTTCTTTTACGAAATCACCCGCTTTTGGGGATTGTTCTATGACTGATTTATTTGGGTAATTGGGATTGTAACTAGCAGAATCCATTACTTTTAAATCGAGATTTAATTCCGTTAACTTTTGTTTTACTTCCATTAAAGACATTTTTTCCAAGTTTGGTACCTGAATTTTTTGACTATGGTTAGTGGTTACGCTTAACCAAAATTTTAATGCGAAAACTAAAAGCAACAAACTCACAAAAGCAATTATTAATTGCTTTAAAAATGACTTACTAATAAGAAACTTTACAATACCCATTTTTCAATTTTTATAACAAACAAAGATATAAAAACTAAACGTGCCTGTTTCTATTTATATTTTGATAAATTTGTTTTATATTTTTAGCATATATGAAACAAAATATCGCCATAATAATGGGTGGCTATTCAGCCGAAGTTGACATTTCTATAAAAAGCGGAAATGTTGTTTACAGGCAATTAGACAAAGAAAAGTACACTCCTTTTCGAGTACTTATTTTACTCAATAAATGGGTTGTTTTAGATGCGCATGAGAAAGAATATCAGATCGATAAAAATGATTTTTCTTTTACAATAGGTACCAAAAAAATAGTTTTTGATTGTGTTTTCAATGCAATTCATGGAAATCCTGGTGAAAATGGAGCCATTTTAGCCTATTTTAAATTAATAGGATTGAAGCATACATCTGCAAGCCCATATCAAATGGCACTTACGTTCAATAAAAGAGATACGTTAAGTGTTGTTAAAGAATACGGGATTAAAACCGCAACTTCTTATTATTTGAATAAAGGAGATCAGATTGACCTTGATGCCATCATTGCTAAAGTTGGTTTGCCTTGTTTTGTAAAGCCAAACAATTCGGGTTCTAGTATTGGTATTTCAAAAGCTCACAAACTAGCAGAGATATTGCCAGCGATTCAAACAGCGTTTAAAGAAGATTCTGAAATATTAATTGAGTCTTTCATAGAAGGCAGGGAGGTTTCAGTAGGAGTTATACAATATCAGCAAGAGGTTATAGTGTTGCCAATTACAGAGATTGTTACAGAAAATGATTTCTTCGATTATGAAGCAAAATACCAAGGAAAATCTACCGAGATTACACCTGCAATACTTTCCCCAGAAATACATGAAAAAGTGGTACTTACTGCCAAAAAAGTGTACTATAGTTTAAGTATGTCTGGTTTTTCAAGAGCAGAATTTATTTTGGTAAAAGGAGAACCTTATTTTTTAGAAATTAATACAGTACCTGGTTTAACAGAAGAGAGTATCCTGCCACAACAAGCTGCATGTGCAGGTATTTCTCTAACACAGCTATTTGATAATGCCATTCAGTTGGCCATAAACTAAGAATATGAAAAGAGCAATTTTTCCAGGGTCCTTTGATCCTATTACATTAGGTCATGTTGATATCATAGAAAGAGGTGTTACTTTATTTGATGAGTTAATTATCGCAATTGGTGTTAATTCAGGAAAAGAATACATGTTTTCTTTAGCGGAACGCAAGCAGTTTATTGAAAATTGTTTTAAAGGAAATCCCAAAATAAAAGTGGTTAGTTATGAAGGATTGACTGTTGATTTCTGTATGAAAAATAACGTTGACTTTATTTTAAGAGGTTTAAGAAATCCAGCAGATTTTGAGTTTGAAAAAGCAATTGCTCACACCAATCGAGATCTAGCACCAGTAGAAACCGTATTCTTATTAACAGCAGCGAGTACTTCTTATATTTCGTCATCTATTGTTCGAGAGGTCATTCGAAATGATGGAGATTACACTAAGTTGGTGCCAAAAATGGTGAGAATTTAGTGATACAATTATAGCAAATTTTGATTTTTTAAATAAATTATGAAGAAAGTATGTTATTTTATTTTGTTCCTTTTGATCCTTTCTTGCGATACTTCAAAGAAAATAAATACAGCAGAGTTTAAAACCCTTTTTGAGAAATCTGAAGGTATCGAAACACCAGAGTACAAAGATGTAATTGCATTTTATGCTGCTTTAGCAGATGCCTATTCCGAGATATCCCTCTTTTCTTTCGGGCAAACAGATCTAGGTGAGCCGCTGCACTTAGTAGTATATAGTGCAGAGGGAATTTATAATATCAATGAAATTCGAGATTCAAAAAAAAATAAGCTCTTAATCAATAATGGAATTCATCCAGGAGAATCTGATGGAATTGATGCCTCGATGCTTTTCCTGAGAGATATTGTTCAAAACGATTCTTTGAAAAAGAATTATAAAAATACTCTTATTGCAATCATTCCTGTTTATAATGTTGGTGGAGCCTTAAATAGAAATACTCATTCAAGAGCCAACCAAAATGGACCAAAAGCATATGGTTTTCGTGGAAATGCAAGAAATTTTGATTTAAATAGAGATTTTATTAAACAAGATACTAAGAATTCGGCTGCATTTGCAGAGATTTTCCATACTGTTAATCCAGATGTTTTTATCGACAATCACGTGAGTAACGGTGCGGATTATCAATATGCAATTACACATTTATTTACACAACATAACAAATTGGGAGGAGACCTCGGTGAGTTTTTAGAAACACAAATGCGTCCTTCTTTGGAGCTATCCTTAAAAGAAAAAGGGATCGATATTACGCCTTATGTAAATGTTTGGGGTACTACGCCAGAAGCAGGGTGGTCTCAATTTTACGATTCACCAAGATATTCAACAGGATATACAACACTCTTTAATACCTTGGGCATGATGGTTGAAACACACATGCTAAAGCCTTATAAAACTCGTGTTGAACAAACGTATGAACTGCTTTTTTCCATGTTAGATTTTACCGAAAAAAATTCTAATGAAATTAAGACCCTAAGAAAAAATGCTGTTGCTCAAATAATGGCGAATAAAACATACCCATTACATTATAAAGTAGATAAGAAACACCCTACAACTCTCCGTTTTAAAGGGTATGAAGCAATAACTTTAGAAAGTAAAGTAACTAATGGAAGTCGACTTTTTTACGATCGAACACTCCCTTTTACAAAAGAAGTAAACTATTATAACAACTTCATTGCAACCAAAGAGATTAAGTTGCCTAAAGCCTATATTTTACAACAAGGTTGGCATCGTGTAGTAACTCGTTTACAAAATAATAACATCGAATTTACCCGTTTTAAGACAGATACCACCATTGTCGTTGAGGTGCAACATATAAATGACTATAAGACTAGAGCCAATGCCTATGAGGGGCATTATTTGCACTATAATACCACCGTTGTAAAAACCAAAAAAAGAGTACGTTTTAGAAAGGGAGATTTGTACATACCAATCCGTCAAAATGGAATTCGATATCTCATCGAAACTTTAGAGGCAGAAGGGGTTGATTCTTTCTTTAATTGGAATTTTTTTGACACTATTTTACAGCAAAAAGAAGGGTTTTCTGGGTATGTATTTGAAGAGGTCGCAGCAAATTTTCTGCGGAAAAATCCTGCTATAAAAAAAGCCTTAGAAGAAAAAATAAAAACGGATAAAAGTTTTGCGAATAACCCAAGAGCTCAATTATCTTTCGTGTATAAAAAAACATTGCATTATGAAAATGCACACTTAATGTTACCCGTTTTTAAAGCCTATTCTTTTTAAGAGATTTCTTAGAAAGTAGAAGTAATGTTCAAAGTAACTTCGTCCCAAGTTTTAGAAATACCATCTGCTCCTTTGTGAAGTTCTTCACAGACCTTATTTAAGGAAGCTATTGCAGCTTTTGCATTCCATTTGTTAATGTCCAAAGTGGATTTCATTGAAAATACGTTATTAGTAATTGTATATTCAAACGGAACTTTGTCCGTAATACCATTCATTTTAATCGTTGCAATTCCAGATGTAGCTGTTAAAATCTCTAAGGTACCCGATAATAAAGAGGTATCCATAAAACTAAAAAAGAATTTTCTAATCTTATAATCCCTACTGCTATCTTTTGTAAAAATACTACTCACAGGAATTGAAAAAGAGGTGTTGTGAATTGCTTCTTTTATCGTGTTTCCATCTCCATTAGCGGTGATATTTACTTTTTTAAATTGCCCATTAACAGGGATTTTTTCGGTTGTTTTATAAGCGGTCCATCCAATATTATTTTCAGCTTCTTTTAAAGAGAACTTCGCAGAAGATTTTGGAGCTACACTTACAGTGTCTTTTGTAGAATCGGTCTTTGTTTCAGTCTTACAACCTGAAAAATAAATAACGGTAAATAAGAATACACTGAATAGGATTGATTTTTTCATGAATTATTTTTTAGGATTGATAATTGTGTTTGCTAATTTTATATATTCTTTCTTTGCTTCCGAAGGTGTCATGTCTTTTAATTGCATCCATGCATTAAATTTAAAAGCATTTCTAACATCTAATCCACTGTTAAAAGAAAAATTATTTCCAAAATTGGCTTGTTTGTTAAAAGCATACAATTTAAGCATAACATCGGGTGCAACGGGTTCTTTTAGACAAGATATTCTCTCGAATGCTGCTATAAACTCTTTGTCCAAATCGTTTAACATTTTACTTTTTTTCTGCAATTACTTGTGTTCCTCCTTTTACAACATCTCCTAACTTAACAGTAAGTTCCGTGTCTAAAGGTAAGAAAAGGTCTACTCTTGAACCAAATTTGATGAAGCCGGCATCTGTACCTTGCACAATTTCATCTCCTTTTTTTGCGTAGTTTACAATTCTCTTTGCTAGTGCACCGGCAATTTGACGGTATAAAATTTCACCAAAAGAACGATTCTCTAACACGATTGTAGTTCTTTCATTTTCTGTAGATGCTTTAGGGTGCCAAGCAACCAAATATTTCCCTGGATGGTATTTGCTGTAATTTACAGTACCACTCATTGCATAGCGAGTTACGTGTACGTTAATGGGAGACATGAAAATAGAAACTTGTAATCTTTTGTCTTTAAAATATTCTGTTTCCTCAACTTCTTCAATTACCACAACTTTACCGTCTACAGGAGCTATAATATGCTTTTCATTAAGTACTGTGTTTCTTTTAGGGTTTCTAAAAAATTGTAAAATAATGATTAAAAAACCTAGAATTAAAATCTGAATGCTCTTCATCACCCATGCAATTTCAATAAATTTATCTGCAAGTAAAACCCCAGCAACACTTAGTAGTAATGAAACTACAATAATCTTATAACCTTCTTTGTGAAAACGAATCATGAATTATATTATAAAGTTGATATACAAATATACAAACGGAGCAACAAACAACAAACTATCAAATCTGTCTAAAATACCTCCATGACCTGGCATTATTGTACCACTGTCTTTTATGTTAGCCTGTCTTTTAAATTTTGATTCTATTAAATCTCCTATGGTACCAATAATCGAAACGATTACAGCAATTACAATCCAGTCTATTAAACTGTAGTTTGTTACATAAAAGGAGATGAGATACCCTGTAGCGATTGAAAATACGAGACCGCCAATAAAACCTTCCACTGTTTTTTTTGGTGATATTGAAACAAATAGTTTTCTTTTTCCGAAATTCTTACCGACTAAAAAAGCAAAACTATCATTTGTCCAAATAAGGATTAAGATACTTAAGATGGTCGCTGCATTGTATTGATCTCCTTGGAAAGGGATTAAAATTAAAAAACAAAAAGAGAACACAATGTATCGTACGGTGAGTCCCATTTTTGAACGATCATCCTGATAAGAAATTTCTTTTTTTGAAATTAATTGATAGCTTAAAAAAAGGGATGAGATAATATTAATTCCTAAAATGCCAACCACAGCATAGTTGTCAGAATTTTTTAATAAAAGGAAAACAGCCGCAGCAAAAAACAGGTAGGATACAAGACTTTTAAAATGAATGATCTTGTGAAATTCCCAAATTGAAATTCCTGCAAAAATAGCCGTCAGAATTACAAATGATTCTTTGGAATAAAGGATTGCGGAAACAAAAAGAAAAACGAAAATAAGTCCAGATAAACTCCTTCTTAAAAGGTTGCGCATATTATAAATCTTCAAATAGCAGCAAATATAAGTTTTTTGAATTACTGTTGCCGTAGTTTAAAAAATTATCATCATTTTTTTTGAGAGTATAATTTTTAATAGCGCTTATATTGGTTGGTAAGTTTTGTTTAGAGCTTGTTTTAATACCTGTTAGCCCTTGGCCAGTATCTTTTACAATCTGACTTGTGCTTGCATAAATAATAAAATTTTCAGAAAATTCAGTAATTTTTTTACTTTTCAATTGGTTTGAAGACAATAGAATATCTCCTTTGTCTGCAATTAAATGCTCGCAAGAAGTAAAAAACGGTAATTCTTGGTTTGTTTCTGATGTCTCTATCTCTTTATTGATGTACTTTAAAAGAGTAGGGTCCAAAAGTTGAATTTGTTCCCAGCTGTTTTCAACGAGAATGCTTTTTAAGTTAGAAATTACCTCTTCCTTATTTGTACAGTATAGGAACTTTCCGCCTTTAGAAAGAAAATTATGTACAAACAAATCATCTAAAGATAAAGAAACCTCTTGATTCTTGGTTTGCTCTTCTTCAAATGATTGTCTATTGAGTAGTTTTTTAAGGAAATTCATTTCTAAAATTAAAGCGTTTGATTACTCATCAGCATTTTCTTCTACTGGTGAAATAGCGACGTCTTTTTCTTCTTCAATTTTTTCTTCCTTTAGAGGTTGAGTTTCAACATCAAAAGATCTTTTTCCAAATATTTTTTCTAAATCATCTTTGAAAATTACTTCTTTTTCTAAAAGTAATTCTGCTAAAGTAGTCAACTTTTCTTTGTGAGTAGTTAATAACTCGACTGCCCTTACATATTGAGCTTCAATCATCTTAGAGATTTCTCTGTCAATGGTTTTTGCCGTTTCCTCACTGTATGGTTTTACAAATGCATCATTTCCAGAAGAGTCATAATAGGTAATGTTACCAACTTCTTCATTTAAACCATAAACTGTAACCATTGCTCTCGCTTGTTTGGTTACCTTTTCTAAATCACTTAACGCACCTGTTGAGATTTTATTAAAAATGATTTTCTCTGCAGCTCTTCCTCCTAAGGTAGCACACATTTCATCCAACATTTGTTCTGTTTGTACAATCATTCTTTCTGCTGGTAAGTACCAAGCAGCTCCCAAAGATTGGCCTCTAGGTACTATAGTTACCTTTACGAGTGGCGCGGCATGTTCTAGCATCCAACTCACCGTAGCGTGTCCAGCTTCATGAAAAGCAATTGTTTTTTTCTCTTTGGGTGTAATTACTTTATTTTTCTTTTCTAAACCACCCACAATACGATCAACGGCATCCAAGAAGTCTTGGTGTTCTATTGCTTTTTTGTCCTGTCTTGCTGCTATTAAAGCTGCTTCATTACACATATTTGCAATATCTGCACCAGAAAAACCTGGAGTTTGTTGTGCTAAAAAGTCAACTTTTACATCTTCGCCTAATTTCAAGGGTTTTATATGCACATCAAAAATTTCTTTCCGCTCATTAATGTTTGGTAAGTCCACATAAATTTGACGATCAAAACGTCCTGCACGCATTAAAGCTTTGTCTAAAACATCTGCTCTGTTTGTTGCAGCAACAACAATAACATTGGTATCGGTTCCAAAACCGTCCATTTCTGTTAGTAGTTGATTCAACGTGTTTTCTCTTTCGTCATTCCCACCGGTCATGCTGTTTTTTCCACGAGCCCTACCAATTGCATCAATTTCATCAATAAAAATAATAGAAGGTGATTTTTGTTGAGCTTGCTTAAACAAATCTCTCACTCGAGAAGCACCAACGCCTACGAACATCTCTACAAAATCTGATCCAGACAAAGAAAAGAAAGGAACGCCTGCTTCTCCTGCAACCGCCTTTGCTAAGAGTGTTTTACCAGTTCCAGGAGGCCCTACAAGTAAAGCTCCTTTTGGTATTTTTCCTCCTAAAGCAGTGTATTTTTCAGGGTTTTTTAAGAAATCTACAATTTCTTGTACCTCTTCTTTTGCGCCTTCTAATCCTGCTACATTCTCAAAAGTTGTTTTTACTTTGGTGTCTTTGTCAAAAAGTTTTGCTTTCGATTTTCCAATATTAAAAATTTGACCACCGCCACCAGCGCCTCCGCCGCCAGACATTCTTTTCATGAAAAATAACCAAACTCCGATTAATAAGATGAAAGGTAAATAATTAAAGATGCTTTCAACAATACTGGTCTGATTATCGTTTCGCATATCCACTGACAAATTGTTCTTCTCTTTGGCTTTGCTAACTTCATTTTCGAAATTCTGCTGATCTCCAAAATTGTATTCAAAAATCGGGGATCCAGGTCTATAAAAAGTACCTTTTTTGAAATCTTTATATTTGTTTTTGGCCAATGCCTCTTCGGTTAAGTAAATTTGAGCTGTTGTATTATTAACAACTAAAATCTTTTCAATTTCATTATCATTTAAAATTTCCTCAAATTTATTTTTTGACAAACTTTTAGAAGCCAAAGCATCAGAATTTAAAAACTGAAATATGATTAGGGCTATAAAAACAGCTCCATAAATCCAGTATGAACT
This sequence comes from Polaribacter sp., assembly GCA_018663625.1. Classification (GTDB taxonomy): domain Bacteria; phylum Bacteroidota; class Bacteroidia; order Flavobacteriales; family Flavobacteriaceae; genus Polaribacter. The sequence continues at coordinate 64,137 of JABJPX010000046.1, read as the reverse complement.
AAATTTTGCTTTGGGGGATTTTGGTTTATTTTCTTTATTCGAATCACTCATATTTTTAAAAAATGAAATGTGTTTGTTAAGATTTTATTTCAGTAATTTTTGCATCACCCCAAAGACTTTCGATGTCATAAAATTCGCGAACGTGTTTTTGAAAAACATGTACAACAACATTTACGTAGTCCATTAAAATCCATTCGGAGTTGTTTTGACCTTCTATATGCCAAGGTTTGTCTTTGATTTCCTTAGAAACCGTTTTCTGGACAGATCCAGAAATTGCGTTTACTTGCGTGTTTGAGTTCCCTGAACAAATGATGAAATAATCACAAACAGTGTTCTCGATATCTCTTAAGTCTAATAATTGAATGTCTTCTCCCTTAACATTATCAATTCCTTTTATAATAACAGCGATTAACTCGTCTGTATTGATTTTCTTTTTGGTCATTAAAATTTATAAATTAATACGCAAAGTTATTGTTTTTTTGTCACTTTTTTGTGTAATATTGAACTAGTTTATACATTATTTAACACTTGAAAATAATCAAACTTGATGCCATCGATTCTACCAATTCTTTTTTAAAAGATTTGGGACGTACTTCTGTTTTACAGAATTTTACAACGGTTACCACAAAACAACAATTAAAAGGGCGTGGACAACAAACAGGTTCTTGGGTTTCTGAGAGAGGTAAAAACCTAACATTCAGCACTTATGTCTCTTTTTTAGCGTTAGAAACAAATAGCCATAAGTACCTCAATTTTGCGGTAAGTCTTGCTGTTTTAGAAGCACTTAAATACTTGAGAATTCCAAATTTACAAATAAAATGGCCCAACGACATTCTGGCAGGGAATGATAAAATAGCAGGTATTTTAATTGAAAACACGTTGAAAGAGCAAAAAATACAAGCTGCAATTATCGGAATTGGATTGAATGTAAATCAAGAATCCTTTCCAGTATTTTCTAGGAAGGCAACTTCCATTAAAAACTGTCTGCAAAAAGAGACTGATTTAGAGGATACTCTTCAATTGTTATTAAAGCACTTACAATCGAAATTAGCACTTTTAAATGAAGGTCAATATCAATTGTTAGAAGCACAGTTTTTAGATTGTTTGTACAAAAAAAACGTTCCTACGACTTTTAAAGATCGTGAAAACGTTTTGTTTATGGGAATGATTCAAGGGGTTTCTCCCGAAGGAAAATTACAAATCTTGTTAGAGGATGACTCCATTCAAGAATTCGGAATCAAAGAAGTTTCCTTTGCCTAAAGTTTTTCGATATTTTCGGTAAGAGTATTTACGAATTTTGTTAAGGGTGCTTTAATCATCATGGCCATCATTGCATTAAATTCACCATCAAATTGAAGTTGTACCGTACTTGAGTTTTCAGTTACCTCTTCAATGTTCGCTGAAAGTGTAAAAGGCAATTTACTACTAGCTGCCCCTAAAGTAATATTAGAATATTCCGTTTTACCTTTTAAAACCAGCCTAATTTCTGGCATCCCTTTCAAGCCAAAAATAAACGAATCGCCATCCACTTCAAATTTTTGAATATTTTCAGGCATTAAGTTTTCGAAATTCGATAATTCTATAAAAAAAGTAAAAATTTCTTTGGCAGATTTCTGCGTAGTTACTTTTGTTCCCTCAATGTTCATAGTCTGTTTTTTATTGTTTCCAATTACTTGGGTTTTTTCTCCATTCTTGAAGTGTATCAATTTCATTTTCAGAAATGTAACTGCTGTCAGATGCTTGCTCCAGTAAATTATCGTAGTTACTCAACGTTGTTAAAGTAACATTTTTCTCTTTAAAATTGGTGTCTGCAATTTCAAAACCATAGGTAAAAATAGCTACCATTCCCTTCACAACTGCTCCCGCTTCTTTTAAAGAGGCTACTGCATTCAAACTACTTTTGCCCGTGCTAATTAAGTCTTCAATTACCACAACGTTTTGGCCGCTTTCCAAATATCCTTCAATTTGGTTTTTACGTCCATGACTTTTTGGTTCTGGTCTCACATATATAAAAGGAACACCCAATTCTTGCGCTACCAAAATACCAATAGCAATAGCACCTGTAGCAACTCCTGCAATTACATCAGGTTTTCCATGTTGCTGTTCAACTATTTTTGCAATTTCTTCTTTTAGAAAAACTCTTACGGCTGGGTAAGAAAGCGTAATTCTATTGTCGCAATAGATTGGGGATTTCCATCCTGAAGCCCATGTAAAAGGTTCATTTGGACTAAGTTTTATCGCCTTAATTTGCAATAAAAGTTCAGCGGTTTTTTTTGCTGTATCTTTGTTTAAAATCATGCCGCAAATGTATAAAGTTTTTGTAAATGATAGCCTAATTATCTTAACAGATTCTTTGCCTAAACAAAATAAGTTGCCAGTGTACTTGTTTGAAGGTCTTTGTGTTGAGGATTTTTTACAGAAAATCATAGCCAATCCAACAATTGAGGTGTTTCTATTATGCACCAATTTAGAACAATCGAGCGCACTTTTTTTTGAAAATTTCAAGATGATTACAGCAGGAGGAGGGCTGGTTTTAAATCCCCAAAAAGAAATACTATTCATTTATAGAAATGACACTTGGGACCTTCCAAAAGGGATGGTTGAAAAAGAAGAATCCATCGATGCAACTGCCCTTAGAGAGGTTGCCGAAGAGTGTGGTATTGAAAGTCTTTCAATCGATCAATTTTTAATAACGACTTACCATTACTTTTATCGGAATGAAAAGTGCCTCAAAAAAACACATTGGTTTTTAATGCATTCCAATTTTGAAGGCATCTTAAAACCACAAGAGGAAGAGGGAATTACTCAGGTTGTTTTCAAGGATAAAACGGCTACTTTAAAAGCATTACAAAACAGTTATGCCAATATTAAATTGGTTTATAACAAATACTTAGACTTACAAGGTTACAATTAAAAAACCTACTATCTTTGCCGACTTCTAAAAGGAATAAAAATTATGACCGAGTTTATCACAAAAAGAGTTAATAATGTAAGAAATGATGTCTTATCAGGAATTACTGTAGCCTTAGCATTGGTTCCAGAAGCAGTAGCATTTGCTTTTGTGGCTGGTGTAGATCCTTTAGTGGGTTTGTATGCTGCTTTTATGGTAGGATTAATCACGTCAATATTTGGTGGGAGACCTGGAATGATTTCTGGTGCAACAGGCGCATTAGCAGTTGTAATGGTTTCATTGGTTTCGGAGGGGAACGCAATGGGAAGCCCTGATGAAAGTTTAGGTCTTTACTATCTTTTTTTAACGGTTATCCTAATGGGGGTTCTTCAGGTTTTAGCGGGTCTTTTTAAGTTAGGTAAATTTGTGAGGTTAATTCCACATCCAGTAATGATGGGATTTGTGAACGGTTTGGCAATTGTAATTTTCTTGTCTCAATTAGGAATGTTTAAAAAAATCGAAGGTACCGATAAAGTATGGTTAGAAGGAGTTTCTTTGTGGTATATGGTTGGCTTAGTCGGTTTGACCATGTTAATTATGTGGGGTCTTCCAAAAATAAAAGCAACGAAAAAGCTACCCGAAGCACTGATTGCTATTATAGTTGTTTCTGGAATTGTTATCTTCTCTAATCTAGATGTTGCCACAGTTGGTTCTTTTATTAGAGATGGTGGTGGTGAAGGTTTAAAAGGGAGTTTTCCAGTTCCGGTTTTAGATACTTTTTCTAAAATACCGATGAATATGGATACTTTTTGGTTCATCTTTCCATATGCTGGAATTTTAGCAGCTATAGGGTTAATAGAGTCTTTAATGACTTTGAACCTCATAGATGATTTAACAGAAACTCGTGGAAATTCAAATCGTGAATGTGTTGCCCAAGGGGGCGCTAATATTATTACTGGTCTGTTTGGTGGTATGGGAGGTTGTGCAATGATTGGACAATCTATTATTAACATAAAAGGAGGTGGGCGTGGACGCCTGTCTGGATTGACAGCCGCCGTTTTCTTGTTGATATTTATTCTCTTTGGATCGTCTTATATTGAACAGGTGCCAATTGCAGCTTTAGTTGGAGTAATGTTTATGGTGGTAATTGGAACATTTGCATGGTCAAGTTTTAGAATTATGAATAAGATTCCAAAATCCGATGTTTTTGTTTTGATTTTAGTTTCCTCACTAACAGTAATTTTTGATTTAGCTTTTGCTGTAATTGCTGGAGTCATTGTAAGTGCCTTGGTTTTTGCTTGGGAAAATGCGAGAAAGATTCGTGCAAGAAAAAGAATTAAGGATGACGGTACCAAAGTGTATGAAATTTGGGGGCCTTTGTTTTTTGGAAGTATTGCTACTTTCAATGAAAAATTCGATGTTAAAAATGATCCAGAAAGTGTAGAAATCGATTTTGTGGAAGCTCGTATTTCAGATCATTCTGCTATAGAAGCAATTTTTGCTTTGGTTGAAAAATACCAAGCCGAAGGCAAAAACATAAAGCTAAAACATTTAAGTAAAGATTGTAAAATTTTACTATATAAAGCAAGTCCTATATTTGTAGGAATTATAGAGGAGGGGATTGATGATCCAAGATATCACTTAGCGGCTAATCCAGAAGATTTTCCAAAACCTCTCGCGGAATACAAGTTTTAGCGTTTTAAAAAATAGATACTATAAAAAAAGCGCAACTTTTATAAGTTGCGCTTTTTTTATATCCTATTGTGAACAAACAATACTTATACCATACCTAAGTCCATTAAAGGCAAGGTTCTTACTCGTTTTCCAGTTGCATTAAAAATAGCATTACAGATCGCAGGAGCAATAACAGGAACTCCAGGTTCCCCAACCCCAGTTGGTGCCGTTTCCATATTGTCAATAATAGTAATGTCAATGTTTGGTGCATCTATCATGCGCGTCATTGGGTAATCATGAAAGTTACTCTGTTCAATAGCACCTTCTTTTGCGGTGATTTTTCCAAACAATGTAAACGACATTCCAAAAATGGCAGCACCTTCTAATTGATTTTTAACATTGTCTTTATTCAATACCAATCCACAATCAATAGCAGTCCAAATATTTTCTACTTTTATTTTATCATCTTTTGAAGAGACCTCTACAACAGTTGCAACATAACTATAAAAACTATAATGAACCGCCAAGCCTAAGCCATGACCTTCCGGTAATTTTATGCCCCAATTTGCTTTTTCTGTAGCGGTTTTTAAAACATTTCTGAAACGTTTTGAATCAAAAGGATATGCGGATTTTCCTTGAATAATTCGGTCTTTTCCTAATAGTTCTAGATGGAATGCTAAAGGGTCTTTATTTGCTTTTGCAGCCAATTCATCGATAAAAGAATTGATTCCAAATCCACTATGTATATGTATAACAGAGCGCATCCAACCAATTCGAAGATGGGCTTCTGCTTTCGCATTCTCAAATCTGAAATTTTCAATCTGATAAGGGTTGTTGATAAATCCTTGTCCCAATTCAAAACCAGATGCATAATCTGATAATGGCTTAAAGCTAGAAACGATAGAAGGAAAGGCAACTTTGTGTAACCAACCCGAAACCTGCCCGTTTTTGTCTAGCGAACCTTTGATCGATTGTGTACTTGATGAATGATAAAAACTATGCTGTATATCATCTTCACGCGTCCAAACTACTTGTACAGGTGCATTTATTTCTTTGGATATTGCAACTGCTTCAACTACAAAATCTGACTTTGATTTTCGTCCAAATCCACCTCCTAAAAAAGTAACATTCACTTTTACATTTTGAATATCTAAATTGAAAAAATGTGCGATTTCACTTCTTGCTGTTTGCGGATCCTGCACGGGAGCCCAGACCTCACAACGATCTCCTTGAAACCAAGCCGTCGCATTGGGTACTTCCATAGGAGCGTGCACCAAATGTGGTACATGGTATGTCGCTTCAATAACCTGTTCACTTTCTTTAAATGCATTCGTAACATTTCCACGACTACCAGGAACCAGTTTTCCGTTTTCTAGTAAACGCTCGTTAATTTTTTGATCGTAAGTATCGGTATTGAACTCTTTGTTGTCTCCAAAATCCCAATCAATTTCTAAGTTTAATTTTCCTTGAAAAGCAGCCCAAGTATTATTGGCAATGACTGCAACACCACCCAACATTCCGAAAAATTTTCCAGTAGGCGGAATCATTCGATCCATTTGGATGATTTTTTCAACACCAGCAGTTTCTTCAGCTGCAGACTTGTCGACACTTTTCACGGTTCCAAAAGTAACTGGGCATCTTGCAATGGCAGCAAATTTCATGTTTGGAATTCTTTTGTCAATTCCATAAATCGCTGTTCCGTGTGTAAAATCTTTTAGATCAATACTTTTCAGCGTTTTTCCAATGTATTTAAAATTTTCAGTTTCTTTTAGTGTGATTTCTTCAGATTCTGATAGGGTGATTTTTGATGCTTCTTCCACCAAATCACCAAAGAAAATTTTCTCTTTTGTTTTGGTATTCACGATGTAGTGATTCTCTGCAATGCAATCGTTTTTGGAAACGTTCCATTTTTTTGCCGCTGCAGCAATCAACATCATTTTTGCAGTTGCGCCCATTTTACGCATGGGTTCCAACATTGTTCTTACACTTCGAGAACCATCTGTATTTTGATTGCCATATTTTTCATCTCCAGTTGCTTGTTTCAAAGAAATATAACTCCAATCAGCTTCTAATTCATCTGCAATTGCGGATGCTAATGAAGTTCGGATTCCTTGTCCCATTTCAGAACGAGATGCAATTAAAGTGATCTTTCCATCTTTTTTAATATTGATGAAAAGATTGGGAGCAAACCCGTTTTCGGCTGTCAATTTTGGAATAAAATCCTTTTTGTTTCCAGTTGTACTGCATCCTAAAAGAATTCCTCCTGAGGCCAAACCAAATACTTTTACAAAGTTTCTTCTACTTAAGTTCTGAATCTTAGTCATGGGTATTTGTTTTAAGTTTGACTGCTTTGTGAATTGCTTTTCTAATTCGGGTATAGGTTCCACATCTACAAATATTGCCACTCATGGCTTTGTCAATATCTTCATTTGTAGGTTTTTCTGTGTTATCTAATAGTGCAGTAGCGGCAATTAATTGCCCAGATTGACAATAACCACATTGTGGTACATTGCCCTCATTCCAAGCAGCTCGTAAAAAATCTAAATTTTCTGAAGAGCCTTCAATAGTGAATATTTCTTTTCCTTCTGCATAGGAAACAGGAATACTGCAAGATTTTGTTAAGTTGCCGTTGATTAATACGGAGCAAGCACCACATTGACTAACTCCACAGCCAAACTTTGTACCTGTTAAACCAATAATGTCTCTAATTGCCCAAAGCAAAGGCATTTCGTCTTGCGCTTCAATGGAAAAAGATTTTCCGTTTATTGAAAGTGATTTCATAATTCCTGAAAATTTATGTCAGCAAGTTACGTTTTTTTTGAATTGATATAAAGGAGTAAAAAATTATTTTTGAAATAAGTTGGAAAAAGCTTCTGAGACTGTTTTAAATTTAAATTGAAAATTGGTTGTCTTTACTTTTTTAGAAGATAATCTACTTCCTTCTAAAAGAATGACGGCCAATTCTCCAAAAACAAGTTTAAGTAAGAATCCTGGAACTGCCATTGGCAGATAAGGCTTTTTGATACTTTTAGCCAATGTTTTTGAAAAGGATTTACTGGTTTGAAAATCGGGTGCAACGGCATTGAAAACCCCTGTCGTATTTTGCTCAATCACATGAATGTATAAGTTGCACAGGTCATCAAGATGAATCCAAGACAAGTATTGTTTTCCTGAACCTAAAGGGGAAATGATAGGCGTTTTCATTTTTTGGAGTGCGCCTCCTTTTTTAGATAAAACAATCCCAGTTCTTAAAAGGGTAACGGGTATTTTTAAAGTCTCAAACTGTTGGGCAGCTTTTTCCCATTGAAGACAAACATCACCAAGAAAATCAGTACCTGCAATGTCGGTCTCTGTGTAGACGGTATCGGTTGTTTTTGCACCATAGAAATTGCTTCCAGACGCTGAAATAAATCCCTTTAAAGGAATCTTCAATGCTTTTATTTTCGAATACAAGAGGTTGGCCGTAGCTACTCTACTGTCGATAATTACTTTCTTACGTTCGGAAGTCCAGCGCTTGTCTGCAATTCCGGCACCTGCCAGATGGATGATATAGTCTAAATCTAGCAATGCTTCTTCATGAATATAGTTATTGACTACATCCCATTTATATTCATTTTCTGCTGAAGGGTTTCTACTTAAAATTCTTACGTTGTGTTTCTTTTTCAATAAAAAATCGGTAAGCCTTTTGCCAACCAACCCGGTACCTCCAGTAATCAATATGTTTGCCATGTTGTAAAAATATATAAATTACAATGGAAATACTGTTGGTTTGTAGCAATAATTTTGATTCAGGTTATTTTTTTAAAAATCTACCTATATCTTAACCTACGATTTTTTTCTATGCGTAGAATAAACCGTATTTTTATCGAAATGAAAAAAAACACAACAAGAAAAGGGTTTGTTTTTAAAACATACGAAGCAGAAAACCAATCTCCTTTTGAAATGCTCTTTGAAATTTTCAAAGAATTGATTACCCATACTTCGGGTGATTTTGATGAGGCAATTGATTGGTTGCGCTCTTTAGATAAAGAATATAAACTGACTACCGAAGCCTATACAATTGACGATTTTATTGAAGACCTTACGAAAAAAGGATTCACAAAAAAGGAAACAGATGGAGATGGATTAGGCGCTACAAAAATAACACCCAAAACAGAACGTGCTATTCGTCAACAAGCGTTGAATCATATTTTTGGAAAGATAAAAAGGAGTGGGTCCGGAAGTCATAAAAGTAAATCCCCTGGAATGGGTGATGAGCATACGGGAGATTTTAGAAATTACCAATTTGGTGATGCTTTAGACAAAGTATCAATCACAGAAAGTATTCGAAACGCACAGATTAACAATGGGATTGATGATTTTCATTTGACAGAAAATGATTTGGTGGTAGAAGAAACACTTCACAAAAGCCAAATGAGCACTGTCTTGATGATTGACATTAGTCATTCGATGATCTTGTATGGCGAAGACAGAATTACACCAGCCAAAAAAGTAGCGATGGCATTGGCAGAATTAATTACGACACGATACCCAAAAGATACTTTAGATATTATTGTCTTTGGTAATGATGCTTGGTCTATTAAGATTAAAGATTTGCCGTATTTACAAGTGGGACCCTACCATACAAACACGGTTGCAGGTCTAAACCTTGCGATGGATTTACTCCGAAGAAAACGAAATATCAACAAGCAAATTTTTATGATCACAGATGGGAAACCAAGCTGTTTGCGCTTGCCCGACGGGCAATACTATAAAAACAGTAACGGGTTAGATCCGCATATTGTAAATAAATGTTACGCGATGGCACAACAAGCTAGAAAGCTACACATTCCAATTACTACTTTTATGATTGCAAAAGATCCATATCTCATGCAATTTGTAAGTGCATTTGCAAAAGCAAATCAAGGAAAAGCATTTTATACAGGTTTAAAAGGGTTGGGAGAAATGATTTTTGAGGATTATGAAACGAATCGGAAAAAGAATATTAAAGGATAAAAAAAACAGGAACAGAACTGCAAAGTTTATTTCAGATACTAAAATATATGAACATAAGTAAGATTACAACATTAGGTGCATTAAAAAAGTCAGGATATCAATCAAAATCGATTAAAGAGGAGTTGAGAGAGAATCTGATTAGTAAAATGATGAGTAAGGAAACTGTTTTTAAGGGCGTTCACGGGTATGAAAATACAGTGATTCCAGAATTAGAACGCGCAATTTTAAGCAAGCATAATATTAATTTATTAGGGTTGCGAGGTCAGGCAAAAACACGATTGGCAAGGTTAATGGTAAATTTGTTGGACGAATATATACCTGTAGTTGAGGGCTCTGAAATTAATGACGATCCTTTGCATCCAATTTCGAGATTTGCGACAGAGTTGATTGCGGAAAAAGGAGACAAGACGCCTATTTTTTGGCTGCACAGAACGGCACGTTTTGCAGAAAAACTAGCAACACCAGATGTAACGGTTGCTGACATTGTTGGAGATGTAGACCCCATAAAAGCAGCGAATTTAAAACTGAGTTATGCCGATGATCGGGTGCTTCACTATGGAATGATTCCAAGAGCAAATCGATGCATTTTTGTAATTAATGAATTGCCAGATTTACAAGCTAGAATTCAGGTTGCACTGTTTAATATTTTGCAAGAAGGTGATATTCAAATTAGAGGATTTAAATTGCGATTGCCTTTAGATATGCAATTTGTGTTCACAGCAAATCCAGAAGATTATACAAATAGGGGAAGTATTGTAACACCTCTTAAAGATCGAATTGGATCTCAAATTTTAACACATTATCCTGAAGATATTGAAACTGCTAAAAAAATAACACAGCAAGAAGCCAATCGTGGAGATGATCAACAAGCAGGGATTCAAGTTCCAGAACTGGCCAAAGATTTGTTAGAGCAAATTGTTTTTGAAGCGAGAGAAAGTGAATACATCGACCCTAAAAGTGGTGTGAGTGCTCGTTTAAGTATTTCAGCTTACGAAAATCTATTAAGTACGGCAGAACGAAGAGCCTTGCTTTCTGGTGAAGAAAAAACAATGCTTCGTTTGAGTGATTTTGATGGAATTATCCCAGCCATTACAGGAAAAGTAGAATTGGTCTATGAAGGGGAACAAGAAGGCGCGCAAGTAGTTGCAGAAACTTTAATTAAGAAAGCGATCAAAACCTTATTTCCAACCTATTTTCCAGTCATAAAGAAATTGGAAAAGCAAGAAGATGAGTCCCCTTATGATGACATTGTTTCTTGGTTCTTTAATGCCGATGGAGATTTTGAGCTGTTGGATGAATATACAGATACGGCATACAAAAAGGAACTCAATAAAATAAAACCATTGAATGATTTCTTAGAGAAGTACCAGCCCAATATGAATAAAAAAGATACTTATTTTGTAAAAGAATTTGTGCTCTGGGCATTGGTTGAGTTTAAGAAATTAAGCAAACACAGATACGCAGAAGGAACACAGTTTAGAGATCCTTACGGAAGTTTTATGAGCGGTTTATAATCATTTACCAGGTATTTCTGGATTTAATATTTTTAGAGCAAAGCCGAATTATTTCTATAATTCGGTTTTTTCTTGTCGTGTCTCTTTTTGCTTGATTGAGCCAATACAGGTAGCTTTTTCTGTAACTAGGTGCAAATCGATTGTAGTTATCGAAAGCCGTTTTGTTTTGATTGAATTCAATTTGTAAATCGTCTGGAATGATTCCTTTTTCAACAGCATCTAAAGCAGTCCAAGAACCATTTTGTTTTCCGATTTTGATACTATCTAAGCCACTTTGATGTAGTAATTTTTTTGTTTTTAATTCTTGAATATGTTTCTTGTTCAATGCACTCCATGCACTTTTTGGATTTCGTTTGCAGAAATATTGTCTTCGTTTTCCATTTCCTAAGCTTTTAACGGTAGCATCAATCCAACCAAAACACAGCGCTACTTTTACAGCTTCTTCCCATCGCATCGATGCTTCTTCGTTCTCTACTTTATAAAAGATCAAATAGATGCCTTCTGATGTGGCATGATTTTCAGACAACCAATTTCGCCATTCGGTATCATTTTTAAAATAAAATGATTCCTTCTTTTGCATTATCGCATAATTTTGTTTGGAAAAACAACAACACTTTCATGACCGTTTTCGCCTACAGCAGCAACACCAAAAAAGAAATTATCAATTACAATTCCGTCCAAAGTAAATTTGGTTTCTTCCACATATCGGCTATGGTCCCAAGTAGGAGAGGTGGTATCTCTCCAGTAGATTTTATATCCTTTGGCACCGTTGACTTTATTCCATTTCAATTTTGCAGAGGCTTGCACAATTCCACCAATTGCAACCATTTCTGGTGCTGGAGGTGCCAATGCTAAACTTGCCATTGTAATTGCATTTACAGCGGTTAATTTTTTTGCATATCCAAAATTCACATGCTCAAAGGTATCGCCATATGCAATGCCGTTTTCTGTTCTAATATCCTGATGTTGCTGTGTATAGTTTTCATGCGCTTCCATAATTCTAATTCCTGCATAGCCTAAATCATTGAAAGGCCTGTGATGTCCTCCTCGACCAAAACGATCTAATCGATAAATCATCATTGGATTCATTTCGGGCATGTAAGTACGAACTGTTTTATGTGTGTATCTGGCCAATTGACGTGAGATTCCGTCTACTTCGCCGCCATAAAAACGGCGCATTCTTCTTTGTCTTTCTGTTTCATTCGCTGGAACAGGTTCTGAAAAAATTCTGAAGGCCCTATTGTCGATCACACCATCAACTCCGGTAATGTTTCCAATCATATCATTGTTTAAAATACCAATGATTTCCCACCCTTTTTCTTTGGCATATTTTGCCAGCCCTGTTCCGCCAAACAAGCCTTGTTCTTCTCCAGACAATCCTACATAGATAATACTACTTTCAAATTGGTATTTAGATAAAACTCTTGCAGCCTCTATGGTTCCTGCCATTCCAGAGGCATTGTCATTGGCTCCCGGTGCATCTTTTGTGAAATTAGCCCCATCACTATTTCTGGAGTCAATATCTCCACTCATAATGACGTATTTGTTTGGGTATTTTGTTCCTTTTTGAATGGCAACCACATTGACAACCCAAGTATCACGCGGAACTCTTTTGCTCATTTGGGTAGTTACAAGGTCTTTTTGATAAAAGACATCGATGCAATCGTCACAATCTTTAGAAATATCTTCAAAAGTATTTTTAATCCAACGTCTGGCAGCTCCAATCCCTCGAGATGCAGATAACGTATCTGAAAAAGTATTTCGGGTACCAAATTCCGTCAATGTTTTTACATCAGCTTTAATTCGATCTTCAGAAACAGCTTCGATAATATCATATATTTTTTGATCTGTTTGGCTTAGTAGTGTTGTAGTGGTAAATAAAAACAAAAGGTATAAGTACTTCATAAGATGGTGTTGTTTGAAACAAAAAGTTTAAAGATACAGCATTTTTAAATCTTTTCGGCTAGGTGGTTTGTAAGTGAAGTAAAAAAGCGCCAAAAGAAATCACACCAATAGCAATCCAATCGGTAACTTTTATTTTTTCTTTAAAAAAATAGGCACTAAATAAAATAGTGGTCAATGGACTGGCTAAAAATAAAACCCCAGAAATGATTGGGTTTGTAATTTCTAATCCTAAAAAACTAAAAAAAAGGCCCAATAGAATAACGATACTCATGAGTAAAACACGATAGAAATATTTTTGAAATATTGATAGTAATTGAATAGAACTTCTTCTTTTTCTTCTTTCTAAAAAAAGAAGAACTATACCACAAATAAAAACAAGTACTTCTTGATTTGCAATGATTAATATTACAGGGATTTTTTGATTTAAGTTTTCCCAATTAAGGATTGCAGCCGTGCCGAAACAGAGGGTCATTAGAACTAGTAATAGATGTTGCTTTAAATTGATTTTTAAGGTACTTTTCTTTTTGGTGTATATGTAAAAGATAAAACCTATTGTAATGATGAAAATACCTAGAAAAGAAGATTTTATATCAAATTCTTTAAAAATCCATAAATATAATGTTGTAAAGATTATACCTAATAAATTATAAATAGCTGCCCATTGCAAGGATGCTTTTTTGTAGAGGGTTAGCATACTGAAGAGGCCAACAAGGCCTAGTATAGCTGTGGTTAATGTTCTTGAAATTTGAATAAAACTAAATTCTGTTAAATCGTGAAAGTAAAAAAGAAAACTAATTGCCAATATACTCGTAAAAAAAGACCTGTAGGTCATTAACAAACTAACTGAAATGTTCAATAGATTTTTTTTCCATAAAACATTGTTAAAAGAAAATAGAAGCATCGCTAATATGAGGTAGATCATTAGGTTGTTTAATATTTTGCTTGTTAATAGATCGTAAAGTCGATTAGGGTTTGATTAAATTTTGTAAACTTTAATTTCTTAATTAGGTTTTTTAAAATAATTTTTGATTTTATATTTTCGTCTTTCGCATTCTTTAAATAGGTTATTTGTAACAGCGTTTGATAATAAAATAATGACACATAGTCGCTGTAGCTTAACTCTACTTTTTCGAGCTCGACAAGGTTTAAGTTTATTTGTGCCATAGTTAAGTTGTTTTTTGTAATATTTAGATTCGCCATTGCAATCAAAGAAAGTGCATGCCCAGTTTTTGAAGACCAACGATCCATTTCAAGTATTTCTTCATAAAATTCATTTATTAATTCATCTAAAAAAGTAAAGTATTTCTTAAAAACAAGACTGGGTATTATTTCTTCTAATAAAAACGAAACTTCATAAACGCTATTTTTCTGTATACTTTTTTTACAATCGAAAATGATTTTCTTTTCAATGTTTGAATCTCTATCTTCGGACTTTAAAAGTAAATACGCATAGTACCTACCCTGTAATACAGGGTGAAAGGTATCAAACTTAGCAGGTTTTTTGATTTCTATATGAATGTATTCTTTTGAAGAATAAAATTTCCAGTAAAAACGCATTAATTCAACAAAAAGAATATCATCTTCTTTTTTACTTTGTTGTTTAATGATTGTTAGTATTTTTGAATATTTACTATGTAATTGGGTATAGTCTATGTAAAGTAGCGGAATAGTATTGCGAAAACTATCATATTTTACAAGTCTTTTGTAGATGTTAAGTGCTTTTTTTTCTTCAATTCGATAAAGACTTAATGAGACGATGGTAGCAAATTTCAAACCGTGGTTTCCTGAAGAATCACTTAATTTAATTTGTTTGACAATATATTCTAATGATGAAATGTTATTTCTTTCAATAAAATAGGAGAAAAAATAAGCAAAATATTCAATATTGGAAACATTGAGAAGTCCAATACGTATTGTTTCAATATCTTCGGTTGTTACCGTATTTTCAGATTGTATTCTTTGTAAATTTTGTTGAAAGTACCAACTATCATAATTCATAATATTTTTCTTGTAGGCACTGTAAGAGCTAAAACCGAGATATACTGCTAGTATATTTAGTGTGCTGATGCTTGGTTCTGTTTTTTCTAAAAAACCATAAAGTCTTCGAAGGGTATTAAAGCCAATACCTGACTCTGATTTTTCTTCGATTTCTTCTTTTAAAAAACGTAAGTCTCTACTTTTATTTATCGTTATATTTGATTTCTTTTGAACATCAAGTAATAACTGAGCATAATTATCCTGCATTTAATTATAATTGGGGTCAATCAAATATACACGTTTTAATTTTAAAGTATTTGTTTTTGAAAATTAATCTTGGGCTTTAAAAGGGCTATCTATAACTTAAGATTTAAATATATTTGTATGCTATTATGATTGTTTTGGATTCAAAACACTGTCATTAATTGAATGAAAAAGAAGACTAAGAAAACTTTCACTACTCGTGAAGGTTTTTTTTGTCATAATTTTAAGTGTTTTTTCAAACTCTTTTTTTAATAAATTAGAAAGCCCCTTTGTTTTTACAAAGGGGCTTTTATTTTTAAATACTACCTGCGTAGGATTGAAAAAATTAATTACTTGATCAACTCGTAAGAGCGTTTGATAAAATTAGTCAATTCTTCACCATGCAAAAGGTTTTGTGATAATTTAGCCAAATCAAAAGCTTGTGAAATTAAGTGTTTCTGCGCTTTTTCATCGGTATTGTTTAAGATGTCAGCAACTAATGGACTGTTGGTGTTTACTACCAAATTGTACATGTCTGGGAAATTCCCCATTCCCATCATTCCACCACCTCCTGAAGCTTGCATTTCTTTCATTCTTCGCATGAATTCTGGAACGGTAATCATAAACGGAGATGCAGCAGAATCCATCGCTTCTAATTGTACTGTATAGGTTTCTTTTGGAACTGCAGCTTCAATAATTGGTTTTAAGGTTGCTGTTTCCTCGTCAGATAATTTTGAAATTACAGTTTCATCTTTTTTGATTAAATTATCTACATGATCAGAATCTACACGTGTAAATTTTACTTTCCCATCTCCACCTTCTAATTTCTGCATTAAGTGAGAAATAATTGGAGAATCTAATACAAGAACTTCATATCCTTTTGCAGTTACATCTTGAATGTAACTGTGCTGTGCGTCTTTGTTAGAAGCATAAAGTATAACATGGTTTCCGTCTTTATCTGTTTGATTTTCTTTTGTCTTTTCAATCAACTCATCAAAGGTGAAATACGAATTGCTAACGGTTGGGTATAAAGCAAACTTCTTGGCTTTATCAAAGAATTTATCTTCAGACAACATTCCGTATTCAATAATTACTTTAATATCATTCCATTTTTGTTCAAAATCAGCTCGGTCTTTTTTGAACAATGACACCAATTTATCACCTACTTTTTTAGTAATATATCCTGAGATTTTCTTAACAGCACCATCTGCTTGTAGGTAAGATCTTGAGACATTTAAAGGGATGTCCGGAGAATCAATAACTCCTTTTAGCATTTGTAAAAAGTCGGGAACAATTCCTTCCACATTATCCGTAACATATACTTGGTTTTGGTATAACTGGATTTTGTCTTTTTGCATATCCATTGACGGACTTAACTTTGGAAAGAATAAGATTCCTGTTAAGTTGAATGGATAATCTACGTTTAAATGAATGTGAAATAAGGACTCTTCAAATTGTGTTGGATACAATTCTCTGTAAAAATTAGTGTAGTCTTCATCACTTAAATCAGCAGGCTTTTTGTTCCAAGCTGGGTTGGTGTTATTGATGATTTTATCAACCGTAATTTGCTTGTGAGCTTCTGTGGTTTCTTTACCGTCTTTATCTTTTGTGGTTGCTGGAGTAAATTCAGGATCATTTATTTGCTTTGTTCCAAATTTAATTGGCACTTGGTTAAAACGATTGTATTTATTTAGTAGTCCTTCTATTTTAGCATCTTCTAAAAAGTCTAATGAATCTTCAGCAATGTGTAAAACGATTTCTGTTCCCCTGTCAGATTTGTCATGTTCAACCAACGTGTATTCTGGAGATCCATCACAGGTCCAATGCGCTGCAGGAGCATCTTTAAAAGATTTTGAAAAAATGTCTACTTTTTCTGCAACCATAAAAGCAGAGTAAAATCCCAATCCAAAATGTCCTATGACACCCGTTTCATTTTTGTCGTCTTTGTATTTCTCTAAAAACTCTTCAGCACCAGAAAATGCAATTTGATTGATGTATTTTTCAACCTCGTCCATTGTCATTCCAAGTCCTTGATCTTTAATCGTAAGTGTTTTTGCTTCCTTGTCTATGCTAATTTCAATTTTAGCATCTCCCAATTCTGTCTTTGCTTCTCCAATAGAAATTAAGTGTTTTAATTTTGTGGTTGCATCTGTTCCATTTGAAATTAATTCACGTAAAAAAATCTCGTGATCTGAGTATAAGAATTTTTTAATCAGTGGAAAAATATTTTCTACCGATACATTAATGTTACCTTTTGCCATTTTATATCTGTTTTATTTTTATTAGTATTTCATCATGTATAGTCAAATAAAATACCAAACCTATTATTGTGACAAGATGACAGCCTTTCTACTCCTTTTCTGACTTCTTACTCAATTGAACTACGGTGTAGGCAAAATTCACTATTTTTGCTGCTTAGAATAAATCAAATAATTAATTTATAGCCCGCTATATTATGTATAATTCAAAAATAACAGGTCTTGGATATTTTGTCCCAGAAAATGTTGTCACCAATAATGATTTAAAGGAGTTTATGGAAACTTCTGATGAATGGATTCAAGAACGGACCGGTATTAAAGAAAGAAGATGGATTGATCCTAAAACTGGAGAAACCACTTCTACAATGGCTGTGAAAGCTTCTAAAATAGCAATAGAAAGAGCGGGGCTTACTAAAGATGATATTGATTTTATTGTTTTTGCAACCTTAAGTCCAGACATGTATTTCCCTGGAGGAGGTGTTCGTGTACAAGACATGTTAGACATGCCCACAATTGGTGCATTAGATGTTCGAAACCAATGTTCAGGTTTTATCTATGCGATGTCTGTAGCCGATCAATTTATTAAAACGGGTATGTATAAAAACATTTTAGTTATTGGTGCCGAAAATCATTCTGGAGGATTAGAGAAATCGACCCGAGGGAGAGGAGTTACCGTTATTTTTGGTGATGGTGCTGGAGCTGCCGTTTTATCGCGTAGTGAAGAAAATGGAAAAGGAATTTTATCCTCCCATTTACATTCTGAAGGAAAGCATGCAAGAGAATTAATGTTAGATGGTCCCAACACTGGAAGATGGGTTCCAGAAATATTAGCTGAAAATGATCCTGAAGATCAATCCTATTATCCGCACATGAATGGTCAATTTGTATTTAAGCATGCCATTACTCGTTTTTCTGAAGCAATTGTAGAAGGCTTAGATGCGAATGGTTTACAAAAAGAAGACATTGATATGTTGATTCCGCATCAAGCGAATTTGCGGATTGCACAATTTATTCAGAAGAAATTTAAATTGTCAGATGATAAAGTGCACAACAATATTATGAAGTATGGGAATACAACTGCTGCATCTGTAATTATTGCTTTAACAGAAGCATGGGAACAGGGGAAAATAAAAGACAACGATTTGGTTGTTTTGGCTGCTTTTGGTAGTGGATTTACCTGGGGGTCTGTGATGATTCGATGGTAATTAATCCTTAAAAATAAAATTAAGAAACCCGAAGTTCAACTTCGGGTTTTTTTATGCTTATTATTTTTGTGGTAAATTTTAACTTTTTGAAGCGAAATTTTGAATATGTGAGGTTATTAAATTGTCAAAACCTTCTTTCTGATCCTCTAAAAACTGAGTTTCTATCTCAAGATAATTCAATTCATCTA
Source organism: Polaribacter sp. (assembly GCA_018663625.1). Lineage (GTDB taxonomy): Bacteria > Bacteroidota > Bacteroidia > Flavobacteriales > Flavobacteriaceae > Polaribacter. The sequence continues at coordinate 45,288 of JABJPX010000046.1, read as the reverse complement.
GTCTATTGTGCAATCGAGTATAATCTTTCTCGGTGGTCAAAAGAATTCTGTTTTTAATATTCATTTTTGAGAACTTCTGCTCAATTTGTTCAATTTCTTTTTTCGAAAAATGATGGTGATCGGCATATTCTTCATGTTCAAAACGAACGTTTAAACTTCTTAAATGTTGCAATAACGGAGTCGGATTCGCAATTCCTGTGATCAATAAAACATCGTAGTCTTTTAAGTTGCTTGTTAAAATGGAGTTGCTTCCTTTTGTTTTTTCAGCATAAGAAATGGATGAGAAAAATAAGGGTTTTTTAAAATACTGAAGTTTTTGTTGAATATTTTCCCTGTCGGAAATAGAAAGATTTTTTGGACATTTTGTAACTACAATTGCATTTGCTCTTTTTGCTCCTGCGCTGCTTTCTCTGAGATTTCCTGTAGGTAATAAAAAATCATCAACAAAAAGATCTTTGTATTTTGTGAGTAAGATATAGCAACTTGATTTTACTTTTCGATGTTGATAGGCATCATCTAATAAAATTACTTCCGGATTTTTAATAGTAATTAAAGTTTTAATTCCATTTACGCGATTGACATCAACAGCAACAGCAATATTTTTAAATTTATTGAAGTATTGTAGCGGCTCATCTCCAACTTCCTCTGCAGAAGACGCTGCATCCAATAAAACAAAATCTTTGGTGCTTCTTTTATAGCCTCTGCTTAAAACAGAGAGCAGATGTTTGTCTTTTAATAAATGAATTAGATACTCAATTTGAGGTGTTTTCCCTGTGCCTCCCACACTTAGGTTTCCAACAGTAATTGTTGGAATTTTAAAAGAGGTTTCTTTAAAAAAACCGATATCAAACATTAAGTTACGTAGAGAAGTAACAATGTCGTATGCGATTGAAAATGGAAATAATAAAAAACGTAAAAATTTCATTACTACGAAAATAACGCATTTTTATGGATTGATGCGTGGAAAATGCTAACTTTGGTCTTTGCTGAAATGATATAAAATGAAGATAAAGGAAATTACGCGATATATAGAGGAACTAGCGCCACTTAATTATGCTGAAGATTTTGACAACGTTGGTTTGTTGGTTGGAAGTTATGATTCGGAAGTATCAGGTGTTTTAGTAACATTGGATACTTTAGAGGCAACAATTGATGAGGCTATTGAAAAAAAATGCAACCTCATTGTTAGTTTTCATCCGATAATTTTTGCGGGTTTAAAAAAACTAAACGGAAATTCCTATGTTGAAAGAGTTGTTTTAAAAGCGATTAAAAATGACATTGCGATTTATGCAACACACACAGCTTTAGATAATTCTAAAAATGGAGTTTCTGCAAAAATGTGTGAAGTTTTAGGTCTAAAAAACACTAAAATTTTGATTCCCAAAAAAGGAATTATAAAAAAACTAACCACGGTTGTGCCTTCTGAAAATGCCGTTTCTTTGAGGAATTCACTTTTTGAAGCAGGTGGTGGTGCAATTGGAAATTATGAGCACAGCTCCTTTAGTACAATAGGAGAAAGTACTTTTCAAGGAACAGAAAACTCCAACCCAGTTGTGGGTAGAAAAGAGGTGTTGCAGATTGAAAATGAGACAAAAATAAGTATCATTTTTGAACGAAAAAATGAGGTTAAGATATTGAAATGTTTACAAGCAGTGCATCCTTATGAAGAAGTAGCCTATGAGATTGTTACCATAGAAAATGTACATCAAGATATTGGAATGGGCATGCTTGGAGAATTTCCTGAGCCTATGGAAGAAAAGGATTTTTTAAGTTATTTGAAAAGGACGATGCAAACAGCATGTGTTCGCCATTCTGAATTGCTTCACAAAAAAATAAAAAAAGTAGCAGTTCTTGGAGGTGCGGGAAGTTTTGCAATTTCAGATGCAAAAAGAGCAGGAGCAGATGCCTATGTTAGTGCCGATTTTAAATATCATGAGTTTTTTAAAGCTGAAAAAGACATCTTATTAGCAGATATTGGGCATTATGAAAGCGAACAGTTTACAAAAAACCTTTTGGTTGATTATCTTACGAAAAAATTTAGTAATTTTGCAATCGTTTTATCACAAAAAAGTACGAACCCAATTTATTACATATAAACATGGCAAAGAAGAAAGAAGTTTCTGTTGAACAAAAATTAAGAGCACTTTACGATTTACAATTGATCGACTCTAGAATTGACGAAATTAGAAACGTTAGAGGAGAATTACCTTTAGAAGTTGAAGATTTAGCTGATGAGGTTGCCGGTTTAAACACACGTGTTTCAAATTTAAGTGAAGATATCTCTAATTTAGAAACAGATATCAACAATAAGAAATTAGCAATTGACGAATCGAAGTCGTTGATGAAAAAATACGAAGAGCAACAACAAAAAGTTCGTAACAACAGAGAGTTTGATTCCTTAGCCAAAGAAATTGAATTTCAAGATTTAGAAATTCAATTGGCCGACAAGAGAATCAACGAGTTTAAAGCTAAAATTGCTCAGAAAGAATTAGTAATAGCAACAACTAAAGAGAAATTAGATAAGCAAGAGCAGCATTTAGGGCATAAAAAATCTGAATTGGATGCCATTTTAAAAGAAACAGAAAAAGAAGAAAAACTCTTAGCTGAGAAATCAGAAGAGTATTCAAAATCTTTAGACCCACATTTATTTACGGCTTATAATAGAATAAGAACGAAAGTGAAAAATGGCTTAGCGGTTGTTGTTATTGAAAGAGGTGCATCAGGAGGATCTTATTTTACAATACCACCACAAGTTCAATTAGAAATTGCAAATAGAAAAAGAATTACTATCGACGAGCACAGTGGACGTATTTTAGTAGACGCAGCTTTGGCAGAAGAAGAAAAACAAAAAATCGATAAAATTTTCTCTTAATAATTTAATTTTACGATTATTTATATAAAAAAAACTCGAAGTAAAACTTCGAGTTTTTTTGTATTTTTATTTTTTAAAATCAATATGAATGTGCTTCTTAATAGTATCTTTTTGATTATATTTATTTTTATAATCAACGCTTCTTTTTTATGAAAAATTACACATTAGTTTTTGGTGCTTCTCTGAAAGAAGATCGATATTCCAATCAGGTTATTAAAAAGCTCCGAGAAAATAAACAACAAGTTGTTGCTTTTGGTTTGCAAGAAGGGATTGTTTCTAATGTGGCTATTGTTTCTGAACTAATAAATTATGAGCATATCGATACGATTAGCTTGTATTTAGGTCCAAAAAGACAAGTCGCATATTATGATTACATCATCAGTTTAAAACCAAGAAGAGTAATTTTTAACCCAGGAACAGAAAATAGTACTTTTGTAAAACTGCTTGAAGAAAACAGTATAGAAAGTGATGTTGCGTGTACTTTAGTTTTGTTGGCTACGAGCCAATATTAATTCACAGTAAAAACTTTCCCTGCTACTGCAACATCTGTGTTTTTAAAGACTTTTGTAGCCTCTGTTTTAAATGCTGATATCTCTTTATAGCGGCCAGAATAATGTCCTAAAACGAGCTGTTTTACATTTGCTTCCTTTGCTATTTGTGCTGCTTGCTTTGCTGTAGAATGTTTTGTTTTTAGAGCCAAATCTTCTCTGTCTGAAAGAAAAGTTGCTTCATGATAAAGCAAATCTACGTTTTTTATTAATGGAACAATATCTGGTTTATAAGTAGTATCACTACAAAAAGCATAACGTTTTGGTTTTGCTGGAGGCAGTGTTAATTCTGAATTGGGAATGACTTCCCCTGTTGGTAGATGAATGTCTTTTCCAGCCTTTATATTTAGATAGTCTGCACGATCAATTTCTTCATAATTTGCGATGTTCTCCATGTGTAATTTTAAAGAACTTTCTTTTTCAGTAAACAAATACCCATTTGTGTAAACGCGATGTCTTAATGGAATTGTACTTACAGAGACCTTCTCGTCCTCAAAAATAACCTCACTCTCTTTGGAAACTAACTCATGAAAAATCATCTTGTACTTTGCATGAGATTGAGATATTTTTAAAGAAAGTAAAGTCACCTCTTTAATTCCTTTAGGACCATAAATATGCAATTCTTTTTCTCGATTTAAAATTCCAAAAGTAGATAGGAGTCCCACCAAACCATAAAAATGATCTCCATGTAAATGAGAAATGAAAATATGAGTAATTTTTGTAAAACCAACTTTATGCTGTCGCATTTGTCGTTGTGTACCTTCGCCACAATCTATCAAAAAATGCCGATTGTTGATCTCTAAATATTGTGAAGTTGGATGTGCATTTGCGCGAGGAGTTGCCGAATGACAGCCCAGAATGGTTAATTTTAAACTCATTGAATAACAAGGCGTTTTGAAACGATGCTCTTTTTATTTTGAATAGAATAGATATAAATTCCGGGTAATAACTGCTGCTTAAAGAAAGAGATTGTGTTTTCTCCTTTTTGTACGAAGAGCTGTTTTTTATGTACTGTTTTACCTAAAATATTTTTAACATTAAAAATGATAATACCAGCTTGGTTTGCATTAAAATGAATTTCTGTAGAAGTTATAAATGGATTTGGCGCAGCAGACAGCTGTGTAATCGATTTTTCTTGCGAAAAACTATACGTGATGTTGAATAAGAATAAAATAAAAAGTAGTTTTTTTATCATTGTTCATTGCTTTTTAAAAGCCTAATGCTCTCTCAATATTTTCCATTTCAAGAATGTCTTCAGCTTCTTGAAGCGTTGGGACCACATTTATTTCTTCTGGCAATGCATCAATATCTAACGATTTAATGATAACTACAAATGAAGTTCCATTTTCTTTTTTAGCAGAAGCGATATTCAAAAATAACATAAATTCTTTTGGAGTTATGTTAAGATTGTCAGAAATATCAAAAAAAATGTTTTCGGTGCTGTGTTTTTCTACGGTCGAGAAAAAGGTATCTAAAGCTTCCTGAAGGATATTTTCATCGGTACTAAAAAGAGTATATCCGTCTTTGTTTTCAATCTTCATTATTAAATTTTTTAGGATAAAATAGAATTAAAGTGTCTCTCTTTTAATTTGTTGTGCCAGTAAGTAAATGACTGCCATTCTTACTGCAACTCCGTTCTCTACTTGATTTAAGATGATCGAACTGTTAGAATCTGCAACATCACTTGTAATTTCAACACCTCTATTAATTGGGCCAGGGTGCATAATCACAATCTTTTTGTCGAGACCTTCCAGAATTTCCTGATTGATGCCAAAAAGCTGTGTGTATTCTCTAGTTGAAGGAAAGTATTTAATATCCATTCTTTCGTGTTGAACTCGCAATACATTGGCAACATCGCACCATTCTAAAGCTTTTTTAAGATTTGTTTCTACAGTGACTCCTAGGCTTGTAATGTATTTAGGAATTAGGGTTGTTGGGCCACAAACTTTTACTTCTGCTCCTTGTAGTTGCAATGCGAAGATATTAGACAAAGCCACTCTAGAGTGAAGAATGTCTCCAACAATTAATATTTTTTTTCCTTTAACACTCCCTAGTTTTTCTCTGATCGAATAGGAATCTAATAATGCCTGTGTAGGATGTTCATGAGTGCCATCACCAGCATTTATGATTTTTGCATCTACATGTTTGGATAAGAAAACACCTGCACCAACACTTGCATGTCGCATGACAACAATGTCAACCTTCATGGCTAAAATATTGTTAACAGTATCAATTAAAGTTTCTCCTTTCTTTACGGAGGATTGACTTGCTGAAAAATTGATCACATCAGCGGAAAGTCTTTTTTCTGCCAATTCGAAGCTTAATTTAGTTCTTGTACTATTTTCAAAAAATAAATTAGCAATGGTTATGTCTCTTAGAGAAGGAACTTTTTTAATGGGTCTATTAATGACTTCTTTAAATTGATCTGCAGTTTCAAAAATAAGATCGATATCTGTATTTTTTAGATATTTTATGCCCAATAAATGTTCTACACTTAGCTGTTTCATATTAGGTGATTTCTATATAGACTGCGTCTTTTTTATGTGTTTCTTTCCAAGTAACCAATACTTTTTCTTCATTAATTGCATCTACTTGTCGTCCTCTGTAATTTGGTTGAATTGGTAAGTCTCTGCTAAACCTTCTGTCTATTAAAACCAATAATTCTACGTTTTTAGGTCTTCCATACGACTGAATTGCAGTCAGCGCAGCACGAACACTTCGCCCTGAAAACAATACATCGTCAATGAAAACTACTTTCTTGTCTTCAACTAAAAAGTCGATTTCTGTTGTATTTGCTTCTAATGGAATTTCACGGCGCCTAAAATCATCTCTGTAAAAGGTAATGTCTAAAGAGCCTAATTGTATCTCTTTTATCTGGTATTCATTTTCAAGCAAACTTAAAAGTCTCTTCGCTAAAAAGGAACCCCTTGGTTGCAATCCAATTAAAACTGTATTAGAAAAATCGTTATGATTTTCGATTAACTGGCACGCCAATCGATGTAAGATAATTTCAATATCCTTAGCGTTAAGTAAGGTTTTTTTGCTCATAAGAAGCCTGATTCATTAGCGAAACAGTTATTGAAAAACAAAACTAATGTAAAAATTTGTACAAGCAAAATATATATAAGAGAAAACGACCCTCCTTTTGTTAATTAAATTGTTGAAAACAAAACAGCAGATTTTAAATGAGCTAAAAGACTTGTAGTACATTTAAAGTAACAAACAACCACATGGCCTATGTCTTTCGTGAAATTTGAATCGATGTTAAAAACAAATAATGTTTATTTCTTTGATTTAACTGAATTTGAGGAAATTATAATCCATTATATAGATATTGGAAAGCATTCCTTAGCGAAAAAAGCTGTAAAACTAGGGTTAGAACAGCATCCAGATTCCATAGATTTAAAGTTATTGCAAATAGAATTATGTGTTTTTGAAAACAAACTAGAACTCGCAAAAAAATTATTAAGCCAAGTAGAAATTTTAGAACCCAACAATGATGAAGTGTTTATTCAAAAAGCAACCATTGTTTCGAAAGAAGGTAAACACAAAGAGGCAATAGAAAACTTAATTAAAGCATTAACACTTACTGACGATAAAGAAGACATTTGGTCTTTGTTAGGGATGGAGTATTTGTATTTAGATGATTTCGAAAATGCACGCTTAAATTTCATTAATTGTGTAAATGCAGACATTGAAGACTATTCTTCACTTTACAATGTTGTGTATTGCTTTGATATGGAAGAAAAGCATCAAGAAGCGATAGATTTCTTAAATAAATACATCGATAAAAACCCTTATTGCGAAGTTGCTTGGCATCAAATAGGGAGACAATATTCGGTAATCAAAAGGCACGAAGAAGCTTTATCTGCTTATGATTTTGCCGTTATTATAGATGAACTCTTTGTGGGAGGTTATTTAGAAAAAGCAAAAACGTTAGAAGCATTAGGAGCGTATCAAGAAGCGATAGACAACTATTTAATTACTTTAGAGTTAGATGATGCAACTGCATTTGCTTTTGTAAGAATAGGAGAGTGTTATCAACAATTAGGAAATACTGCTGCAGCAATTTTATATTACAAAAAGGCAGTGCATGAAGACCCGCTATTAGCCAAAGGATGGTTGTATTTGACAAATATTTATTTTGATCAAAAAAACTATGAAAAAGCTGCTTACTACATTTCCAAAGCCTTGAGTATTGATGAGTCAGATGCGCTTTATTGGAGACGCTATTCTGAAATTAAATTGAAACTAAATTTCTTTGAAGAAGCGATAAAAGGTTTTGAAATGTGCTTATCATTAGGAGATGAAGATATAAACGTTTTCATTGCCTTAGTAGACGTTCTAACTTTTGTTGGTGAATTTAATGCTGCCCTTAGTATCTTAATTAAAGCACAAAAAGGACATAAAAATTTTGCTGAAATTGAGTACCGATTCGCAGGGTTGTTTTGGCTTCTTAACAAACAGAAATTTGGAATTGAGCATCTTATAAAAGCGATGAATATTGATTATGATTATCATATCATCTTAAAAGAACTGTTTTCATCCGTTTATTTTAATGAGGGCACTCAAAAATTATTGAGTGACTTTAAAAAAGCAACAGAATAGCTAAGATTTTTTTTTAAGTTGAAAACAGCAACAACAAAAACCTTTTTTCTTCAAATTTATTTTACCTTCGTTCATAGAAAATAAATATATCAAAAATGGTTAGAAAACTCCAAGATTATTTCGTGATCGGATTGAAAGGAATGGCAATGGGAGCAGCAGATGTTGTGCCAGGAGTTTCTGGTGGTACCATTGCATTTATTTCTGGTATTTATGAAGAACTATTAAGTACAATCAGCAATGTAAACTTAAGTTTGTTAAAAACCCTAAAGACCTCAGGTATTAAAGCCGCATGGAAACAACTGAATGGCTCCTTTTTAGTAGCCTTGTTTCTTGGTATTTTTGTAAGTATTGTGTCTTTAGCAAAAGTCATCAAGCACCTTTTAGAAAGTCAACCTATTCTACTATGGTCTTTCTTTTTTGGTCTTGTGCTTGCAAGCATTATATACATTGCAAAACAAATAACCGATTGGAATTTTGAAGCCTTTTTAATACTGATTATAGGTGCTGTATTAGCCTATTTTATCACTACTTTAAATCCATTAGTCTCAGAAAATTCTTCAAGTTTATTTGTCTTTTTAGCAGGAGCTATTGCAATTTGTGCTATGATTTTGCCAGGGATTTCAGGTTCTTTTATTTTAGTTTTACTGGGTGCTTATAAGCCTGTATTAGAGGCGATTAATAATCGAGATTTTAAAACGATTTTAGTTTTTATGGCCGGAGCTATCGTTGGTTTACTAGCATTTTCGAGAGTGCTTAAATGGTTATTTAAAAACCATAAAAACTTAACGCTAGCTCTTTTAACAGGTTTTATTATTGGCTCTTTAAATAAAATTTGGCCTTGGAAGGAAACCCTTACGTGGCGTATTAATTCTCGCGGAGTAGAAGTGCCTTTTAATCAACAAAGTATTTCTCCTTTTTCATTTGATGAAGACCCTCAATTGATCATGGCGATTGCTTTTGCTGTTTTAGGCTTTGTGCTTATTTTAGGAATGGAAAAATTGGCGATTAAAAAACAATAAATGCAACAAAACAGGACGCTGCTTCAAAAAGGAACTCTTTTTTTAAAAGGGATCGCAATGGGTGCTGCAAATAAAGTACCTGGTGTTTCGGGAGGTACCGTTTCTTTTGTTCTGGGTTTTTATGAAGAACTCATTGCGTCTTTTAGAAAAATTAATTTCAAGACTTTAAAACTCCTTTTAAAAGGAGATTTTAAGCAGTTTTACAGACAGATCAACGGAGCCTTTTTAGTTCTTGTCATGGGAGGAAGTATTTTTAGTTATTTCAGTATTTCTTTGTTGCTAGATTACTTTTTGGAACACCATGAATTGTATGTTTGGAGTTGTTTTTTTGGTATGATTCTCGGTTCTATATTTTATATTGGAAGCGGATTTGGTGATTGGAATGTAAAGAATATAATTTCTTTAATTCTTGGAGCAGCTGTAGGAATTGGAATCAGTTTTTTAACACCAGCAAAAGAAAATGATAATTTATGGTTTGTCTTTTTATGCGGAATTATTGGTGTTTCTGGAATGACATTGCCAGGACTGTCAGGTTCCTTTATTTTAATTTTACTCGGAAATTATGTACTCCTTTTGGTAGATTCTGTGAATGTGTTTTTGAGTGTTCTAACAAACCTTTTTTATGGAGATTTTTCTGCTTTCAAAGATGTTGTAAAAGTGAAATACTTAAAAATAATAATTGTTTTTACTGGCGGATCCCTTTTTGGATTAGTGTCAATTTCGCATGTATTAGGATATGTATTAAAACGTTGGAATCAAATTGTGATTTCGGTTATTATTGGTTTTATTTCGGGATCATTGGGTATTGTTTGGCCTTGGAAAAAAACAATTTTTTTAAAAGAAAAGGGCACTTTTGTTTTAGATATCAAGCAACACAAAATTGTAGAAAATTATGAGCGTTTTATTCCAGATTTCTCGATAACAGAAACTTGGTTTGCAATTTTTTACATTACACTAGGACTTGGATTGATATTAATATTAGATTTTTATGGAAGAAAAAAAGAAGCATAGACGATACGGACTTTTAGGAAAAGACATAGGATATTCTTTTTCGAGAGGATATTTTACAGAGAAATTTGAGAAATTAAAAATTAAAAATTCAGAATATGTGAATTTTGATATTTCTACGATTGAAGACTTTGATGCATTAATAGAAAACAACAAATCGGAATTGCATGGAATGAATGTAACCATCCCATACAAAGAAGCCGTGATTCCATATTTAGATAAAATAGACAAAACAGCACGAAAAATTGGTGCTGTAAATACGATTAAGTTTACAAAAAGAGGGTTGTTAAAAGGCTATAATACAGATGTTTTTGGTTTTGAGAACTCACTAAAACCATTGCTAGAAAAACATCATAGCCATGCATTGATATTGGGGACAGGAGGAGCTTCTAAAGCAATTTCATTTTCTTTAAAACAATTGGGAATTAAATATAAGTTTGTTTCCCGTACTCCCTTTAAAAAGAAGGAAATTGCATACACAGATCTCACAGAACGCGTTTTAAAAAAATATACCGTAATTATTAATTCTTCTCCAGTGGGTACTTTTCCAACAGTGCATTTAAAACCACAAATTCCCTATCAACACATTACAGATAGACATCTGTTATTTGATTTGATTTACAATCCTGCAATCACTAGCTTCTTAAAGGAAGGTGAAGCGAAAGGAGCTCAAATTAAAAATGGATTACAGATGCTAGAATTGCAAGCGGAAGAGTCTTGGCGGATTTGGAATCAATAAAAATTAACAAAACAATACTGTATTAAAAACAACTATTTTTATTAATAATTAAAAATTACTTTGAAAATATTGTAAGATGTAACTATCTTTATAAACTGTAATTTAGAACCTTAAACATTGTACATATGTTAGACGAGAATCAAGAGAAAGTAGAAGATAATAAAAGTAATTTAGATCATGATGTTGTTTCGAGTTCAGAGAAGACTCCAGAAACAGAACAACAAGTGACTTCTACAGCTGAAAATCAGGAAGTTTCTGGCGCTGTTAATGAAATTGAGGAAGAGATTGCTGCAACCGCAGAAGAATCTGCAGAAAACAATCAAGTTACAGAAGTTGTCAAAGAAATTGATTATTCTAAAATGCCTTTAGAAAGTTTAGTTGCTGAATTGGAGAAAGTTTTAACAGAGCAACCCGCTAATAAAGTGAAAAATCAAGTTGATGCAATTAAAAATGCATTCAATCAGCAATTTGGGGCACTGTTAGCAGAAAAAAAAGCAGCTTTTATTGAAGCGGGAGGTGAAAGTATTGATTTTCAATTTTCAAGTCCAATAAAGACCACCTATAATTCACTCTTATCTCAACACAAAAAAGAGAGAGAGGCTTATTACAGCGATCAAGAAAAATCTCAAAAACTTAATTTAGAAAAGCGTTTTGAAGTTATTGAAGCTTTAAAAGCTTTAATTGCGAATGCTGATCCAAAAATCATGTACAAGCAATTCAAAGAATTACAAGATACTTGGCGTGCAATTGGCCCAGTTTCTAAAACAAAATACAATGATACTTGGAAAATCTACCATCATCATGTTGAGCGTTTTTACGATTTATTACATTTGAGTAATGATTTTAGAGATTTGGATTTTAAAAATAATTTAGAAGAAAAATTAAAAATCATTCAAAAAGCAGAAGCGCTCGCTGAACATGAAAATATTAGTGACTCATTTAAGCAATTACAAGAGTTGCATAAAATTTGGAAAGAAGATATTGGTCCTGTTGCAAGAGAGATGCGAGAAGAAATTTGGAATAAGTTTAGCCAAGCAACCAAAAAAATTCATGATAGGCGATACGAGTATTATCGTTCAATGAAAACGAAGTTCGATGAGATTATTCAGAAAAAATTAGAAATTGTTGCTCAAATTGAGGCTTTTGATATTTCAAAAAATAAAAACCATAATGATTGGCAACAAAGTATTGCTGCCTTAGAAATACTAAGACAAGCATATTTTAATGCTGGGAAATTGCCATATGCAAAGAGTGAAGAGATTTGGCAAAAATTTAAAGCTGCTACCAAAAAAATTAATAAAGCTAAAAACAATTTTTACAAAGAAGAGAAAAATAGTCAACAAGACAATTTGAATCAGAAAATTGCACTTATTGAGTTGGCCGAATCGTTAAAGGATAGCACAGATTGGGAAAATACAACAGAAACCTTTAAAAAAATTCAAGCAGATTGGAAGAAAATAGGGCATGTACCGCGTAAATTTTCTGATGATGTTTGGAAACGTTTTAAAAGTGCATGTAACCATTATTTTGATCAATATCACAAAAATAAAAATGCAGTTAGTGAAGAAGATCAACTCATTATTACTGCAAAAAAAGACTTTTTAGAGAATATTAAAACTGCTGAAATTAATACAAAAGAGGGCGTATTAGAGGCTGTTAATTCATGGAAAAGTTTAGGGTATCTTCCACGAAGTGTTCGTCACTTAGAAGGGAAGTTCAATAAACAAATAGACCGTTTAATTTCTACATTATCTATCGATAAGAATGAAATAGAAATGCTGCGTTTTAAGAATAATGTTGATGGTTTCGCTACAAATAATGATGTAAGGAAATTAGATGGTGAGCAGATTTTTGTACGAAAGAAAATTGATGAGATTGTTAAAGAGATTCAACAATTAGAAAATAACTTAGGTTTCTTTTCGAATGCAAAACCAGATAATCCATTAGTTTTGAATGTGATGTCTAAAGTTGAAGCCTTTAAGAAAGATCTCGCTTTATGGAAAGAGAAGTTGAGTTATATTAAGAAAATAGACTATTAATTAGGTACAGTTAATTTTTTATAGAAAACACCAGGAAGGTAGCAATTTAGATTGCTGCCTTTTTTTGTATACAAATTTTTATAATCTCAGGAATTGGTTTTAATAAGAAATGTTTATAACAAACTGACTTTATAATTTATTGAGATGAAGACTTTTTATAATACCATCTACCAATCCAATTTTTGGAACATAAATTTTTCTTGCATTACTCCATTTCATGGCAGAAAGATAAATTTTTGTTGCTGGGATAATAACGTCTGCTCTATCTGGATTTAGACTTAATTCAGAAACACGTTCTTCAAAACTCATTCGTTTTAAAAACTGATACTGTGCACTCAAATAGATATAGGAAATGGGTTTTCCTTCTGTTCTTCCAGACATTTTAAAAAGTTTATTGATGTTTCCTCCAGAACCAATTAAAGAAATACGTTTTAGATCTTTTGTGTTTTTTTTAATCCACTTTTCAACATCGGCAAAGATTTCTTTGTTTACTAATTTTTTGTTGTTTATCAATCGGACAGTCCCCATTTTAAAGGACTTAGAGTTTATGATTTTACCTTTAGAAAAAAGGGTAAATTCGGTACTTCCACCTCCCACATCTACGTATAAATACGAGCTGTCACCCTCTATTAATTCATTTAAATCTGTGGATGATATAATTGCAGCTTCTTCTTTCCCTCCAATAATATCGATTTGAATACCAGTTTTTTGGAAGATTTCCTGTACAACCTCTTCACCATTGTGAGCTTCTCTCATTGCGGAGGTAGCACAGGCTTTGAAACGCTCTACATGATGGGTTTTCATTAAAAGTTTAAAAGCATTTAAAGCATCAATTAATCTTTGAATACTGTCTTCAGAGATCATCCTTTGTGCTACAAACACTTCAGCACCCAAGCGAATAGGTACTCGAACTAATGAGGATTTTTTAAACTTTGGTTCTTTATCCTTTGAGATAATAACATTAGAAATTAACAGTCGAATTGCATTCGAACCAATATCTATTGCTCCATATTTTTTTATTTCTAACAAACGGCCTTATTTATGGTTCTTTGGAATTTCTATCAGAAAAGTTTTTCCCTTTTTGATATTTTTCCAATGTTTATCATCAAACTGAATTCCAACGACTCCACAAGTGGAAACATGTGAAATGGGTTTGTTTCCAAATTTGTTTACAAAAGAATTGATGCCATGGTCATGACTGAAAATAATTGCAGAATCAAAACTATCATCGAGTGCATTTACTGTCTTTACCAAGTATCCATCACTAAAACTATACAATTGTTTTCGAATATAAAGATTGGAAAGTGGGTATTTAAAATTTTCACAAAAAATGACCGCAGTATGTAATGCTCTATTTGCGCTACTAGAAATAAAAACATCAGGTTTATCTATTGTAGTTGCTAAAAATTTAGAAACTAAATGAGCATCTTTTATGCCCCTTCTTTTTAGAGGCCTATCAATGTCTTCAATGCCCTCATAATCCCAAGAAGATTTTGCGTGACGAACAATGTATAAGGTTTTCATTTTATTATTATTGATATGTAAATATAAAAATTTACGGAGCCAATCGCTCTAGTTTCCATAAAAAATCTTTTGTTAAAGAATATCTCATTCGATCATGCATTCGATTTGGTCTTCCTTGCCAAAATTCTATAGAAATAGGTTTTACTATATAACCTCCCCAATGTTCTGGCCTGGGTATTTCTTTTCCTTCGTATTCCTTCTCTAGAGTGTCTAATTGTATTTTTAAATCTTCTTTTGAAGCTACTACTGTACTTTGAGGTGAAGCCCATGCTCCTAATTTACTCCCTGTTGGTCGTGAGTTGAAATATGCATCCGATTCTTCTTCGGATACTTTTTCTGCAGTACCTTTAATGATGATTTGTTGCTCTAAGGCGGGCCAAAAGAAAGATAGGCATATTTGATTATTTACCGCTATTGCTTTTGCCTTTTCTGAAGCATAATTCGTATAGAAAATAAACCCTTCTTCGGTATATTTTTTTAACAAAACTACTCTGCTTTTGGGAAATCCATCATTTCCAATTGTTGAAATAGTCATGGCATTGGTCTCTTCGATTGCATTGGATGCATCTGCATTTAAAAACCAATCTTTGAATAAATCCATTGGGTTTTCTGGGCAGTTACTTTCTAGCAATTCTTGTTTCTCGTAAGATTTACGATAGTTACTTATGTCTTTAGGCATTGTTACTTTCTTTTGATCAAATATAATCCAATAAAAGTAATCAAACCGTTCAATGGTAAAATTTCCCAATGAAATTGGTATGTACCAATTATGCGTTCAGGCAAAGAGGTGATTATAAAGCTTATTGTAATGGAAAGGAGTGCAACAATCCAAGCATATTTATCTTTAATTGGATGTTTTGTAAAAATACCGAAAGTAAACAATCCTAATAAAGGACCATAGGTGAATGTTGCAAATTTGAATAAGTTACCTACAACATTTCCTTCAAGACTATTAAATAAAATAACGACTAAGATTAATAAGATAGAGACTCCAATATGTACTTTTCTACGTAATGGCTTTTGTTGCTCTATTGGTTTTTTTTCAATTTCTAAAAAATCTACTGAAAATGACGTTGTTAGTGATGTTAATGCAGAGTCTGCACTAGAATAGGCTGCAGCAATTAGACCAATAATGAATGTGACAGCCAGTCCAGTTCCCAAATTTTGATTCATTGCAATTTCTGGAAATAGCAAGTCAGTTCTTGTTATTCCATCTACAATAGGGATTGATACTCCTATTTTTTCAGAATATATAAACAATAAAGCGCCTAAGGATAAAAAGAAGAAATTGACAATCACTATTAAAATAGCCATTGTAATCATGTTTTTTTGAGCTTCTTTGTTGTTTTTACACGTTAAGTTTTTTTGCATCATATCTTGGTCTAAGCCCGTCATTGCTACTGCAATAAAAATACCGCCTATAAAATATTTCCAGAAGTATGTTTTAGCATTTATATCGTCAAAAAAGAAAATTTGTCCTTTCATTGTAAATTCTTCAGAATATAAAAATTCAACAAAAGTCCAATCTAATTGCTCATTGATTAAATAAATAGAGAATCCTACGGCAATTAACATGGCAAGTGTTTGAAGTGTGTCTGTCCATACAATGGTTTTTATTCCGCCTCTAAAAGTGTAAATCCAAATTAAAAGAATTGAAAGTATTACGGTAATTTCAAACGGAACACCCAGTTCTTCAAAAACAATGTATTGCATTGCTATAGAAACTAAAAATAATCTAAAGGAAGCTCCTGTAACTCTTGACAATAAAAAGAAGAAAGCACCTGTTTTGTAACTTGTTTTTCCAAAACGTTGCTCTAAATATTGATAGATAGAAGTGATGTTTAGTTTATAATAAAGCGGTAGCAATATAAAAACGATGATTAAATAGCCAAAGAAAAAACCAAAGACTCCTTGCATATAAGCAAATTGCTGTCCATTAACCATTCCTGGTACAGAAATAAAAGTTACTCCAGAAAGTGAAGCGCCAATCATGCCAAATGCAACTAGATACCAAGGGGAATTTCTTTTTGCTTTAAAAAACACCTCATTAGAATCTTCTTTTCCTGTAAAGTAGGCGATAGTAATTAATACCAAGAAGTAGGCGATTATCAAAAGGAAAATATGATATGATTGCATGGATTACTTTGTTTGTAAATTATTGAGATACGAATATATGTTTTTCTGTCTTCTTTTTAGGATTTCGTAATTCATAATTCGTAATTTTGTCGGCTATGGAGTTTTCATCAAAATTATTGGAAAATGCAGTGAACGAAGTTTCTCGTTTGCCCGGAATTGGAAAGCGAACAGCCTTGCGTTTGGTTTTGCATTTACTGAAGCAACCAAAAGAGAATACAAAGTATTTGTCGGAAGCACTATTGCATTTAAGAAACGATGTTGAAACCTGCGAGAAGTGCCATAACATTTCAGATACTGTTTTGTGTGCTATTTGTAAAAATCCAAAACGAAACTCAGAAATTATTTGCGTTGTTGAAGACATAAGAGATGTAATGGCTATTGAAAGCACCTCTCAGTTTAACGGAGTTTATCATGTTTTGGGAGGGAAGATTTCCCCAATCGAAGGCATAGGACCCCAAAATTTGCAAATTGAATCTTTGGTCAATAAAGTTGAAAATGGGGAAGCTAAAGAATTGATTTTTGCGTTGAGTTCTACGATGGAAGGAGACACGACCAACTTTTACATTTTTAAACAAATCGAAAAATTTGACATTACCACCTCAACCATAGCTCGCGGAATTTCTGTGGGTGATGAATTAGAGTATGCCGATGAAATAACTTTAGGGAGGTCTATTGTGAATCGTATCCCCTTCGAACAAAGTGTTCGGGAATAGTTAATGAATATAAAGTCACAATGTAACTATTCAACTATAAAATGAGTTTGAAAGTTAGCTGTATTAGTTATCCTCCAAAACCTCTTTTTCTGTCTTTTCCCAGTTTTTCTTTTCTCGAAGGGTCTTGTATAGCTTAATGCCTAACATCATTAAAATCCCGAAAAGGATAATGCCAACAACACCCCAAATCCAATTAATGGCACTTTTTACAGTAACTAGAAATACAATTGCAAACAAAAGAATGGTAGAGACTTCATTAAAAATACGCAATTTTAAAGCAGTATATTTCACTACATTGTGTTGTAGTTTGATGAAGATTTTATGACAATACCCGTGGTAAAAGTACAGTGCAAATACAAAGGAGAGTTTTATCAACATCCAGGGCTCTTCTAGGTAATATGGATTTGTGTAAAGCATCCAAAAAGCAAAAACACTTGCTAAAATTGCAGAGGGCCAAGTAATAATATACCACAATCTTTTACTCATTAATTTGTACTGAGTTTGTAAAATTTCTTTCGCAGGTTCTGGTTTTTGCTCCGCTTCTGTTTGATAAATAAACAAACGAACAATGTAAAACAAGCCGGCAAACCAAGTCACTACAAAAATAATGTGCAATGCTTTTACGTATAAGAAATCCATAGTAGTCTATTTTTAAAGTTTTAGATTCCCTTTTCAAGAACAACTTCATCTTTCAATCCCCAGTCTTCAATCCAATTGGCCAGAACTTGTACCCAATCATCATTGTCATTCATACAAGGAATTGCATGAAATTCTTCACCACCAGCCTCTAAAAATTCCTCTTTACCTTCCATTGCAATTTCTTCTAAAGTTTCTAAACAATCAGAAACAAAAGCAGGGGTAACCACCGCTAATTTTTTCACTCCTTCTTCTGGGTATTTTTCAAACATTTTGTCTGTGTATGGCTGTAACCAAGGATCGCCAGCCAATCTAGATTGAAAGGAAACAAAATATTGATGTGGTTGTAGATCTAAATACGCAACAACTTGTTTGGTTGTTTCGTAACATTGATGTTTGTAACAAAACTCATGTGCAGCAGAACTTGTTTTACAACAAGCAAAATTTTTGCTATCTGAGGGGTTACAGTGTTTTTTTGTAATATCAGATTTTCTTACATGCCTTTCTGGAATTCCATGGTATGAAAACAAAATTTTATCCCATTCTTTACCATCGAGGTGATTTTTAATACTATCGCCTAAAACTTTTATGTAGTCTTTTTTATGATAAAAAGCAGGAATATCAGAAAAGGTCATTTTTGGAAAGAATTGTTGTCTTAATTCTTCTGCTAAAATCAAAATCGTTTCAGTTGTTGCCATCGCGTGTTGAGGATATAGAGGCACAATTAACACCTCAGTAACTCCTTTGTCATGCAATTCTTGCAAACCTGTTTTTATACTTGGACTTCCATAACGCATTGCCAAGGCAACTGGTAATGTTGTTTTGGTTCTTACTTTTTTTGTCAATCTCTCAGATAATACAATCAAAGGAGAGCCTTCGTCCCACCAGATTTTCTTGTAAGCTTTTGCAGATTTTTTTGGTCTTGTATTTAAAATAATACCTCTAACCAATAGGGTTCTGAGCCATTTTGGAGCATCTATAACGCGCTCATCCATTAAAAATTCATCCAAATATTTTCGAACATCTTTTGTTGATGTACTATCTGGGGATCCTAAATTTACTAGTAAAACTCCTTTCATTTGTATTCTGAATTTATTTCAGTGTTTTTTTTATTGATTTTATTTGATTGGTCACCTCATACAAGGTGATTGCTAAACTGTGTATTACATTCATGCTAGAGTTTCTTCCAAACATTGGGATTGCAACGGTATGATCGACAAGTTGAATATTTTCAATACCATTTCTTTCGCTTCCCAAAAGTAAAACGATTTTTTGATGATTTTCAAATTCAAAATCTTGAATATTGATGCTTTTATCAGTAATCTCTATACCAATTATTGTATTTCCTGCTGCCTTTAATTCCTGAATGATTGTCGTGAAATTGGAGTAAGAAGCATGTTCAATTTGATTCACGGTATTTCTGGCTGTTTTCTTGACAATTCTGTTCTCTATTGTTGGAGAGCTTTCGTGAAAATAAATCTTTTTAACACCAAAACTTTCAGAAATTCGAAAACACATTCCAATATTTTCAGGAGTTCTAATCGCATCACAAACAATGGTAATTGGAAATTGCTTTTGATTATTTTCGATGTCGTAATGAGTAAGTTGTTTCACTGTATCGTTGTTTCAATTGTTTTTATTACTGTCAGGCTTCGCTTGCTTTGGCGTTTTTCGGTATTTTTAATTTTGCAAACTCATTACATATTTCTTTGGCGTAGTCCCAAATTTCTTTTTAAAGGCGGCTATAAAGTGACTTGCTGTGCTATATCCAACTTGAAGTCCAACCTCATTTACATTGAATTGATTGCTTTCTAATAGTTTTCGAGAATGTTCCAATTTATAGTCCAATAAAAAACTGTAAACAGTATCCCCGTAAATTTGCTTAAACCCTTCTTTTAGTTTCTTTAAGTTCAAGCCAATTTCTGAAGCCAATTCTTGTAGGCTTGGTGGCTCTGACATTCTAGAAATGATAATTTCTTTCGCTTTTCTAATTTTTAAAACGTTCTGTTCATCTACCAAAAAAGGACAATATTCACCTGCGGTGCTTTCTTCTTTTTGGAAATGCAAACTTAACAACTCGTAAACCTTTCCTTTTACATATAGCTCTTTTATGGAACTGTTAATACTAGCATTTATAATTTGCTGTAATACAACAGAAACCGATGGTTTTATTTCAGTGTCATCATAATATTTCTTGTTGCTATTTTCGTCACTTAAAAAAGGGATATACCCTGATTCTTTAGAAAACAAAGAGTGAAACTTTTCAATAGAAATCATCAAGGAAACCAAGGTTGTTTTGGGTTGAATTTCCAAATTGATTGGCAAGATTCTTTGTGGGTTGTAAAGTAGTATCGATCGGTTGTCCAATACATCAAAAGAATAAGAACCATTGTTAAAAAAGAATTTAGAATTTCCTTTCAAGCAAAAGTGCATTTGAATAAAAGAACTGTCAATTTCTCTTTCAAAGCTTTGAATCTGATTACTTTCATTCTGAAAATGAAGTACATAAAACCCTTTCTCTAAACTAATTTCATCCAAAGAACTTTCTCCGACATTTTTAAACATTCCAATTGATTTAATAATTTTGTTTTTATTTAGAATCATTCTTTATAACAAACTTCCAAAACGATTGTCTTACTGCAAAAATAAGGCTTTTCGGAAGTTTAAAGAAAAAAAAGTGATTAAAAAACATAGAACGATATTAATAGTACTTTAAGCGACATTTTTATCATTCTGAAGTTGTTATTTTTGCCGAATCTTTAAAGAAGTATGCAACAAGAAACACAAAAGCATTTTTATAATATTGGCGTTAGTTACGTAAAGGCAGATGCAAAAACACGAGGAAAGTATTCTTTGTCAAAAGAGCATCAAAATGCTTTGTTAGTCATGGCGAAAGAAAAAAACTTTGAAGGAGTCTTTGTTTTATCTACATGTAACAGAACGGAGATTTCAGGTTTTGCAGAACATCCTTATCAACTGATTCAATTATTGTGTCATTTTTCAGAAGGAACCGTAGAAGAGTTCGCTACTATTTCAAACGTCTATAAAAATCAAGAAGCCATCAACCATCTTTTTAGAATTGGAACTGGTTTAGAGAGTCAAATCTTAGGAGATTATGAAATTGTTGGACAATTGCGACATTCTTTTAAAATGGCAAAAGCACAGAATACAACAAATGCTTACCTAGAGCGACTTTTGAATTGTGTAATGCAGGCAAGTAAGAAGGTGAAGAATGAAACTAAATTAAGCTCAGGAACCACATCTGTTTCCTATGCAGCAGTTCAATATATTATCAAAAACTTACGGGATTACAATTCTAAAAATATTTTAGTTTTTGGCTTGGGTAAAATGGGAAAACATACCTGTAAAAATTTAGCAGAGTACACACAAAACAAAACGGTTTGCTTAATTAATAGAACCGAAGAGAAAGCTGCCGAATTTGTAAAAGAACACGATTCAATAAGAAAAGCAGTTATTGAAGATTTGGCGCAAGAAATTGAGAAATCGGACGTGCTTATTGTTTCTACTGGCGCTAGTAAACCAACCATTACAAAGCAGCAAATTTCTAAAAACAAAGAGTTATTGATTTTAGATTTATCGATGCCAGAGAATGTGGACAAAGATGTAACCGATATAAAAGGAATTTCTTTAGTAAATGTTGATGCGTTGTCAAAAATTACAGATGAAACCTTGGCGGTTCGTCTCGAAGAGGTGCCAACAGCAGAAGCAATTATAGAAGTTCATAAAAAAGAATTTAACGATTGGTTAAATCACAGGAGATTTACCCCAGCGATCGCCGCATTAAAAAAATCGTTAGAAACAATAAAGAAGGATGAGATTAATTTTCAGAAGAAAAAAATAAGTAATTTTGATGAAGCACAAGCAGAGATTTTAACGGCTCGTTTTATTCAGAAAATTACAACTCAATTTGTGAAACATTTAAAAGAAGATGAAACTTCTGTCGCTCAAAGTTTACAAGTGATTCAAAAGGTATTTCAATCCTAACAAAAAGGTATGCAAAAAATAATTAGAATAGGAACTCGTGAAAGTGAATTAGCACTTTGGCAAGCCAATAAAGTTCGTAAAGAATTAGCCGTTTTGGGTTATGAATCCGTTTTAGTTCCTATAAAATCGATGGGAGACATTGTTTTAGATAAGCCGTTGTATGAATTGGGGATTACAGGTGTTTTTACTAAAAATTTAGATGTAGCACTACTTAATGGAGATATCGATATTGCAGTGCATTCGTTCAAAGATGTACCTACTAGTTTACCAGAAGGAATTGTACAAGCTGCAGTTTTAAAGAGAGCAAATTATAGTGATATTTTAGTATTAAAAGATACCGAAGAATTTTTTGGACAACCAGAGGCAATTATCGCAACTGGAAGTATTCGAAGAAAAGCCATGTGGCTCAACCGCTACCCAACTCACACTGTTGTGCCCTTAAGAGGAAACGTAAATACTCGTTTAGAAAAAGTAGAAGAAAATGATTGGAACGGAGCTGTTTTTGCAGCTGCCGGTTTAGAGAGAATTGGAAAACGTCCAGGAGGTGCAGTCAATCTTCCTTGGATGATACCAGCACCCGCACAAGGTGCAATTATGATTGCTGCCTTAGAAAAAGATGATTATATAATGGATGCCTGTGAGCAGTTGAATCATCCAGATACCAAAATTTGTGTCGGTATAGAACGTGAGTTTTTAAGATTGTTAGAAGGCGGTTGTTCAGCACCCATTGGTGCATTGGCTTATATAGACGATAAAACAGAAGAAATAAATTTTAAAGGAGTTTTGCTAAAAACAGACGGCTCTAAAAAGATCTCAGTTGCAAAAACAGCAAAAGTGGGAAGCCATGAATATTTAGCGAAAGACTGTGTGGATTATATCCTCAATAGAGGAGGAAGAGAATTGATGATTGAAGATGGTGATGTTGAAGTTGCAAAACACACAATTTATTCAACAAAGAAATTATCGGAAGCGCAAAAGAAAACAGTTGATAGCTCAATAGGGATTAAAGACAGCGATTTCATTAAAATTCGGTTTAATAGAATTCCTGCTAAAGTGATGAAACAGCAACACGAAAATGTTGTAATCACTAGCCAGAATGGAGTAGAAGCAATTTTGAATTCGTTTACAAAAGACGAAATTAAGTTTAAAAATATTTTCTGCGTAGGGCGTAGAACCAAAAAACTGATAGAAAATAGAATTGGAAAAGTAGCGCATGTTGCTAAAAATGCTTTGAAATTAGCAGAATACATTGCAAAAGAGACAGACATTAAAATGGTTTCCTACTTCTGTAGTGATCTTCGATTGGATGTTTTGCCATCGTATTTACAAGAAAATAATGTAGTTGTAAATGAGATAGAAGCATATAAAACGATGTTGAGTTCTGTAAAAATGACTGCTTCCGTTTCTGGAGTTTTATTTTATAGCCCATCAGGAATTGATAGTTATTTAAAAGACAACAATACCGATAAAATTGCTTTTTGCATTGGAGAAACAACTGCAGTTAAAGCAAGAAAGCACTTCGATAACGTACAAGTTGCAAAGATGCCCGATGTTGACAGTGTTTTAGCGTTAGTAAATTCTCATTATATAAAAGAATAAACGTCATTCCGAATGCGCTGAAGCAATCTGTAAATTGAGATTACTTGGTCATTCTTTCTCGTAATGACATAAATGGAAGGAAATGTTCAGAACAAGAAGATTAAGGAAGTCAGAAGCAATACGAAGATTGGTTCGAGAAACTAAATTATCGGTAGATGACTTTGTGTACCCACTTTTTATTGAAGAAGGTGAAAACATAGCAACTGATATTGTTTCAATGCCAGGTATCAAACGTTTTTCCTTAGATCGAATATCCAAAGAATTAGACGAAGTTGTTTCCTTAAATATACCCGCTGTTTTATTGTTTGGAATCCCTTCTCATAAAGACGAAGAAGGAACAGAAACGTGGAATGATAACGGAATTATACAACAAGCAATTCGTTTTATTAAAAAAAATTACCCAAGCTTATATGTGATTACTGACGTGTGTTTTTGCGAATACACCTCACATGGTCATTGCGGAATAATTCATGACAATGACGTAGACAACGATGCTACTTTGGTAAACATAGCCAAGCAAGTGATTTCTCATGCAAAAGCAGGTGTTGACATGGTCGCACCCTCTGGAATGATGGATGGTACTATTGCGATGGTTCGCGAATCATTAGACAATACTGGTTTTTCAAACTTACCAATTATGGCCTATGCTGTAAAGTATGCCTCTGCATTTTATGGTCCTTTTAGAGATGCAGCAGATTCTACTCCTAGTTTTGGAGATCGTAAAACCTATCAAATGGATCCCTCAAACAGAGATGAAGCAATGCGAGAAGCTACTTTTGACGATCAAGAAGGAGCTGATATTTTAATGGTAAAACCTGCTTTGTCTTATTTAGATATTATTCGCGATTTAAAGAATAATTTTGACAGACCGATTGCATGTTATAATGTAAGTGGAGAATATGCCATGGTAAAAGCCGCTGCAGAAAAAGGGTGGATTGATGGCGAAAAAGTAATGCTAGAAAGCTTGCTCTCTATGAAAAGAGCAGGAGCCGATATCATTATTACTTATTTTGCAAAAGAAGCAGCAAGAGTATTGAATAAATAGCACTTTGTAATAGCTGTTGGCAATTTGCTAAAAGCTAAAAACAGACTGCCAAAAGCGTAAAAGAATGAAATTCAAAAAATCAGAAGAATTATATAAAGAAGGATTAGTTCACCTTGTTGGAGCCGTGAATTCTCCTGTAAGAGCCTTTATCTCAGTAGGAGGAAACCCTTTGTTTATCAAAAAAGCAAAAGGAAGTAAAATTACCGATGTAGATGGAAACGAATACATAGATTTGGTCTTGTCTTACGGCCCTATGATCATTGGACATCGCCATCGAAAAGTACAAAGAGGGGTAGCAAAAGCATTGAAAAATGGGTATTCTTTTGGTGCTTCTACAGAAAATGAAATCAAGCTTGCAAAAATTGTGTGCGATGCATTTCCAGAAATGGACAAAGTTCGTTTTGTAAACTCAGGAACCGAAGCTGTAATTAGTGGTGTTCGTTTGGCAAGAGCCTTTACAGGAAAAGATAAAATCATCAAGTTTTCAGGGTGTTATCATGGGCATCAAGATTCCTTATTAGTAGCAGCAGGTTCTGGTTTAGCAACCTTAAGTATTCCAGGTTCTAAAGGAGTGCCAGAAGGAGCAGTAAAGAATACGCTCATTGCAGAATACAATAATTTAGAAAGTGTTAAAAAACATTTTGAAGCACATGACGATATTGCAGGAGTTATTATAGAACCTATTTGTGGAAATATGGGCGTGGTTATTCCGCAACATAATTTCTTAAAAGAATTAAAAGATTTTCTAAAATCGAAAGGTGCTTTGTTGATTGCTGATGAAGTAATGACTGGTTTTAGATCGAAATTTGGAGGTGCACAAGAGTTGATGGGTGTTACTGCAGATATTACCTGTTTAGGAAAAGTAATTGGAGGAGGTTTTCCAGTAGGAGCCTATGGAGCAAGAAACGAAATCATGGAGCAAGTTGCCCCTTTAGGTGGAATGTATCAAGCAGGGACATTAAGTGGAAATCCTATTGCCATGGCAGGAGGAATCGCTACTCTTACAGAGCTAAAGCGACAGGATCCCTATCAGAAATTTGATAAAATTGGAAGTACAATAGAAACCATATTAATCGATACAGCCAAGAAGTACAATGTGCCCCTTGTTGTAAACCGTTTTGGGTCCATGTTGAATCCATTTTTCACAAACACTAAGGTGACTAATTTTGAAGAAGCGCAAACATCCGATCAGAAAAAATTTGCTGTTTTCTTCTGGGAAATGATAAAAAATGGGGTGTTTTTACCACCAAGTCAATTTGAAGCTTGGTTTTTATCTTCAGCAATTTCAGACAAAGATATAAAGAATATAGCAGTGGCCATAGATAAAGCAATATTAGTAGTTTCAAAAATGAATAAAAAGTAACTGCAAAGACGCAAAAGGAATCCGCAGGGTTCGAAAGAAAAATTAAAAACAGCTAATAGTCGAAGCCAAAAGCTAACAACTAATAGCCAAAAGTTATAAGATGATAAAAAACGATTTATTTTTAAGAGCCTTAAAAGGAGAAACAGTAGATAGGCCACCTGTTTGGATGATGCGTCAAGCAGGACGTTATTTACCAGAGTTTCAAGTCATCAAAAAGAAATATGATTTTTTTACCCGTTGTAGAACTCCAGAATTGGCGTCAGAAATTACTGTACAGCCTATTAGGAGATACGGAATGGATGCGGCTATTTTATTCTCAGACATCTTGGTAATTCCCCAAGCAATGAATGTAGAGGTACAAATGAAACCAGATTTTGGACCTTATTTACCCAACCCAATTCGTACCCAAAAAGACGTTGATAATGTCATTGTTCCAGATGTACATATGGAATTAGATTACGTATACCAGGCTATAAAAGCGACCAAAGAAAAATTGAATGATGAGATTCCTTTAATCGGTTTTGCAGGATCTCCATGGACTATTTTATGTTATATGGTTCAAGGACAAGGGTCTAAAAACTTTGACAAAGCAAAAGAATTTTGTTTTACAAAGCCAACGGCAGCCCACGAATTGTTGCAAAAAATTACAGATACTACTATTGCTTATTTAAAAGTAAAAGTTGCAGCAGGCGTAAATGCTGTTCAAGTTTTTGATTCTTGGGGAGGTATGCTGTCACCAGTAGATTATCAAGAATTTTCTTGGCAGTACATTCAACAAATTATAGATGCCGTAAAAGACGATGCTCCAGTTATTGCCTTTGGAAAAGGATGTTGGTTTGCATTGAATGAAATGTCTAAATCGGGTGCTTCGGCTTTGGGCGTAGATTGGACCTGTTCTGCAAGAAATGCACGTTATTTATCGGGTGGAAATATTACTTTACAAGGAAATTTTGATCCGTCAAGATTGTTGTCACCACCTGCAGAAATTAAGAAAATGGTGCATCAAATGATCAACGAATTTGGAAAAGATAAATACATTGTTAATTTAGGACATGGTATTCTGCCAAACATTCCTTTAGAGAATGCAAAGGCCTTTGTAGACGCTGTAAAGGAATACAAAAAACCTTCTTAATTTTTGGAGCAATAAAATAAAATTGGGATATAATTTATGAAAGAACAGTTCTACGCTTACATTGAAAACCTACAAAATCAAATTACTTCTAAAATAGAAGCTCTCGATGGAAAAGCAATTTTCCAAGAAGATCTATGGCAGCGTAAAGAAGGTGGAGGAGGTAGAACTCGTGTTATTGAAAATGGAGCCATCTTTGAAAAAGGAGGTGTTAATATTTCGAAAGTTTTTGGCGAATTACCAGCACCATTAAGAAAACAGTTTGGGGTAGAAGAAGGAAATTTTTTTGCCTGTGGCTTGAGTCTAGTATTGCATCCTATAAACCCGTTTTTGCCAACAGTACATGCCAATTGGCGTTATTTTGAGATGTACAATGCATCAGGAGAAATTGTAACTCAATGGTTTGGTGGCGGACAAGATTTAACGCCCTACTATTTATTTGATGAAGATGCAATCCATTTTCATACCGTTTGTAAGTTGGCATGTGACAAACATCATTTAGAATTTTATCCAAAGTTCAAAAAAACCTGTGACAACTATTTTTGGAATGCACATCGAGAGGAAGCGCGCGGAATCGGAGGGTTGTTTTTTGATTATTTAAAAGAGACAGCGGAATTCACCATAGAAGATCGGTATAATTTTGTTACAGAAGTTGGAAATAGTTTTTTAGACAGTTATGTTCCAATCGTTGAAAAGAGAAAAGAGCTTTCATTCACAAGAACTCAAAAAGATTGGCAAGAAATTCGAAGAGGTCGCTATGTAGAATTTAATTTAGTGCATGACAGAGGGACTTTGTTTGGATTGAAAACCAATGGGCGTATAGAAAGTATTTTAATGAGTTTACCGCCAATTGTTCAATGGAAATACAATCATCAACCAGAAGAAAATTCTGAAGAAGAAAGACTTATTAAGGTTTTAGAGGAGCCTAAAGATTGGATTTAAAAACAAATAGATAAATACAAAACAGATTCGGTTTTGTATTTTTTTTACCTAGCAATTAGTTTCAATATTAAAATGTACTTGAATTGAGAAAAAGACAGTAGTACGTTTTGCTCTTTTCTGAGTTTTTTATGAAGCTTAAACAATCAATTAATTACTGAATCAATAATATAAGTGTTAAAAATTTAAATATATTTAATAATATTTAGATTATTTAAGAATTTATTAAGAATAATTTAAAGAAGAGAAAATTTAACACGATTATTCTATTCAAATTACTAGTGAAAAACCATCCGTTTTTAGTATTTTTGTATCCGATAAAAAAAATAGTAATGGCAAGATTCGAATTGAAATTACCTAAAATGGGAGAAAGTGTTGCAGAAGCAACGATCACATCTTGGTTAAAAGAAGTTGGTGATACGATAGAATTGGATGAAGCTATTGTAGAAATTGCTACAGATAAAGTAGATTCGGAAGTTCCATCAGAAGTAGAAGGTACTTTAGTAGAGGTTTTATTTGAAAAAGACGAAGTCGTTGCTGTAGGTGCTACTATTGCTATTATTGAAACTGCTGTAGATGCTGTAAGTGATGCAGGAATTCAAGAAGAAGTATTACAAGTTACAGCTGTAGAAAAAACCATCGAAAAAGCAATAGAAGTTGTTGCGCCCTCAATATCAAAAACATCAGAAACCGGAAAATTTTATTCACCCCTAGTTCGTAATATTGCCAAAACGGAAGGCATTACGATGGCTGAATTGGAAATAATATCTGGTTCAGGAAAAGATGGAAGAGTTTCTAAAAATGATATTCTGTCTTTTCTTGAAAATAGAAAATCAGATCCAATAAAAATCAAGGAAGAAAAAGCGATACAACCAATCCAAAAAGTAATTCAAAAAGCAACGCCAGTTTCTGTAAATGGTGAAGATGAGATAATAGAAATGACTCGAATGGGAAAATTGATTTCCAAGCACATGGTCAATTCGGTGCAAACTGCTGCACATGTGCAGTCTTTTATTGAAATAGATGTAACCAATATCGTAAAATGGAGAACCAAAGTTAAAGAAGATTTCTTCAAAAGAGAAGGAGAGAAATTAACATTCACACCTATTTTAATGCATGCTGTTGCTGCGACTATTAAAAAGTTTCCAATGATTAATATCGCAATTGATGGCGATCACATTATCAAAAGAAAAAACATAAACTTAGGAATGGCTGCGGCTTTACCAGATGGGAACTTAATTGTGCCTGTTATAAAAAATGCAGATCAATTGAATCTTGTTGGAATGACAAAATCGGTGAATGATTTAGCAAACAGAGCAAGAAACAACGCATTGAAGCCAGATGAAATTCAAGATGGAACATACACGGTCACCAATGTAGGAGGTTTTGGTTCTGTCATGGGAACACCCATTATCAATCAGCCTCAGGTAGCAATTTTGGCTTTAGGAGCCATTCGCAAAGTACCAGCAGTTATTGAAACTTCTGAAGGAGATTTTATCGGTATCAGACAAAAAATGTTTGTTTCACATTCTTACGATCACCGAGTTGTCAATGGAGCTTTGGGAGGAATGTTTATCAAAACCCTAAAAGAAATAATAGAAGCTTGGGATGTAAATCAGGATTTTTAAAACAAACCATTTGATATTATAAAAAAACTCAGATTTTATCTGAGTTTTTTTATGATATTTATTTTCTTGAATACAACCACCAATTCATATCTCTGGTTAATTTAAAACCGATTTTTTCATACAAAGAAATGGCTACATTTCCTTTATTTGTATGAAGAATAGGGAGTTTATTCTCCTTTAATATTTCTTTAGTAGTGTGTGTTATGAGTTGTCTTGCATAGCCTTTTCGTGTATGGTCAGGATGGGTAACCACAGAGCTTATCTCTATGAAATCATCAGCTTGCATACGTTGTCCAGAAATAGCAATGAGTTTTCTGTTCTTAAAGATGCCGAAAAATTTCCCCATTTTAAAACCATTTTTACGATAAAAACCAGGCATGACCAACCATATTAAATCGTAAATTTCATCAATATGTTTTTCGGTGAGAACGACAATTTCTTCAGTAGTTTCGATGTCAATCAGGTTTTCTAAAACCATTTGACAACCCGATATCTTTTTTTCTAAAACTGTTGTATTTGTGTCAATTTCTGCTGTTTGGTTTTCTGATACTAAGAAGAATTTTTCAACAGTTCTCCCATATTCATTTAAAGCCATACTGGTTTTAGAGGTGTCATAAAAAGCACCAAAAATACAAATGTCTGGATCATAAAAATGAACGTCGTGGTGTGTTATTAGAAACTTTTTATGCGTTTCTTGTAAGGAGTACCATACAGGGTTTTTTAATTTTTCTTCTATAGAGATCATTTTCTGGTGTATAAAAAAACTCGCATTTAATGCGAGTTTCTAAAGATATACTATTTTTAAAAAACTTACGCTAACATGGTAACGGGGTTTTCTATAAATGTTTTTAATGTTTGTAAAAATTGAGCACCAACGGCACCATCAACAGTTCTGTGATCACAAGTTAAAGTTAACTTCATGGTATTACCAACAACAATTTGTCCGTTTTTAACCACTGGTTTTTCAACAATTGCACCTACAGATAAAATGGCGGAGTTCGGTTGGTTGATAATCGAGGTAAAGTTTTCGATTCCAAACATTCCTAAATTAGATACCGTAAAGGTACTTCCTTGCATTTCTGCAACCGATATTTTCTTATGTCTTGCTTTTCCTGCTAAATCTCTTACAGCTGCACCAATTTGAGTTAAACTCAACTGGTTAGTGTGTTTCACCACGGGTACAACCAAACCTTCATCAACTGCAACCGCAACACCTACGTGAATGTGACTGTGATAAATAGTGTTGTCATTGGTCCAAGAAGTATTTACTTGTGGATGTTTTTGCAATGCCATCGCACATGCTTTTACAACCATGTCATTAAATGATACTTTGGTATCTGGAATTGCATTGATGGTCTTTCTTGAGGCCATTGCATTGTCCATATCAACTTCAATATTTAAATTGAAATCAGGTGCTGTAAATTTAGAATTTCCTAACGATTTTGCAATTGCTTTTCGCATTTGCGAGTTCTTTACTTCTTCTGACTTTTCTTCTCCAGAAGCGATATAGGTCATTGCAGGTGCAATGGTTTCCGTTTTTGCTACTTCAACAGTTTTAGCGGTAGGAGTATGGTTTTCTACATCTTTTTTGATAATGCGTCCATTTTCTCCAGAACCTTTAATGTCTGATAATTGATATCCTTTGTCAGCAGCAATCTTCTTTGCCAATGGTGATGCAAAAATGCGTCCATTTGTTATATTAGCAGTTGTTGTTGTCGATGGTGTTTCTTCAACTTTTGTTGCTACAATCGCTTCTTTTTTCTCTTCAGCAGGAGCATCAGTTGTTTCAGGGACTAGACCTCCACTGGTAACAATGGCAGAAACATCAGTTCCTGTTGGACCAATAATGGTTAGTAAACTATCAACAGGTGCTGTTTCACCTTCTTGCACGCCAATGTATAGGATGGTTCCTTCGTAGAAACATTCAAATTCCATGGTTGCTTTGTCAGTTTCAATTTCGGCTAAAATATCACCTTCTTCAACAGTTTCTCCAACTTTTTTCAACCAAGTAGCTACCGTACCGTCCGTCATTGTATCACTCAAACGGGGCATAGTAATTACTTGCACTCCTGCTGGAATGCTTACTGAATCTGATTTTGCAGCTGCAGTAGTTGTTGGTGTATCTGTAACAGTTTCGGTTGCTTCTTCTTTTGTTGGTGCAGCGGCTCCACTAATGAGTGCTGAAATGTCTTCACCTTCCTCACCAATAATGGCAAGTAGTACATCAACGGGAGATGTCTCACCTTCTTGAACACCTATGTATAATAAAGTTCCTTCATGGAAAGATTCAAATTCCATGGTTGCTTTGTCAGTTTCAATTTCAGCAAGAATATCGCCTTCCTCAATTTTATCTCCAACACTCTTTAACCATTTTGCCACAACACCTTCTTCCATGGTGTCGCTTAAACGCGGCATATTCACAATTGTAGCCATATTTTAACTTATAAAAGGATAATCTTCTTGTTCATATACCATGTCATACATTTGTTGTGGTTCTGGGTACGGAGAGTCTTCTGCAAATTTTTCGCATTCACTCACCTTTGCCTTTACACTTTTGTCAATTGCAGCAATTTCTTCTAAGGTAGCATAGTTTTTTTCTAAAATAACATCTCTTACTTGCGTAATCGGATCTATTTTTTTGTACTCTTCTACTTCGTCTTTTGTTCTATAATGTTGTGCATCAGACATCGAGTGACCTCTATATCTGTAGGTTTTCATTTCTAAGAAAGTAGGACCGTCTCCACGTCTTGCTCTTTGTATTGCTTCGTCAATAGCTTCTGCCACCTTTATTGGGTTCATTGCATCTACAGGGCCACAAGGCATTTCGTATCCCAAACCTAATTTCCAAATATCAGTATGATTTGCTGTTCTTTCTACAGAAGTTCCCATCGCATATCCATTGTTCTCTACAATAAAAATAACGGGTAATTTCCACAACATAGCCATGTTAAAAGCTTCATGCAAAGAACCTTGTCTTGCAGCACCATCACCAAAACAGGTTAAAGTAACAGCATCACTTCCTTTGTATTTGTCTCCAAAAGCAATTCCGGCTCCTAATGGAATTTGACCTCCAACAATACCATGTCCTCCATAAAAACCAAATTCTTTAGAGAAAATATGCATAGATCCTCCCATCCCTTTAGATGTTCCGGTAACCTTACCATACAATTCCGCCATTACCTTTTTAGGATCTTCTCCCATACCAATCGGTTGTACGTGATTTCTGTAGGCTGTAATCATTTTGTCTTTAGACAAATCCATTGCATGCAATGCACCTGCTAAAATAGCTTCTTGACCGTTGTATAAATGTAAGAAACCTCTTACTTTTTGCTGTATATATACGGATGCTAATTTGTCTTCAAATTTTCGCCAAAATAACATGTCTTTGTACCAATCTAAATAGGTTTGCTTGGTGATTTTCTTCATTCTAAATTCTAGTTGTTGGTTTTTTAAGATCATTGTGTTCAACAATAATCGAGCAGCAAAAATAACGGTTTTATATAGAATAAAAAAACAAGTTTTTTTGAATTCAACTCAAACGATTTCGTGAACCCTTTATTTGTCTTTAGCGATGACCATGGTAGCCTTGGCTCCGGTTGCTAAATTCCATTCATTTGAAGAGAGTAACATGCCGTTGTCATTGAAGACTTTAAAGCCTGCTGTATTAGGTCCCGAAGTTCCCTGATTTAAGGCTAAAATTGTAATCTTATTGATGCCTTTTTCTAATGGAATATTAAATTTTTGATAGCGTTGTTGTAAAACAATATTGACAATGATTGGAATGCCATTAATTAAGATAGTAACTCGGTCACCATCGGGATGCTGATAGTCTCTACAAATAATATTGATACTTTTTGCATTGGTACGGATACTCCCTAAATCCTGATCAATTACAGGGTATTGATACATACCATTGATTTTCTTAAAAGATTTTAGAAAACGTTCTTCAGTTAATTTTGCTTGAGAGATGATTCCTTTGTTGTTTAAATTCTCTTCCTGCTGTAGTTTCTTGACTTTTTTCTGTTCTTTTTCGTAGGCTTTCTTAAAACCGTCTGCTCCGTCGATTTTTATGGAGTTGGGTTTTTCAATCTCTTTTGCGTTGGTAGTAATTACAGAACGAATTTTCCCAAGTATTTTTCCGCCTCCATTGTTCTCAACTTGTCCCCACAGTGATGTTGTAGAAAATAGAATAATAAATCCAGAAATGAGCAATAAGATAGCTTTCATAGGGTAGGTTTAAAGACCAGTACAACGCAAATATAATACCGATTTTATAGGTTGTTGTTTAGAATTTGTTAAAATTAACTATTCAATTGGAAAATTAAAATAGGTTTTTGGAAACGGTTCCTTTTTTAAAGTGAAATGCCACCACTCGTTTTCATAGGGTTGAAAGCCATTTTCGAGCATGACGGTTCTTAAAAGCAGCCTGTTTTTCTGCTGAATTTTAGTGATTTTTTTATAGAATGGGTGTGATGCTTTTCCGAAAAAATCATAAGTACTTCCCATGTCTACTTCTTGATTTGTTTTTACATGGACCAATGTCAGGTCTACAGTGCTTCCCCGAGTATGTCCCGATTTTGAAGCAATATACCCTTGTGCAAACAATTCGCTTTTCGGAACTTTAGGGTAGTAGTCTTGCTTTCTGAGTGTATCGTTTAGATCTTTTGCCCATTTCACAAAGTGGTCTACAGCTTGTTGTGGACGGTAGGCATCAAAAATTTTGAGACTCAGACTATCTTTTATGAAGTGCTGTTGTACCTTTCGCAATGCATGTGCCGTTTTTTGGGATACTATTACCATGTCTTTGTGATAACCATTTATAGGTTTTCCAATAAAATTGTTAGTGCTTAAATAACGCAATTCCTTTTTTATGGAAGCATCGATGTCTGACATGTATACAAATCCTTTTGGCAAACTTTGGGCACTCACACAAAAGGGAATTAAAAACAGCAATCCGAAAGCGATTATTTTCATATTTCAAAAGTACACTAATTGTTTTTTAATTAAAAAGGAAGTGCTCTAAAATGGCATTTGGAAAAAGGAACTGTTTATGTATTAAAACCATCCGATACAATCGCACGACAATAATATCTAGATTTTCTACTAATTTTCATCCTCAAGAAGCACAAAAAAATAAAAGGAATCCTTAATTTTGCCGTCTTATGGAAGAACTCTCATTAACCACTCCGGCACTATTATTTTCTGCAATCTCTTTAATTATGCTGGCCTACACAAATCGATTTTTGGCCTATGCTGCTGTAATTCGGAATTTACATGGTCAGTATTTAGAACGAAAAGAAGCCTCGTTGTTACGACAGATTAAGAACCTAAAATTGCGTTTAAACCTCACCCGTTGGATGCAGATTTTTGGAATTTCTAGTTTGCTCTGTTGTGTGTTGACCATGTTTTTAATCTATGTAGGTAGTACAGCAATTGCTGTTTGGGTTTTTGGTTTTGCGCTGGTACTTTTAATAATTTCCTTAGCACTCTTAATTCGAGAAATTCAAATTTCGGCACAAGCATTGCAATACCATATTGCAGATATTGAAGAATATTTAAAAGACAAAAAGTAATCGCCGTTTTTTGTAAAAAAAAACGACGATTTACCAAGTATACTAATAAAACCAAGTATTAGTAAATATTAGAAGTTAGATTTCTAATAAGCGTTGAAATAGGTGTTTTATTTATCAGAAATACTTCCGCCAGAAGAGGATCTCCGTAATACTTTTTTAGGAGTTCCTTTGTAATCAATATCACCACCACTAGAAGCTCTTGCTTCAATTTTTTCAGATGCATGGATGTCTATATTTGCACCACTGGATACATTTACAATCACATTTTTGCTTATCAAATCATAGGCCTTTATTGAGCTTCCGCTACTTGCTTTTGCCGCATGATTGTCTGCGCTTCCAGAAACTCGAATAGTTGCTCCACTAGAAGTGTTTGTAGCTATACTATTTGCGACAACGGTCATTCTTACAGATGCTCCGCTGCTCGCGCCAATAGAAATTTCTTCCGATTGTATTTTTTTTACCGTCCGAACATCACTTCCGCTAGAGGCTTTCAATGAATTCAATGTTTTTATAGAAACGTGTACTTTTTTTGATTTTGCACTCCAGATATTTTTCTCAGAATAAATTTTCAAAACACCGTTTTCTACTTCAGTAACAATAAGATTTTGTAAGTTCTCATCAGCTTCTACAATTACAGCATTCTGGTTTTCTTGTGTGATGTTGACATCCAAACCTGTACTTGTTCTAATTGCGGTAAAATCTTCAGTTATTTTTCTGTTTTCAGTAACAACATTCCGATCTCCTTTGATGCCATTAAATGCTTCTATTACACAAGACGTGCAGACAACTGTCATTAAAAATACAAAGGCTAATTTTGTGGTTTTTGTTTTCATGATTGCTTTTTTTTTAGAGATTCATAAAGATACCCTTAAGAGACGCTTTTAAGAGTCAAAAGGTTGCTCAACTGTCTTATTTTTAGGACGAATCGTTTTCTAATTCTCTTTTTTTTCTGAATCTTTAAGGGCTTTTAGTTCAGTACTATGCAGTCCCTCTTCCGTCATTAAAAAATAATGTTTTGCCATTTCACGATCGTAGGTGTTTGTGGTATTATCAACATCATATAAAAAATTTTTTGAAGAGTTGTCAAAGAAAATATTCACTCCTTTTGCCAGATAGAGGGTTACTTTAATTTCCTCATCTTTAAAGAGGTTTTGATAGTCAGAAACATAAAAAGCGTCCAAAATTAAGGTATTGTCTACCACTTCAAAATTGTATTGAATTGCTTTTGAATTCTTTTTTGCAGCCCTTCTATTTCTACCCGTAGATGTTTTTTGAACGGTAAAGTAACTAGTGTCCGTAGAACTCATTTCCACATCAATCGCCACATCATTACTATATACTTTTATTTTACCAGCTACTTCTTCTATGATTTGTTCCCTGTAGTTTCGATACCTGTTTAGGTTGTTCTTATAAAAAACAGTATCGTCGTTCCATACTTTTAGCGTTAAGGTATCATTGGCAACCAGTGTGAGATTATTTTTACTGATATTAATTCCGTCGATGGCATGCGTCGTAGCAAATTCAATTCCTGCAAAACCAAGTCCAAAAGCTGCAATGAGCCAAAGGCCTAATAACGTTAAAGAAGTCGTTTTGTGTAATTTTCGGACACTTTTAGATAAAATTCGTAATCCCAAAACGAAAAGAATTAGAAAAGGGATCACAAATGCCAAAAACAGAAACGTTGTTAATAACCATCTTGGAAACATCGATCCAAAAAAGAAAGGAGGTAAAAATTGTACGTCAATGTTTAAGAACTCTAAACTACCAACAGAGAAGGTACCAAAAATTGAAAAGAGTATACCAGCCGTAGAAAAAAGAATTAAAATTACTCCGATAAATTTTCGAACAACTTTAAAAATTGCCATAATAATCTTACCTAGAGTGTCAAGAAAATCCTGGATGCCATTATTTTTTTTGGAATTTTGTTTCATTTTTTCCGAAAATTCATCTGCAGAGCTTTTCAACTTTTCAGAAGCCAAATTTGCGCGATCTTTCAATTTGTCAGATGCCTGATTTGCAGCTTGCTTTACCGTTTCAGAAACGTTACTAAATTCCTCACGAATTTTTCTTTCAATATTATCAATATTTACAGCCTCGCCTTCCATTTGTAATTTTTCAGCAGTAGTTTTTGCTTCAGGAAGCAAAATCCAAAGAATGATATAGGCCAAAATGCCACTTCCTAAACCCGCCAACGTGGTAACCAGAAATACCAAACGAATCCAAATAGTGTCCACATTAAAGTAATGCGCAATACCAGCGGCAACTCCCCCTAAAAATTTATCCTCTCCATCTCTAAAAAGTTTTTTGCCTATACTGTTATTTCTTTGGTAAGAATAACTGGCGTCGTTGTAAGACTCTTCTGCATCTGCATAATCCTCGGGCTGTCCCATTATTGTAATAACATCGTCAATGTCATTTTCATTGACAACTTGCCTTTCATCAGTAATTTTTTCTGATAAAAGTTCACTAATACGTGCTTCTATATCTGCAATGATTTCGTTTTTACCCTGTGGATCGTCACTCAAAGATTTAGAAATGGCATCCAAATACCTTCTTAATTTCTGAAAAGCACGCTCGTCTATATGGAAAAAGAATCCGCCTAAATTGATGTTTATTGTCTTATTCATGTGTTGTCGATTTTGTACTAGTTACTAAGTTTACTGCTGCTACTAAATTGCCCCATGTGGTACTTAATTCTTTTAAAAATAGGGCGCCGTTTTCTGTTAAAACGTAATATTTTCTGGGAGGGCCAGAGGTAGATTCTTCCCACCGATATGTTAATAATCCGGTGTTTTTAAGGCGTGTTAATAAGGGGTAAATAGTACCTTCAACCACGATCATTTCTGCCTTTTTTAAACTGGAAAGAATTTCAGAAGTGTATGCATCACCATTTTTTAAGATGGATAAAATGCAAAATTCTAAAACACCCTTTCGCATTTGTGCTTTTGTGTTTTCGATCTTCATTTATTGGAGTTTAAGAATCATTATTTTATAAATTTTATGGTAAAAGGATAGGCATAGCTTTCGCCCTCTTTCGCTTTTAAAGAAGCAATTATTATGAGCGCAATTCCAATTAAATAAATAATTCCTGCAATTGAACCAACACTTAAAAATCCGAAAATATTTTGGAAATCTAAATTGAATTTTATTGTATCAAAATCCTTCAATCCGTTTAGGTTTCTAAAGAAATTCCCCATAACAAGACCACCAACAAAAACAGTTAAAATAAAGACATATAACGTATAACTAATATTAAAGTTAATAGCTTCTTTACCATGTGCATCTAAAAATGGACTTCTATCTTTCAGTGTTTGCCATGCAATTAACGGCGTAATAATTTGACCAAAAGGAAAAATTAAACCTGCAAAAGCAGAAATATGAATTAAAAAAGCATTCGTATTGGTTCGGTTTTGTTTCATAAGCTGAATTTTATTTGCTACTTTCTTATGCAAATATATGTCTTTAAGATAGTATTATGCAATACATAGTACTAAAATTAACAAAATTTAACACATGCAAGTTTCGATTCTTTAAAGAAAAAAACGCTAAAAGTACTGTTAATACTCAACTTTTTTAGGTTTTTTTGAGTATCTTGTGATCCCTATATTTTTTTCAAATTTTAACTTTTAACGATTAAAAATGAAATTTACGCCAGCAAAAGTCAATTTTTTTAACCTCCTAAAATTACCTTTAGCCTATTTTGGAGGTGTTAGAGTCCAGTCGATCACAAACAAAGAAGTCATTGTAACTATCAAACATGCATGGAAGAATCAAAACCCGTTTAAAAGCATGTTCTGGGCAGCCCAAGGAATGGCTGCAGAAATGCCGACAGGAGTTTTGGTAGTGAAAGCTATCAAAGACGCTGGGCGAAATATTTCCATGTTGGTAACACATCAAGAAGCCGATTTTTATAAAAAAGCGACTGGAAAAATCACATTTTCGTGTACAGGGGGAGACGAGATACGGGCTGCCATTGATCGCTCGATAGAAACAGGAGAGGGGCAAAAAGTTGTTTTAATCTCCGAAGGAACGAATGCCGATGGAATTGTTGTTTCTAAGTTCCAATTCCACTGGAGTCTTCGCGTTAAAAATTAAAGCTCCTACTTCTTATTCAAACCTTTCGAAAACAAAATCAATTTAAAAAATTTTCATTAGAAACTTCCACTATCAATAGAGGCTATCGATATCATACTTTCTCCTTTTTTGGAATTCATTTCTAAGATGCTTTCAAACAAAAGGAGTTAGCGTTTTCCCTGTAAATTGAAACCACATTAGAATTTCATGAATTTCAGAAACTTCTAAAAACAACGAATCATTTTTTTAAAAGATGCGCAATTGCTCAAAAAAAGGGATGTTTTTTCCTTTCAAACTAAGTCCAAATCCTGTAAAGTTCATTTGCCTATTCTCTAATTAAAAAAGAAGGTTTTTTTGTATCGCTTTTGTAGGTTGACAAGATGTGGCGATGCATAAACAACAAATTAAGTAGTAATATTTCATAAGATAAATTGATTGTTATTCAAAATATACTTAAAACGAACTATTTAACTTTCCGATAAAAATTGTAAATTCGCAATCCAAGAAAAGAACAATAAATGTTAGATAAAATAAGAATTGTAAAGCAACGTTATGATGAGGTTTCTGATTTAATCATTCAGCCAGAAATAATCATGAATCAAAAGCGGTATGCGCAATTGAGTAAAGAATACAAAGATTTAGGAGATGTTGTAAAAAAGGGAGAAGAATATCAAACTTTACTAAACAATATTGTGGAAGCTAAAGAAATTCTTTCTGACGGTTCTGACGCTGAAATGAATGAAATGGCCAAAATAGAAATCGAAGAAGCCAATATTCGAATTCCTGAATTAGAAGAAGAGATAAAGTTTTTATTAATTCCAAAAGATCCAGAAGATGCCAAAAATGCGGTAGTTGAGTTAAGAGCTGGTACCGGTGGAGATGAAGCGAGTATTTTTGCAGGAGATTTGTTTCGTATGTATTCAAAATATTGTGAAAGCAAAGGATGGAAAGTATCTACAGTTGATTATTCTGAAGGAACCAATGGAGGTTTCAAAGAAATTCAGTTTGAAGTAAATGGTCCCGATGTATATGGAACTTTAAAGTTTGAAGCAGGAGTACATCGTGTACAGCGAGTTCCTCAAACAGAAACACAGGGACGTGTACATACATCAGCAGCAACCTGTATGGTTTTTCCAGAAGCAGAAGAGTTTGATGTAGAAATAAATCCAAAAGATGTCCGAATTGATTTTTTCTGTTCTTCAGGTCCAGGAGGTCAATCCGTTAACACAACTTATTCAGCAGTGCGTCTAACACACGTTCCAACTGGATTGGTGGCACAGTGTCAAGATCAGAAAAGTCAGCATAAGAACAAAGAGAAAGCCTTTAAAGTATTGCGTTCTCGTTTGTACGACATGGAGTTGGCGAAGAAAAATGCAGAAGATGCGCTAAAGCGTGGTTCTATGGTTTCATCAGGAGATCGAAGTGCTAAGATCAGGACTTACAACTATTCACAAGGGCGTGTAACAGATCACAGAATTGGTTTAACCTTATACGACCTGTCTAACATTGTAAATGGAGACATTCAGAAAATTATTGATGAATTGATGTTGGCCGAAAATACAGAAAAATTGAAACAATTAAGTGACGGTTTTTAGTCATTATAAAACAACGTAAACAAAGAAAAACGCTCAAAGTTCATAGGAACTTTAAGCGTTTTTTTATTCAGTAAAATGCTATTTCACAATCCGTACGTTTCAAAATTTTATTGGTACATTATGAATTCCGCTGTTTGTTAATTTCGTCTTGTAGTTTTCTTCTCAGTTTTTGTTCATTCTCTAAAGACCGCTTACGATATGCGGTTAACTCTTGTTCGATTTCAGTTAAGCTATTTTGTGCCTTTTTGGTTAAATGCTTGTTATTGTTAAATTTATAAATATAGTAGCACAAACCTAGAAGAAGTAAAAGAACGATAGACCAAAGGATTAAATTGTAATTTTTTTTGCTTATTGCAGCACCAAAAAGAGTGATGCTGTTTTCTTTTTGCAGCGATTGATTAAGCGCTATTTGCGTCAAGTCTGCTTGTGCCTTTAAAGTCTCAAAGTTTTGTGTTTCTAGCTTTAAAAGTGATTCTTTTTCAATGAGTTGTTGCTTGTAATTTTCAACGCTGTCCAAGGATTGACGTTTTAAATCTTGAAAATAAACTTTCTTAATAATTTTATACCGATCGTAACTATTAGAAATGGTATAAATCGAATCAAATAGCGTGGCTAATGGCGTTGGTTTTTCAAGAGTATCTTGAGCATTCATAAGGCCAAAAAAAAATAAAACTACGGGGAATACAACTGATTTCATTTCGGTTTTTTAGAAATATAAAGTTAATATAAAAAAACCCAAACAAAAGTTTGGGTTTTTTTATATAAGCAAGTATTAATATTTATTTAATTTTCTCTACAACAGCCTTAAAAGTCTCTGGGTTGTTTACGGCTAAATCAGCTAAAACCTTACGGTTTAATTCGATGTTATTCGCTTTTATTTTCCCCATAAACTGAGAATAAGACATTCCGTGTAAACGAGCTGCGGCATTAATACGCACAATCCATAAAGAACGAAAGTTTCTCTTATTGTTTTTACGGTCACGGTATGCATAAAGCATTCCTTTTTCAACCGCATTTTTTGCTACTGTATAAACGTTTTTTCTACGTCCAAAGTAACCTTTTGCTGCCTTCAAGATTTTTTTTCTTCTTTTTCTTGAGGCTACTGAATTTACTGATCTTGGCATAATTTCAATTGTTTTTTGTAGTTGGCGGTTTGTATTACAAACACTTTAATTGCCAAACTCCATGGTTAATGATTAAATTCCCTAATTAACTAATTAAATAGCTAATTGTTGTTTGATGTTTGCAACATCTGACTTATGTACCAAAGTATCATGAGTCAATCTTAGCTTACGTTTCTTAGACTTCTTTGTTAAGATGTGACTCTTAAACGCGTGCTTTCTTTTGATTTTTCCAGAACCAGTAACTTTAAATCGTTTCTTGGCACTAGATTTGGTTTTCATTTTAGGCATTCTCCTTCGTTTTTATATCTTGCTTATAGATAGTTATTTTACTTTTTTGGGAGCGATAAACATAATCATACGCTTACCTTCTAATCTTGGTAATTGCTCCACCTTACCATATTCTTCTAATTCTTGGGCTAACTTTAATAAAAGAATTTGTCCTTGTTCTTTAAAGATAATAGATCTTCCTTTAAAGAAAACAAAAGCTTTTAATTTAGCGCCTTCTTGTAAAAATTTGACTGCATGTTTTTTCTTAAAATCATAATCATGCTCATCAGTTTGAGGTCCAAAACGAATTTCTTTTACAATCACCTTAGTGGCTTTTGATTTTAAAACCTTTTCGCGTTTCTTTTGCTCGTACATGAACTTTTTGTAATCGATAATTTTACAAACAGGGGGTACCGCTTTTGGTGAAATTTCAACCAAGTCTAGTTCTTGCTCTTTGGCAAGTTCCTTCGCTTTGTCTAATGAATAAACACCCACTTCTATATTTTCGCCAACTAAACGAACTTCATTAACGTACTTAATTTTGTCGTTTATTCTGTGTTGGTCTTCTTTGATTACTCGTAAAGGTCTTTTAGACCTTGATCTCCTGATTGCTATGACTTATAAATTTAAAATTAAACAGCAGTTGTTTTTCACAACCTTATTCTTACAAACTTTTGTAAAGTTAAATCTAAATTATTTAAAACTCAACGAAAGTCTTACTTACTTCTTTTTTTATTAGGGCAATAAATGATTCTATCGTAAAAGTTCCGATATCTCCTTCACCATGTTTCCTTACAGAAACAGTACCTTCTTGTTCCTCTTTTTCGCCAACAATAACCATAAATGGGATCTTGTTAACTTCTGCATCTCGAATCTTACGACCCGTTTTTTCATTTCGGTTGTCTACGAGGGCGCGAATTTCGGAATTTTCTAACGATTCTAAAACTTTTTCTGAATATTTTTGATATTTCTCACTGATTGGCAATAAGATAACCTGATCTGGAGTCAACCAAAGTGGGAAATTTCCGCCTGTATGCTCCAGCAGTACTGCAATGAAGCGTTCCATAGAACCAAAAGGAGCCCTGTGAATCATTACCGGTCTGTGTAGTTGATTATCGGCACCTTTATAAGTCAAATCAAACCTTTCAGGCAAATTATAGTCTACCTGGATGGTTCCAAGTTGCCAACTTCTGCCTAAAGCGTCCTTTACCATGAAGTCTAATTTAGGACCATAAAAGGCAGCTTCACCCTCTTCAATTACAAAGTCCAATCCTTTGTCCTTTGCAGCATTTATAATTGCGTTTTCTGCAATTTCCCAAGTAGCAACATCACCAATGTACTTGTCTGAGTTTTTAGAGTCTCTAACAGAAACTTGAGCTGTAAAGTCTTCAAAACCTAAAGATTTAAAGACATATAATACCAAGTCAATGACTTCCTTGAACTCTTGATCCAACTGTTCAGGAGTACAAAAAATATGCGCATCATCTTGCGTAAACCCCCTTACACGAGTCAATCCATGCAATTCTCCACTTTGTTCATATCGATACACGGTACCAAATTCAGCAAAGCGCTTTGGTAAATCCTTATAAGAATACGGTTTGAAATTATAAACCTCACAGTGATGTGGACAATTCATTGGTTTCAATAAAAATTCCTCATCCATTTTCGGAGTCTTAATCGTTTGAAAACTATCGGCACCGTACTTTTCATAATGACCAGAAGTCACATACAGTTCCTTTTGACCGATATGGGGCGTCATTACCATTTCATATCCAGCCTTCTTCTGTGCTTTCTTCAAAAAATCCTCCAATCGTCCTCTTAAAGCAGCACCCTTTGGCAGCCATAACGGCAACCCAGCACCCACTTTCTGAGAAAAAGTGAATAATTCCAATTCCTTTCCTAGCTTTCGATGGTCACGTTTTTTAGCTTCCTCCAAGAGTTCTAGATACTCCGTAAGCATCTTTTGTTTTGGAAAAGAGATTCCGTAAACACGCGTCAATTGATTATTCTTCTCGTCACCACGCCAATAAGCACCGGCAACGTTCATTATTTTTATTGCTTTAATGATTCCAGTATTCGGAACATGTCCTCCTCTACATAAATCAGAAAAATTACTGTGATCACAAAATGTAATATCACCATCCGTCAAATTCTCAATAAGTTCAACTTTATACTCATTTTCTTCACCTTTATATAAAGACAATGCATCGGCCTTAGAAACCGATCGCATAGAAAACTCATGTTTTCCACGAGCAATCTCTAAAAACTTAGTTTCAAGCTTTTTAAAGTCTTTTTCAGAAAGTATTTCCTTGCCCAAATCAACATCATAATAAAACCCATTATCAATAGCAGGACCAATTGTTAATTTAGCAGAAGGATGAAACGCTAAAATAGTCTCCGCCAAAACATGTGCTGAAGAATGCCAAAAAGCTTTCTTACCATTCGCATCATTAAATGTATACAATATCAAAGAACCATCCGAGGTTAATGCCGTGCTGGTTTCAACCGTTGTACCATTAAAGTTTGCAGAAATAACGTTTCTAGCAAACCCTTCGCTAATGCTTTTTGCAACATCCA
Source organism: Polaribacter sp. (assembly GCA_018663625.1). GTDB lineage: Bacteria > Bacteroidota > Bacteroidia > Flavobacteriales > Flavobacteriaceae > Polaribacter. Next base: position 528 of record JABJPX010000046.1, on the reverse strand, counting down.
TCGGAGTGCTGTTTAGTGCAAACTCCTTAATAGTTCCGTCAGGTAAAGTGATTTTAATCATTTAATGTGTATAATTTGAGTCCGCAAAGATATTAGAAAACAATTTTTCACACAATATATATGTGCACTTATTATAGTATCGTCTTTTTTTGGGTGTTTCCATGCGAAAGGCATGGTCGGGCTTTCCGTACTCGTTTTTTGTTCCTACCTCATAAAAGAACTCAAACATACCCCTCAATCCCTAACACAGAGAGTCGTCTGAAGCATATATGACATCCTAATTCTCCCGATTTCACAAGCGAAGTCCTATTACTATGCATTCGATTCAGTATTTCCCCAATCCTAACCCACGAATTTCCAGTGTTTTAAACTGCCATAAAAGAAAGTAAGAAAAAGAAACAAAATAATTAGTGTTGGGAGTATAAATAGGTTGTATCTTTGCAGCCGCTAATAGAAAATCAGCAGACTGATTATAGAGTTTAGTGAAGTTCATTGATTTGTTTGTTGTGTTGAATTTTAAGCGGTTTT
>JABJPX010000045.1 GCA_018663625.1 Polaribacter sp. | reverse complement strand
CTAAACTCTATAATCAGTCTGCTGATTTTCTATTAGCGGCTGCAAAGATACAACCTATTTATACTCCCAACACTAATTATTTTGTTTCTTTTTCTTGCTTTCTTTTATGGCAGTTTAAAACACTGGAAATTCGTGGGTTAGGATTGGGGAAATGCTTTTGAAATTATTGCTTTTTCCTTTTTTGTTTTCTTTTGTATCGCTGAAGTTGCTTTGCAAGTAACTTTTTATAGACCTCAACGTCTATTTCCCCTTTCTTTTTGACAGCTATTTCCTGAAAGTCGAACGCTAATTTACTTTTTTGCCGTACTAATTCATCATCTAAAAAAGCTCGTTGAAGAATGTCTTCTATTAAAAAATCTTCATTTACAGATGCCGGATGGTATTCATACTTTAAAGAAAGCTTAAAAACATTGGCAGTTGTATTGTACCAAAATGCATTCCATCCACTTCTGAGTGCTTTTATATTCTGAAAAGCGGTTTTACCTGTTTGACGATGAATCAATTTTATTAAAATTCTACCTTCTGTGTTTGTCAACTTTTTCACCTGATCCGAAAACTCACCTTCTATATAATCCTGAATTAGCTTGATATACTTTTTCTTTTTCCGCTTCGATTTTATTTTAGATAGCCGTGTGTTGAGCGTATCTAATCTTTGGGATGCTAATTTTGCAAACGGATAAACCTTAAATACTTTACTTTTAAACCAAAAATAATAACGAATGTCTTTTTTTGACTTAAATTTTCTTTTTGGTAAAAGCATGAATTCATTCAACTTCACAATAGCAGTATCTCCTGGCTTTACTAAAATATATGTATCTAAAGGTTCTGACAAGGAGTCTTTATCTCTTTTTTGAGAAAAAGTGATAACCGAATACAGGAGAATATATATGTAAATGAGTTTCTTCAATAGGGGCTTAAAATAAAGTGTAAATATAATGGTTTTAAGAAAAAAAACCTCGCCATTGAATGTACGAGGTTTTAAAGTTCTTGTAAGGAGTTTATTTTGAATTAAAGCTTCGTTCTATTGTCATCAGACTGGGTATCTATTAATTTATTATAGGGGTCTATTCCTACTTCTGATGGTTTTTTATTTACAATAATTGAAACCTTATTATGTATAGCTGTAATTTTATGTTTTTCAAAATATAAAACAATTTCTTTCTTTTTACCATCAACCTCTTCTTCTGTAAAAATACCAAGATCAATATAATCGGCTAATGGAACAGAAAGAATTGGTTTTTTCATTTTAGCTGTTTTATAAGAGAGAGTGTCTCCTACTTTTTCGCCATAATATTTTCTTCCTTTCTCATCATTTCGATATTTAGAAACTTCAAACTCAATATCTACTTGATATTTCCCATTTTCTAATTCGGTTGTTTTTGCTTCAACAATTCGATTGCTATATAAGGTGATGGTTTCAAACATGTCTTTAATTACATACTGTAACGAATCTGGCGTTGCTTCTTTAATATGATTCACCATGTCTATAGAGGTGGTATAAGGCGCTTCTTGAAACTGCACTTTTTCTACATATTTCTTTAATGCATTGTTTAAGTTTTTTTCTCCAATATAATCACTCAAAGCATACAGCACTAAAGATCCTTTTTGATAATGAATATATCCTTGTCCGTCATTATACATCAATGCGTTTTCTCTTTTTCTTTCGAAGGTTCTTTGTTGTAAGTAATCGTCTAATGCTTTCTTTAAAAATTTACGCATTTCTGTTTTTCCTTGTTGTTCTTCTAAAACCTTTAAAGAAACGTATTCTGCCAAACTTTCCGATAGTAAAGTAGCTCCTAAAACATCGGCACCAATCACTTGATGTGCCCACCATTGATGTGCAACTTCATGAACTGTTACCGCAAACGGATAATCAACGCCACTTTCACCTGAATCATCTACATCAGCAATAAAACCAATTCCTTCAGAAAAAGGCATTGTGTTTGCAAAAGCTTGTGCGAATGTCCCTCCAGTTCTTGGAAATTCGATAATTCTTGCTTGTCTAAATTGATAAGGGCTAAAATTCTTTGCATTATAATCTAAAGAGGCTTTCATACCTGCCATCATTCGGTCTAAATTGAATTCATGTCCTTTGTGATAATATATTTCTAAACTGATATCATTATACATTTCTTTTTTCACTTCGTAACGTGCCGAATTAAATGCATAAAAATTTAAAATTTTACTATCCATTTTATAATGAAAATACCTTCGTCCTTCTTCTAGCCATTCTTTTTGTAAATAACCTGGTGCAATCGCTATTTGATCTTCGGAAGTAGAAACGGTTGCCTCAAAATCAATCCAATCAGAATCTTTGCTGATATAAGTGTTTCCTAAAGCAGTGGAATCTGATGGATGCGGTTTTAAATTATTTGGAGGTAAATCGAACTTTTTACGGGTTTTATTGTCTCTTAACTCTCCCCCTGATGCATATCCTAAGGTTGGAAAAATACCACTATTTATAAAGGTCCCATTTTCAATTACGGGTGAATTATTTCTTAAAATAGTGTTGGTTTTATTTTTTACTGTAACCGTCAAGGTTAAACTATCTCCGGGTTGAATTTTTTGATCAAATTGATAAATATCAAAATTCTGAATGGTATCTTCTAATACCAATGTATTTGCCAGACTAAATGTAAAAGTGCTTGGAAGTCCGTTGTGGTTTAAGAAAAGACTATCGATGGCTACATCTGTTTTGTTCACCAAGGTCATAACTACAGATGCTTCAAAATTTCTTTCTTTTGGAAAAAGGTTCATTTTTGCATTGACTGCTGTAATTCTTGGTTGGGCATAGTTTTCAAACTTCTTATAATCTTTTTCCCATTTCACACTTAATGCTTCTCTTTCTTTGGAAGATGTCCTTTTATTATCTATATTATTTTCTTTATAAATAGTAAATCCAAGGATAAAAAAACCAGTCAGAAAAACTAGAAAACCAATGACTGTGAATCCTTTAAATCTTTTAATTGCAATAAAAAATCGTTCTTTAAAAGAACTCGGAATTCCGCGAACCCAGAATAGAGAAGATGAAATTAATAACACCAAACCAAACAAAAGCCAATAAAATTTATAAATAAAGAAGATAGCTTCTCCAGATCCGTATCTATTTAAATCAGAATAACTAAAACCAGGTCCTGCATTGTATTTAAAAATTGCTTGCTCTACTCCTGCCAATGATAATAAAGGAATACCAACTGAAAGTACTAATAAAACAAACAAACCAACATACGGATTGCCAATTAATGTTTGTACATACAAGGCTAATAATGCCCAAATTAAATACCCTATAAAGTTTAAAATATATAACTCATAAATATACAGTCCTATTTGAAAATCGTAAAAACCATTGTATATCTGAAATGAAAGTCCAGAAATCAGTACAACTGTTAATAGCGCTAACTGCATTTTTATCAAGGCAATTAATTTTGATACTAATAAAGACCAATTTGGTATTGGAGTTGCATCAATAATATGATTCGCTCTTGCAATTTTTGCACGATGTACCAACATTCCTGCATATAAAAATGTACAAATATTTATAGAAACTGCAAATGCAGCATCTCCTTGACTCAACATTTTCCATGTCATTGGTAGAGTTGCTGTGCCAAATAAATTACCAACTTGAGAATATCCTATCAAGATAAAAATTAAGCCTACTAAAACAATACTAATAAATGCCCAGCTTTTTATGATGTATTTAAAATCGATATTTGATAATTTCCAGGTTGTTTTTAAATTTTGAAGAAAAGAATAATCATATGAAACTTTTGGTAAGTTGATTCTAGTGATTCCTCCAAAATTAGATTTTGTAGCTCTTTCTGATTTTTTCTTTCCAAAGGAAAAAGAAAATGCGTGCTGACTGAATGTAAAGAATTTAAACACCAAACCAAATACAGCCGTTCCAACTCCTAACCAAATTAAACGATTGTAAACAATCATCTCTTTGATTGGAATTGACAATTCATTCTGTTCTGAAACCGTCCAATATTGTGTATAATATCTGATTGATGCACTTCCAAAAGGATCTAAAAGCGCTACAATAAATCTATTTTCAGGGTCTGATAACAAACTTTCCAACAAGCCTTGCCCAAACATAATAATAATGACCGTTATAAAACCGGCTGCAATATTTCTTGTAAAAGCCACAACACCGAAAACAATCGCCCCAAAAAAGAGGATATTTGGTAAAATAAATATTAAATAAGTCTGTAAGTAACTCATTAAATTAAAAGAACCTACAATTTCTGAATTGGTTCCTGGCATTCTAAAACCAATCACCATACCAAAACCAATGACCAATACAATTAAAGTAACGATTGTAATTGCACTAAAAAACTTAGCAAATAAGTAATTGACTTTGGTAAATGGATACGAATACAAAATGGTATGCATCTCGCTTTTGTAATCTCTGTAAATAGAAACTCCAATTATAGATGGAAATAAAAAGAAAATAAATGTTGTTAATCCGTTAAATAAATTAGACAATCCAATTGGCGAGTTTACCACCACAGAAGAACCTGTAGTTACTGTAATGGAATCGAAAATACCTGCGGAGGCAGCTGCAATAAAAACAGATAATAGTAAGAAAATACCTACATAAATATAAAAGGCTGGTTTTTTTAGCCAGTATTTTAATTCTTGTTTGAATATGGTAGAAAACATAATTTTAAAGTGTAAAAGTTGAACTGTTAGGTTTTTTTAGCTCTCGAATTTGCTCGAAATAATCGTTTCATTAAGCAATAACGGGTTCATCTTGCTTTAAAGCGATAAAATACACATCATCCAATTGTGGTGCTGTTTGCTCAAAACCATCAGCAGGTTTCTCTGCTGAATGCACTCTCACATTCAACGTATTGTCTTGGTTGTAATTTGAAGATAATAGATTGTAGGTTTCTTCTACACTATCCAAATCGTCTCTATTGATGATCTTGGTCCAGATGGTTCCTTCAATTTCTTTGGTGGCTTCTTGTGGTGTAGTATGTTTTAAAATTCTTCCACCATTTAAGATCGCCATTTCGTTACACAGTTCTTTAACGTCTTCTACAATATGTGTAGAAAAAATAACGGTACTATTGGTTCCTACTTCTCTTAAAACATTTAAAAAACGATGTCTTTCTGCAGGGTCTAATCCTGCGGTTGGTTCATCAACAATAATTAACTTGGGGTTGTTTAGCAACAATTGTGCAATTCCAAAACGCTGTTTCATACCCCCAGAATATCCAGCAACATACTTTCGCCTTACGTCATATAAATTGGTGATTTCCAGAACTTCTTTTACAATCGCTTTTCGTTCTTCTTTGTTTGAAATTCCTTTTAAAGTCGCAAAGTAATCCAAAAGATCTTCTGCTGACATTTTTGGATACACACCAAAAGACTGTGGCAAATAACCTAAAACCTTTCTTAAAGACATTTTGTCTTCTAAAACATTAATATCTCCAAATGTAATCGTCCCAGAATCTGGTGATTGTAAGGTAGCAATTGTTCGCATTAAAGACGATTTTCCTGCACCGTTTGGTCCTAAAAGTCCAAACATTCCTTTTCCAATTTCGATACTTAAATCATCAATGGCTTTAACACCATTCTTATACGTCTTTGTCAAATTCTGAATTACTAATTTCATCTGATAGGTTTTAATTTGGTTGTGTACTTCTTGAATAAGTGTGCAATTAACAACTTTTGTTACAAGTTTTTAAATTTTATTTCAATAGAACACAAAAATCGCTTTATTTTTACAGAATAAAAATTAAATCATTTGAAAAACTGATTGATTCTTACAAGTTAAGTCTTTACAATCGTTTTTTTGATTGACAATCGAACTTTTAAACCAACATACCTATATATGGCAAATAAATCAATATTAAATACAGCATCGATTTCATTTTTAGAGAAATATTTAAACAATGCGGCTCCCACGGGTTATGAATGGGAAGGGCAAAAAATTTGGATGGACTATCTAAAACCGTATGTTGATGAGTTTATTACAGACACCTATGGAACTGCAGTTGGAGTTATTAATCCAGATGCAAAATACAAAGTAGTAATAGAAGGACATGCAGATGAAATTTCTTGGTATGTAAATTATATTTCTGATAAAGGGTTGATTTACGTGATTCGTAATGGAGGTTCAGATCATCAAATTGCACCGAGTAAAATTGTAAACATTCATACAGATAAAGGCATTGTAAAGGGTGTTTTTGGATGGCCTGCGATTCATACTCGAAACAAAGCAAATGAAGAAGCTCCAAAACCTGACAATATTTTTATTGACACAGGCTGTGCAACCAAAAAAGAAGTGGAAGCACTAGGCGTTCATGTTGGTTGTGTGATTACCTACCCAGATGAGTTTCATATTTTAAATGGTGATAAATTTGTATGTAGAGCCTTAGACAACAGAATGGG
>JABJPX010000005.1 GCA_018663625.1 Polaribacter sp. | reverse complement strand
TATTGAACAAAAAAGACTACTAATTGGTTCGATATTTCCAGAAAAATTCCAATTTGATAATAAAAAAGTTCGAACCGCTGATATCAATCCAATACTGCTCAAAATAGCTAGTATTAACAAGGGTTTGAAAGGGAATAAAAAAAGGGACAAATCAAAAAAAAATGATTTGTCCCAATCAGTACTCAAGGCGGGAATCGAACCCGCACTTCCGAAAAAACTGGATTTTGAATCCAGCGCGTCTACCAATTCCGCCACTTGAGCAATTTGAAGTAGGTTGCAAAGCTAACAAATATTTTAATTTTAATCTCTTAAATTTCATCCAAACTCATTAAATAATTTATATTTTTGTGAAACACAACAACAAACCACAACTAAATGTCTTCAAATCAACTTGACCCAAAACTTTTTGCTTGTTCTCAGAGTACTGAATTGGCCGAAAAAATAGCTAAAGTATACGGTGCCGAACTCGGAAAAGTAACCACAACTCATTTTAGCGATGGCGAATTTCAGCCCGCTTTCGAAGAATCTGTAAGAGGAAGAAGAGTCTTTTTAATTGGCTCCACATTTCCAACAGCCGACAATTTAATGGAAATGCTATTAATGATTGATGCCGCAAAAAGAGCATCTGCAAGACACATAACAGCAGTAATGCCTTATTTTGGATGGGCGAGACAAGACCGAAAAGACAAACCCAGAGTAGCTATTGGCGCAAAGTTAGTGGCCAATCTATTGCAAACCGCTGGAGCAACCCGAATTATGACCATGGATTTACATGCCGATCAAATTCAAGGATTTTTCGAAAAGCCCGTAGATCATTTGTACGCCTCTACAATTTTTATGCCCTACATCAACAGCCTAAAATTAGAAAACCTTACGATTGCATCTCCAGATATGGGCGGTTCTAAAAGAGCCTACGCCTATTCAAAACATTTGCATTCTGATGTAGTGATCTGTTACAAACAACGTAAAAAAGCAAATGTCATTTCTCATATGGAGTTAATTGGTGACGTAAAAGGAAAGAATGTAATCTTAGTAGATGACATGATTGATACTGGAGGAACTTTAGCACATGCTGCCAATTTAATGAAAGAAAGAGGTGCCCTAAGTGTTCGCGCTATTTGTACACACCCAATCCTATCAGGAGGCGCTTACGAGAAAATAGAAAACTCTGCGTTAACAGAGCTTATTGTATCAGATACTATTCCATTAAAGAAAGCTACTTCTAAAATAAAAGTGGTATCTTGCGCCCCATTATTTGCGGATGTTATGCGTAAAGTGCAGGACAATACCTCAATAAGTGGACAATTTTTAATGTAAACAATTAATAAAAAAGTAATGAAATCAATTACAATTAAAGGATCAAAAAGAGAAAGCGTAGGGAAAGTAGCAACGAAAGCTCTACGTAATGCTGGTATGGTTCCTTGCGTTATATACGGAGGAGAAAAGCCAGTGCATTTTTCAGCAGAAGAGAAAGCATTTAAAAAACTGGTATATACTCCAGACGTTTTTACCGCAAGTCTTGATGTTGATGGACAAAAAACAACTGCAATTTTACAAGACATTCAATTTCACCCACTATCAGATAGGATTTTACACGTAGATTTCTATCAGTTATTTGATGATAAAGAAGTAACAATGAACATTCCAGTTAAATTAACAGGAACTTCTCCAGGAGTATTAAATGGAGGGTCTTTACGTTTTACAAACCGTAAATTAAAGATCAAAGCATTGCCAGCTAATTTACCAGATTATGTAACTGCAGATATCTCGGGATTAAAAATTGGTAGTAAATTATTGGTAACCTCATTATTTAATGATGAGTACACTTTTATGCACCCAGACAATACCGTAGTTGTTCAAGTAAGAACTTCTCGTAATGCAACAGCAACAGCAGAAGCAGAAGAAGAAGCTACAGAAGAAGCTACAGAAGCTGCTGCACCAGCTGCAGAATAAGCTTTATAAAATAGAGTTTAAAGAAAGCGTTACGTTATGTAACGCTTTTTTTTATGCCTAAAACTTATTTGAGGAAGCTACACTACAGATTAATTAGTATTTTTGAAAAATGAATTTGAAAAAATTCTTTGCTAAATTATTTCGAGCCAAAGTTGCTTATAAAGAAGAGGTCATGAAAAAATATTTAATTGTTGGTTTGGGAAATGTTGGAGACACCTACACAAATACACGTCATAATATCGGGTTTAAAATTCTTGATGAAGTTGCTCAAGAACACAAGGCCACCTTTGAGACTCTCAAATTGGGTGATGTAGCAAACTTTCGATGGAAAGGAAGAACCTTTGTATTGCTAAAGCCAAGTACATTTATGAATTTAAGCGGGAAAGCGGTAAAATACTGGATGCAACAAGAAAACATTGGTATTGAAAATATTTTGGTGGTAACTGATGATGTGCACATTGATTTCGGATCTATTCGCTTAAAAGCAAAAGGATCTGCCGGTGGTCACAATGGATTGAAAGACATTCAAGAAAAACTAAACACCCAAGAATATGCCCGTTTCCGATTTGGTGTTGGTGGGAATTATAGCAAAGGAAGACAAGCTGATTTTGTTTTAGGGCAATGGAGCAAAGAAGAAACTAGTCTTCTCATTGAACGTATACCTATAGCTGCAAAAGTCATCAAGTCCTTTGGAACAGCGGGTTTAAACAATACCATGAATACCTTTAACGGTAAGTAAATTTAGTAGGTTGTCGGCGTCTAATTATCGCTTGCAAACCATTCTGCAAAACTCGTATCCGTTTCCTGTAATCTTAAAGAAAAGAGGTCGATATTCTTTGGCAACCTGCTTTTAATTTTAGCAGCAAAATCAATCACCATCATCTCACTTGTTGGCTGATAGTCAACTAAAATCACATGATGGTCTCTGGCTTGTAATTCTTTTGCCAATTCTATGTGTGGTGTGTTTTGATTAAAAACAGTTGCATGGTCAAAAATGTCAACAATTTCCTCTTTCACAATTTTCTTTAAATCGGAAAAATCAATTACCATTCCAAATTTCACATTCGAATTATCAGTAATAGGAGATCCAGATACCGTTACAGACAATTTATAACTATGCCCATGCACATTTTTACACTTTCCATCATACCCATACAAGGCATGCCCTGTTTCAAAATTAAACTGTTTTGTAATTCTTATTGTGCTCATTTGCGTCGGTTTCTTTTGTTTTTAACTTTGTTGTAAAAGTACATAATTACGATTCCTACAGCTAAGACTGCAAATAAATAATCTTCTCCCATATCAATATTGTTTTAAAACTGTTATTTTATTTTTTAAATTTTGCCAACGCGTTTTTGGTAAACAATGACAAGACCAATTGTCCCGAAATAGCCGCTCTTTCTTCCAAGAGTGTTTTCCAATTTGAAGTGTCCTTCCAAAGGATTTTTTTCATTTCTATTAAAGCATCCGGATTGTAGCTCGCTAATTTTTCTGACAACGAAGCGACTTCCGTATCCAATTCTGTTACCGATTCAAAAACACCAGCAAATAACCCTTTTTCTTTTGCCCAATAAGCATTTTTCCAAGCAGTAGCATTCAGTGCGAGTTCAGAAAAGCCCGACAGCCCCATTTTTCGTTCTACCGCCGGAGCAATCACAAAAGGGCCAATTCCGATAGTCAATTCCGATAATTTTATAGCAGCTTTATCCGTTGCTAAAACATAATCACAAGCAGCAGCCAAGCCAACACCACCACCAACGGCTTTTCCATGAACACGACCAATAATTAATTTGGTACAGGTTCTCATGGCATTTATAACGTTGGCAAAGCCCGCAAAAAAGCGCGCGCCCTCTTCTAGATTCTGAATTGCAATAAGTTCATCAAAAGAAGCTCCTGCACAAAATGTGCCATTTCCTTCAGATTTTAGAATGATTACGGCTACTGCTTCATTCTTTGAAAGGGCATAAAATTCCTTTGTCAATCTTTCTAAGAGTTCACTTGGAAAAGAATTGCTTGCAGGATGCCCAAATTCTACCGTCGCAATTTTCTGATCTATTTTGGTAGATAAACTGCCGTTTTTGCGGGTTGTGTTCATTTTGCTACTAATTTAAGTCAAAAGTAAGTTTTTATTCATCAAATCTATTTCTTGAAAAGAGAGTTTTCTATTTTTTTTGAGCAAGTGGTATAAATTTCCACCTAAAAAGAAGAATTAACGGGAATCCACGTACAACAATCCAACAAGTAAACGCTATCCAAATGGCATGTAATTTATAATCGAAGGCATCAAAAACTAGTAAAACAGGAATAAAAACAACCCCTGTAGAAAGGAGTAGTAAGTTTCTCAGTATTTTCATTTCTCCCATGCCTTTGTACATTCCGTCAAAAATAAAAGTAATCGCGCAAAGCGGTTGCATGGCTAAAATGATCCAAAAACTAGCATAAAACTTTTCTAAAACCACGGGGTCTTTTGTGAAAACAGTTCCGATAGATTCATAAAAAAGACCTCCAAAAATAGTCAAACACCCTCCAATTACAAATCCATATTTTGTTAATTTACGACTTAGTTTTAGAAGTGTTTGATAGTCTTTTGCGCCTAATAATTTTCCAGATAAAATATTGCCCGCACTCGAATACCCATCAATCATAAAGGCTCCTAAAAACCAAATATTCAATCCAATGGTATAGGCAGCAATATATTCTTTTCCGTAACTTGTTGCATAGGAAGTCCCAAAATACAGCGCAACATTCAATGCAATGGTGCGAATAAATAAGTTGGAAATCATGCCCAACATGCGTTTGATTTCTTTGTTAAAAGGCAACTGTACCTTTAGGGAAATGGATGTCTTTTTTACCAATAAGGATGCTGCAATACCTGCCATTACAATTTGTGATAGTACACTTGCATAAGCAGCACCTTCAATATGCATTGGCGCGATAATCCCTTCAATGCCGTAGACAAGAACAATATCTAAAACAATATTTAAAAGTGCACCAGTAATGGCAATCAACATTGGGTAATAGGTGTTTTGCAAACCTCTAAAAGTGCCAAAAATAGCAAAAACGAACAATGAAAAAGGAAAACCAAAAATTCGTATTTTAAAATACATTACAGCCGAGTCTAAGATCATCCCCGTTGCATTGTAAAACTCAAAAATTTGTGTGGCAAAAGGGTAGGAGATTGCCAAAACAAGGAAACTCCCCAAAAGAACAATGGCTGTTGCTTGGACAGGCAAATCATTGACTTCCTCTAATTTATGTGCGCCAACATATTGAGAAATAATTGAAGAAATGGCGCTTCGAACCTGTCCAAAAACCCACACCAACATCGATATAAACGCACCCACAATCCCTACGGCAGCCAAACTTTCTGTAGCATTGCTTTCCATATTCCCAATAATGGCAGTATCTGTAATAGACAGAAGAGGTTCTGCAATTCCTGCAATGAGCGCAGGAATTGCTAATTTGTTAATGTTTTTAAAATGTATATTTGTTTTCAAATAAAATAATTTTCAGCAACAAAGGTACACTTCCTCACAACTTAAAAATGCGAATCGTATAAAAATCTGTACCTTTGCAGATATAAAAAACACTAGATCATGAAACATATTTTAGTTCCTATCGGATCCACAGAAAATGCCTCAAACACATTGCAATACGCGATTGATTTTGCAACAAAATTTGATGCAAAAATTTTTGTTTTTAGAGCCTATAATTTTCAAACAAAAGCGGGTACGATTATTAATATTGATTCGATTATCGAACGTGAAACAAATTTATACATGCGCTCTGTTGTAAATTCTGTGAATCGAAAAAATGTTGAAATTAAATTAATTTCGGCAAAGGGAAGTGTTTTAGATACCATTGATTCTATAGACAATGAGTTAGGAATTGATTTGATTATCGTGGGGCCAAAAAGCAATTCGATTAAGGATGAGGTTTTTTTAGGAAGAACTACCGGAAGCATTGTTAAAAGAACAGAAACTCCTGTTCTAATTATTCCAAACGGATATACTTACCAACCCATAAAATCTATTTTAACCGCCTTTAAATCGGGGATTATCAACAAAAGAAAAACATTAAAACCTTTGCAAGCGTTTGCAAATACTTTTGATGCGGCAGTAAACTTATTGTTGGTGAAAACGCCCAACCACGCCGATGAAGACTTGGTATTAAACGCCGATTTAGAAATACTTAAAACTACCTTAACTGTCACAGAGAGCGCGACTACTTATCAAGGTGTTTTAAGCAATATGAAACTTATGAATCCCGATTTATTATGCGTTTTCAGACGTAAAAGAGGTTTCTTTAAAAAGCTTTGGGAGAAAAAAGTAATCTTAAAAGAAGAGTTTTATTGTGATGTCCCTTTGTTAATTTTACGAGGGAAGCTTTAATACTTCAAATTTGGAGGTTCTATAAAAGGAGTTTCTAAGTCATACATTTCTATTAAAAACGATTTTATTTCTTCAATAAACTCGGCTAATTTCGCTTCTGTAATCAAAGAATCTTTTGTTCTAGAGGCAGAAAAATTCGTCGATAAAAACCCGTTTTTTAAGTTTTTGAATGAGATAATCCCCGCTTCTAAAGGTTTGTTAAAGTCATATTTTTTGTTTTTTGTATACAAGAAAGCATACAGTAAAACCTGAACGGCTTTGTGGTATTTTTCATCTCTAATATTCGAAAAATCAGGTACTTTTAAATTTGTGCTAGACACCATTCCAGACTTGTAATCGATAATTCTGGTTACTCCATTCAATTCATCAACACGATCTACCTGTCCATGAATTTTTATTGGAAAATCCAATCCATCAACTAGAATTGTTGCTGCCAAGTTCTCTTCAGTAGCAATTATTTTTAATTGATTGTCTCCGTCCTTTAATAGAGTGAGTTCTTGTTGTAGAAAATTGACAACAAATCGATTGGCAACCTCAAAAATAAGACGATTTTTACCCGTTTTTAAATCCCCACTTTTAAACCCTATTTTAAAATGCTTCTCAACTAGAGGCTTTGCTTTTTTAAGCATTTCTGAAACCGCTTCTGCTTCTAGAAAACGCCCTACAAAAGGGGTGTATAATTCATCTAAGGTTTCATGAACAACTGTCCCAAGCGTGTTAAAAGCGACAGTTTCCTCGACATCGTCTAATTCTCTAATTTTTAAAATTTTCTGTTTGTAAAATTTAATTGGATTGTACAAATAACTTGTCAACGCCGATGGGGAAACTCCTTTTTGAGCCAAGGTTTTTAGGATGTTTATGACCGCCTCATTTTTAGGTATTTCTTTTAAAATTGCTTTTTCTGTAACTACTTTTGGACTAATCATTTTTTGCTGAATGTCATCACGTATCATTTCTAATTGGGAGACAAAACGACTTTTTTCACCACTTCCAAATACATCGGGTTCTGTATTGTAGAGGATGAAAATATTTTTAGCTCTTTGTAGTAAACGAAAGAAATGATAAGAAAAAATAGCATCTTTTTCTCGGTAAGTTGGCAAGTCAAACTCCACTTTTACATCAAAAGGGATGAAAGATTGTTGCAGACTGTTGGCGGGTAAAACACCCTCATTTACAGAAGTAATGATGACGTTTTCAAAATCTAAAACACGTGTTTCTAACATGCCCATTAATTGTAATCCTTTTAAGGGTTCTCCCTGAAAAGACAGGCTCTCCGATCCAATTAATTGCTTAAAAAACAAGTGCAATGTTTTTAAATTTTGAAAATAATGATAGTCATTATGCAAATCTTGAAGCTGCATGAAAATCGTATGAAAACGGAATAAAAATTCTGTTTCTAATGGGTTTGTATCCTCTTTTAATAGGTTAATTAAATCTAGGATACGCGAAATGAAATTTGCAATTGTTGAAAATGGATTAAAAATAACCCTGATTGTTTTTTGTGACGTCATCTCTAGCTTCTCTAGGAAAGTATTTAGGTAGGCTACGTCAATAAAAGTGTTGTTTTCTTTTGCGATTGCGGTAGCTATTTCATCTGCAATTGAAATATTGTTTTTTTGAAGCAATTTGTAAATCGCGGGTTCCTTTATAAAACGAATGACATCTTTGTGATAGAAACTGTTTTCTACTTTTTTCTGAAGTTTTTCTTGCGATAAAAATAATTGAAACACACTGTACACTAAAGCAGTAGAAGGGATGTCTTTTAAAGGATATCCCATGGTGATGTTTATGGCATCTACATTTTTTGGCAAAGAACTCAACGTAATTGGTAGCAATGTTTCATCTGACAAAACCATGGCAGTATTTTGCAATTTCGGTAGTTTTGATAAAATTTCTCCTGCGTATTTTATTTGAGAAATGTTTTTTGAAAGTCCAATGACTTCAATGTTTTTTTTGTCAAAAAAAGTAGTTCCAATGGTATTTAAATCGTTTTTTTCATAATGTTTCCAGGTGCTTTTGTATTTTCTGATAAACTGACCTGCTTGTTGTTTTTTGTCTAAAAATGCCGCGTCAATGTCCCAATAAATTGTTGTATTCTGCGCTGCCAGCATTTTTTGAAACAAGACTTCTTCTGCATTGTTTAAGGCGTTAAAACCAATAAAAAAGAATTTTTTATGTTGATTTTTTTGGAGATATGCATCCATTTTTAGGGTTGCCTCTCTATAAATTAACCCTTGGTACCCAATATTTTTCTCTTTTAAAAAAGCGTAGAGCTTTGGATAAAATTCACCCAATTTTTCCACAAATGAAAAATGATCTTTTACCATTTCTGTTTCTTTAAAAGTACCCTCTACAGACCACTTTTTTAAGCGTTCAATATCCCTTAAATACACAAATATTTCTGTAGCTTTTACTAAATGCTGATCGATTTCATTGAAATCTTGTAGTACTGTAAATGCCCATGACGAAAACTTGTCAAAGGAATCTGGGTTTTTTTCAACACTTTTATAAATGGTATAAAAATGAAACAATAGTGCTACGCTATCGACTTTCGAAATTTCTGACACTTCTTCGATAAAACTTCCAATATTTTGGATTTCAGGAAGAAAACCTGCCCTAATTTTATCTTTCAATGTTTGTTTCACAAAAACACCCGCCCTTTGAGAAGGCAATATAAAAACTACATTTTCAAAGGATTTTGTAGTTTTTAAAACAGTATCTATCGTTTCAGAAATAAAAGAATGCATTCATATCAATTTGAAAAACAATGTACAATATTTATCTTATTTTTGAAGGAACTAAACTTTATTTATCCATTAAAAAATGGCATCCGAATTAAAAGTAGCTATTATTCAATCTGATTTAGTGTGGGAAAACCCAACGGAAAATCGCGAACAATTTGAACGTAAAATTGCGACAATTCCATTAGACGTTGCACTTATTGTTTTACCAGAAATGTTTACCACTGGCTTTACCATGAATGCTTCAAAAGTAGCTGAAAAAATGGACGGTACCTCTGTTGCTTGGATTCAAGAAATGGCGGTAAATAAGAAGGCTGCTATTGTGGGTAGTTTGGTGATTTCTGATCGGGATCAATTTTACAATCGCTTGCTTTTTGTGCACCCTTCTGGAAAAATTGAATTCTATGATAAACGGCATTCATTTACTTTAGCAAAAGAACATGAAGTTTACTCGGCAGGGACCAATAAGTTAATTGTAACCTATAAAGGATGGAGAATTTGTCCGCTCATTTGTTATGATTTGCGTTTTCCTGCTTGGTCACGAAATACCGAACAGTATGACCTTTTGTTGTATGTGGCCAATTGGCCGACTCCAAGAATTCAAGCTTGGAATACGTTGTTGCAAGCCAGAGCTATTGAAAATATGACCTATACATTAGGTGTTAATCGGGTAGGAAAAGATGCTAATGGGCATCAATACTTAGGGAAATCTGCGGCTTACGATTGTCTTGGAAATTGTTTAACAAACTTTGAAGATAATAATAACGAAGTTGCAATATTAACAGTTTCTAAATCTCACCAAGACACTGTCAGACTAAAGTTACCTTTTTTAAAGGATCAAGATATTTTTGAAATTACTAAATAAAAAAAATCTCCTTGTAATTTTACAAGGAGATTTGGTTTTTTTAGATCGGATTCAACCATTTGAATTGAAACTTTGTTTTTGGAATTACAATACGTTCTGTAATTCGATACATTCTGTCTGGAAGTTTCAATAAATAATCTCTTGCTTTTTCTGCTTCTGCAGTTAAGCCTGTAATTTTTTCAATTTCCCAAGCAGCGTTTAGTTTCCTTAAAATATCAATATAATCGAAACCAGTATACACGCCTGCTCTTTGGGCTACGGTAGAGAAATTAGCAAACAGACTTCCTTTTTCGGAAAATGATTCTCTTAAATGCAGCGCGGGCATCACAATTTTGTGCTTCATCATGTGTTGAAAGGCCAGCATCATTTCACTGGGGTCAATGGCAAAAATTTGTCTTACAAATTCTGTGTATGCAACGTGGTGACGCATTTCGTCTCCTGCGATAATCTTAGACATTTTAGCCAAGGCTTTATGTCCTTTTTTACGGGCAATTTTTGCGACGTTGTTGTGTGAAATATAGGTTGCCAATTCTTGAAAACTGGTATATACAAAGTTCTTATAAGGATCGGAAGCCGTTCCAATATCAAAACCGTCAGAAATTAAATGCTGTGTTGTAATTTCTACTTCACGCATGTTTACTCTTCCAGACAAGTACAAGTATTTGTTTAAAGTATCTCCGTGTCTGTTTTCTTCTGCAGTCCAGGAACGAATCCATTTTGCCCAACCGTTATCGGGTTGTTGCGAAATACCATCGATATCTAACAACCAAGACTCATAAGTTGGGAGTGCCTCTTCGGTAATGGTATCACCTACTAGAACCACCCAAAAATCATCACTTAAATCTTTAGACAATTCTTGAATTTCTTTTATTTCATCAATAAAAGTATCCTTTTGTGAGTTGGGTAAAAAATCGGTGGGTTGCCAAATCTTTTCTGCTGGAATTAAAAATTTATCGACGAAGGTGTCGATGTTTTTTTCCAGGGTCTTCATTACTTCTTTTCGAATGTTTTGTATAGACATACTTATTTTATATGAGATGTAATTATTGTTTCAACTTTTGTCATTAATTCTTCAAATGGTAAAGAAGCTATTGCTATAGGTTCATGCGTTTTTATGGTAATTGGACTTCCAAGACCAAGAGGGAATTTTCCGTATTTATAAACTTTCCAAGAATTATTAATTGTTATTGGAACAATGTACGCATCTTTATTGTACTTCGCGATCATTTTAATTCCATTTGTAGCAAATTTCTTAGGTTTTCCTGTAGTACTTCGTGTTCCTTCGGGAAAAATCACTGCAGACCATTTGTTGGCGTTGATTCTTTTTGAAAAACTAGCCAATGCCGACAAAGCTTGCCTAGGGTCTTTTCGGTCAATTAAAGCAGCACCTCCGTGTTTTAGATTGTAGGAGATACTGGGAATTCCTTTTCCCAATTCTATTTTGGCAACAAACTTAGGAGAATGTTTTCTTAAGTATAAGATTAATGGGGGAATGTCATACAAACTTTGATGATTGGCCACAAAAATATAGTTGTTTTCTTTTGAGAGTTTTTGCTTGTTTTCGAAACGAACGGGA
Organism: Polaribacter sp.; assembly: GCA_018663625.1. Classification (GTDB taxonomy): domain Bacteria; phylum Bacteroidota; class Bacteroidia; order Flavobacteriales; family Flavobacteriaceae; genus Polaribacter. The sequence goes on along the minus strand of JABJPX010000005.1, from coordinate 35,192 downwards.
ACGCCCAAAATGAGCAAGGATTTCACTAAAAACCAATTCAGCGTTTCTACGACTACGATATGTCCATTGATGCCAAAAAGATTGAAACTCAACCACTGCAGTGGATGGAAAATAATCAATAGCAGAAAGAAAACCACTAAGAATACCGGTGATAAAAGGTAGCTTATAAATTTCATTGTTTAGATCCAGTTACTCCAAGGAATTCTGGAAAGAATGATCAATAGTGCCAAACCATAGAAGATCGCAAAGGTCTTAAATCGTGCAGCATCTGTTGTTTTCTTTTTGTGTTTAGACCAACCTATTGTAATCAATACAATGGCAATAATCATCATGCTTGGGTGTTCTACCGCCAATAGTCGGGTTGTTTTATCTCCCATAACAGCATTAGGATCTGTTTTAAGCGCTTTGTACCATGGAGACATGAAATACCAAGCCAAGCCAATTAACAATTGGATGTGCGAAACGATTAAAGTAAACAATCCGATTCTAAGGTCTTTGTCTTTAAATTCTTTTTTTTGTGTGAACCCAATAATAGCATTTGCCACAGCAAAAGCTAAAAAAGCTAAAACCAAATAGGCCCAATAAGAATGGATGTCTTTCATAATGTAATCTCTTGTTTTTTTAGTGCTGTAAAGTTAACAAATTATTACATAAAAAAACCACCTCATAGGAGGTGGTTTTAAAAACAGTAAAAAATTAGATTTTACTATTGTAAAATATATGCTGATCCAGACTTGATAACTGCCATTGACCAAACGCCAGCAGCACCGTTATAGATGTTGTAAGTAACAATGTATTTCTGACCATCTGCATCACTTGGAAAGTTGTTTAATAAGATTGTATTGATTTTTGCTAAACGCGCTTCAACAGACTCTTCGTCTTTTCCTGCTCTTACATCAAAGTTTCCGTAATTCCCATTACCAACTAACTCGTAATCAGCAGAAGTTAATGTGTACTTAATGGTGTTGTCTGGAACCCAGTTCATACCATCATGTCCAAATTTAATGGTTTCATTTACAACATTGTTGTAAACAGACCAAGCTGCTCCATCATAGATAAAGTTAGCAATATAGCTTAACACAGATCCACTCACATATAATTTATACATGATTGGCTCAATATCTCCAGCCATTTTTCCAGAGAATCTAAATTTTTCAAGTAAAAATACTGGTATTTTAGTCAAAGCTTCGTCTTCATTAGAGAAGTTCGAGTATCCTTCGCCCATTGTTTCATACTCATCTGCTGTGAAACCAGTAGCCATTTGCCATTCTCCATTTACAAATAAGAAACCATTGTTTAAGGTAGATACACTTCCTGAATAGTACTTATAGGTTAATGAAACCAACAATCTGTTTGCTGGTGCAGTGTACTTTGTGTTTAAGAAGTCAATAATGTGAGATTCACGACTAAAGTTTCCATAAGTATGTCCACCATCTGCATAGTCTTGAGAAGTTACTGTATATACATCTAAACTTCTTTCGTCATATGCTGGTTGGTATAACTTAAAAGTTACTTCAGCTAATGATTCTTTACCCCATGCTGGAAATTTGTCAGATAAAAATTCAGGAAGCATTTCTTTAGCGTCGTCAGTAGAGCTAAAGTTACCGTAGTTTAAACCTAAATCATCATAGTCTCCGTCAGTTAAAGTAAATTTTGCTTCACCAGAAATAATAGTTTCTTGAGCATCTACTTCTTTATAAATGTCTTCCATAGGGTTACAAGATGTAAACACCAAAGAAAGGATTGCGAATGAATAAAATATTTTTTTCATGATTGTTATTTTTTAAAATTTAATTTTTGCACTTAAACTGAATGTTCTACCGAAACCAAAAAATACTAATGGATCTGAAGCGTCAATAGCATCTGCGATATATTCTGTATCCAATAAGTTGTTGATACGAGCAGTAAGTGTAGTGTCAAATGTTCCAAAGTTAAAACTGTGACGTAAACTTGCATCTACAGTACCGTAACTTGGTACTTTATAAGAATCGGTTGGTGTTTCTGTTGCGTTTGCATAGTTTAAAACATCGATACGAGCATATAAGTTCGCAAAGTAGTTGTAATCTACAGTAATACTTGTTCTGTCCCAGAATTTGTATAACATCCCTAATGCAGCAGTTGTTTGTGCAGCGTTAGAAACTCTCAATCCTTTAATAGGTAAAGAAAGTGTCGTTACTTCTTCTTGGTTTTCATTGAATACTGGTACATCTTCTAAGTTGTTGTCCCATTTCCAATCTCCCAAAGATACCATTCCTGAAAAGTTAAGGTTGTTAGAAGGCTTGTAGGTGAAATCAAACTCAACTCCTTGGTGTAAAGCGTTTACGCCTAAAAGGTTTGCGGTATAGTCTTCAGCACCAGGTTCAGTAGCTCTTACGCTTCTTGTAAAAGTTCTGTCATTCCACTGTGTTCTGTATACGTTTACATTTGCTGCAAATTTTTCAGCTCTAACACCGTACCCTAATTCTAAACTGAATACTTTTTCATTTTCAGCATCTCTGTTGATTTTCGTGTTGTTGTATCCGTTAAAAACAGCATTGAATGCAGCTGGTCTTTCGAAATAACCAATGTTTGCAAAAACATTTTGAACATCGTCTAAACGGTAGTTTGCACCCCCTTTAATACTATATCCATCCAATTTGATTTTCTCAGAAGTTGCTAAATCTTTTCCAGCTTCTGTGCTTAAGTCATATAAAAAGTATTCAATTCTTTGGTAAGAAGTTTTTTGAAGAGAAGAAGATACAAATGCATCAAAGTTTTCTGTTCCATATTCTAATTGACCAAAGAAACCTAACCAACCAACTTCACCGTCGTTGTTATAGCCCATTTTGTCTCCAACTACTAAAGCTGCATTTGGATTGTTCACGTTCTCGTTGTCAAAGTAATAATCACCTCCTAATAAGTCTGTCACTTCTCTAAAGTGCTTTCCTGTGTAAGTTCTTACGTCCAATCCACCGATAAAAGTAAGTTCATCTGTTAAGTTTGTTTTGAAGGTAGATAATAACCCGTACCATTCGTGGTCATTTCTAGAGGCTCTTAAGATAGCTTCAGAACCTAAAGCTCCGTTAGCTCTGTTGATTTCAACAATGTTGTCTAAATCTACAGGTTGGTCTGCACCACCAAGTCTAACACCAAATAAATCTCTGTTAGTTCCAGCAGTTCCACCACCACCACCACTACCGTAAGATACGTATGCAGCAGTAGATAAAGAAGTGTTATCGTTAATAGTCCAATAGTGGTTTAATGACGTTTGAGATTTGTGGTAAAAGTTATCTTCAATATGTGTTACTTGACCATCTTTATAACCCCAATCTGGATTAAATTGATTCCCAGCTTCTGCATTTCTATAGGTAGAAACGGTACTCATGTTTTGTCTTTGACCATGTCTTTGTGGCGCTCCAAAACTTGTAAAAGAAATCTTGTGATTTTCATTGATTTCTTTAGAGAAGTTAACAAAGTAGTTAGATCCTTCAAATTGTGTTCCTTCAATATAACCTTCACCAGATATTTTAGCAAAAGATACAGTAGCAGCCAATCCATTTTCCATTAATCCAGTAGATAATGTAAAGCCGTATTTTTGGTATCCATTGTTACCTGTTGAAGCAACAACATTTCCACCTTTATTTACATCAGAAGTTTTTGATAAGATATTAATCGTACCTCCAATAGAAGGAACCGCTACTTTCGCAGCACCTAAACCTCTCTGTACTTGCATTGCAGATGTTACATCCGACAATCCAGCCCAGTTAGACCAGTATACTCTACCATTTTCCATATCATTTACGGGAACACCGTTAATCATTACGGCTACGTTTTCAGAATTGAATCCACGTAAGTTAATTCTACCATCTCCAAAACCACCACCAGATTTTGTAGCATACACTCCAGGTGTAGACTTTAAAACCTCTGGAAATTCCTGAGTTCCTAATTTTCTTTCAATATCAGCTGCTTTAATTGTAGAAACCGCTACTGGGGTTTTTCTATCAATTGCAAATGATGTAGATGTGATGATAATTTCATCTAATGTACTTCCACCTTCTTCTAATTGGATAGCACCCAAATTAGATTTTGTTGAAGAAAAAGACATTTCAACGGTCTTATATCCAATAAAAGAAACGACCAATACTCCTGAATTAGAGGTGGTGTTTAACGAGAATTTTCCGTCAAAATCTGTTTCCGTTCCATTCATGGTTCCTTTTTCAAGAACACTTGCTCCAGGCAATGATTGATTGCTTTCGTCTACAACCGTTCCTGAAATTTTAGTTTGTCCTAATACAGTAGTTGATACTAACATCAATGCTACAAATAATAAGTTTTTAAAATTTTTCATTAATAAATTTTATGGGGTTAAATTATTCTGCAAAAATCCAAATTTTGAAGAGTTACAGTGTTAACTTAATGTTAAGGTTTAACAAAACTTTAAGAAGATTAAATGTAAATATAATTCAACATATTATCTGAAAATCAATTAATTAAGTATTAACAGGGTTATTAACAAAACCTACGCATCTGTAAAGCGCAGATTAAATTTGTTAAAACCTTTAACAAAAATAGGTATTAGGTGCATTTCCACTTTTTTCGGCATCAATTTTTCTTTCTTTGAAACCTTAATTATTGGAGTTATTAACTTTTTTACACTAAATGTAGCGTTTAAAATAGTCTATTGCCTGATCTCTTTTTTTCCAACTGCTGCTAAAACGAATTTAGAAAAATGCACCTCCTTATTTTTTTGAAGACTAAAAGCGAAGCATAAAAAAACCACCTCATTGAGGTGGTTTTATAAAAGTATAAAGATTTTTTTTAGAAGCTGTATTTCACAGAAGCATTCCAAGTTCTTCCCCAACCAAACATTCCTCGGTTAGATTTGTTAATCCCTTTCCAGTTTTCTGAAGCGATTGGAGATGCCTCATCATTGTCTCTAAGGTCAGTCAAGTACACTTCATAGAACAAGTTGTTTACATTCAATCTGAAATCTAAATTTTTGTCTTTGTTTTCTCCAATAAAAAGACGGTAAGAAATCCCTAAATCTGCAATGTCATAAGTAGGCAATTCTAAGTTATTTTTTACTGCTCCTACGTTTGCGTATAGACCATCATACAATCTCCAGTCAAAATCCATAGATAAGTTGTCTGTAATTGCATAGTCTAAACCAAATCCTAAAGTGAATTGAGCTGCATCACCAACTTTACCACCGTCAACATCATTGTTTGATTCAGATAAAACTACTTGATCCTCATCGACTACTCTTCGAACAGTACTTCCAACATATTCCCAATCTCCAATAGAAGTAAATCCTTTAAAGGTTAGTTTGTCATTTAGCATCTTTGTTCTAAAGTCAATCTCGATTCCTTGGTGCAATTGCTCCGCACCAAAGTTCAACGTGTTTTCAACAACTCCGTCTACAACTCTTGAAGAACTTACCACTCTGTTTTTCCAAGAGGTTCTGTATAAATTTACATTTGCACTAAAGTTGTTTTTAGCATAAGAGTATCCTAATTCCAATCCTAAAATATCTTCATTTTGAGTGAAAGGACTTACTCTGTTATCATAAGTATTAAAGATGGCATCGTGAAATGGCTGACGTGAATAAACACCTGCATTCGCATACACTTTATTACTTTCATCTACAATAATACTACCACCGGCTTTCACGTTGTAACCAACATTACTTACTTTTTCAGAATCTTGAGAGTTTGCATCATAATCATATCTATCAAATCTTTGATGATTTTGCTGAGACAATGAACCCTGTACAAATGCTGATAATTTATCAGTAGCATATTCTAGTTGCGTAAACATTCCAGCATAAGAAATTCTTTCACTACTGTCATAATCAATTCTTTCATTTTCGTTTGCAGAATTGAAGAAAGTAGCCCAAGGGTTTGCGCTAAATGCATTGGTTGCGGTTACAGAAACAACATCTCCAACTCGATTGTGTGTTGCATCTTTTAATCTTCTATCTTCTGTCCAAGAAGACAATCCGTGTAAATCTTTTACTTGTCTAAAGTGAGTTCCGTAGTAGGTTCTTAAATCGGCTCCTACATTCCAAACTAAATTGTCATTCAGTTGCTTTTCATAGTTAGAAACCATTCCATACCAGCTATGGTTGTTCATAGAAGATCTTGTAATGTAAGCTCCGTTTCCGAAGTTTCCGGCGACAGCAGATGCATTGTTTGCGTAAATTGCATCATAATCTACATATCCAGTATTCGTTCTTTCTCTGTTTCCTCTGTTTCCAGTTCCACCTCCACGTCCCCATGAAGCATAAAGTACTGTTGAGAGGTTCGAATCATCGCTAATCGCATAATCCCAGTTAATGTTCATTACAGGTTTGTGATAGAAATTTCTTCGTTCTGTTTTGTATTCACCTTGGTAAGTACCCCAGTTATTGTTGTATCTTCTACCGTATTCTAAGTAAGAAGAAATACTTTTAGAATAGTTCTGGTCGTGCCATTGTGGCGCTCCAGTAATTAAGAAGTTAAAGTTGTGCTTTTCATTTGGGTTGTATCCAAAAGACACAAAGTATGTTTGTCCTTGTCCTTTGTTTCCTTCGTTGTATCCATCACCTTGCCAGTGAGTAAACATTACAGAGGTTGCAAAACCACTTTCATTCTGACCTGTGTTGTAAAACATAGTAGATTTAAAGTAGGCATCATTTGCCAAAGCTGTAGAAAAGTAACCTCCTGGTTTTTTTTCTGTTGTTTTTGTTACAAAGTTGGTGGTACCTCCAACTGAAGAAATGGCCAATTTAGATGCTCCTAAACCTCTCTGAATTTGAACTGCACTTGCAATGTCGCTAATTCCAGACCAGTTAGACCAGTACATTTTACCATCTTCCATTCCATTAATTGGTTGTCCGTTTAATAGGTAAGAAGTGTTTGTTTGATCAAATCCTCTTACAGAAATACGAGTATCACCAAAACCACCACCTTGTCCTGCAACATATACAGAAGGCGTATTTACCAATGTCATGGTAACATCTTGTGTTCCAATTTTTCTTTGAATTTCGGCAGCTTTAATTGTTGAAACCGCTATAGGTGTTTTTCTACCCCCTGCTAAATCGATAACCCCTTTACCAATAATAACTACTTCACCTAATGCATCTGCGTCTTCAACTAGTTGTACAGAACCAACGTTGGCTTTTGCAGCGGAAAATGAGATTTCCATCGATTTGTAACCGATATAAGAAATTACTAAAACACCTGAATTCGATTTTGCGTTCAATGTAAATTGACCATCAAAATCAGATTCTGTTCCGTTCGTTGTCCCTTTCTCAAGAACACTAGATCCAGGGAGGGGTTGGTTGTTTTCATCGACAACTGTTCCAGTAACCTTGGTTTGCCCCATGACAGTAGCTGTCATAAAAAATAAAGCTACAAACAATAAATTTTTAAATATTTTCATTTTATATAAAGTTTAGATTATTCAAATATAGAAAAAAAACTGCAAAGGTTAATTTTATGATTTATTTAGCAATTTTTTTGCTAATTCTTTCCCAAGTTCAACACCAAATTGATCATAGCTATAAATGTTCCAAAGAATTCCTTGTACAAAAATTTTGTGTTCATACATGGCAATGAGTTTTCCCAAAGATTTTGGCGTTAATTTATCAAATAAAATCCCGGTGCTTGGATTGTTTCCTTCAAAAACTTTAAAAGGGAGTAGGGTTGCTATTTGATCTTGATCTCCAGAAAACTTTAATTCTAAATGAACTTCTTCTTTTGTTTTCCCAAAGGCCAACGCCTCCATTTGTGCAGTGTAGTTGGCCATTAATTTTTGATGATGGTCTGTGAGCCCATACAACGATTCTTTGTAGCCAATAAAATCACACGGAATTAACTTGGTTCCTTGATGAACCAATTGCATAAACGCATGCTGCATATTGGTTCCAGTACTTCCCCAAACAACGGTTCCTGTTTGGTAGTTGACGCGATCTCCATTTCGATCGACACTTTTTCCATTACTTTCCATAATGGCTTGTTGTAAATAGGCAGATAATTTTGTTAAATATTGTGTGTACGGTAAAATGGCTTCGGTTTCTGCTTTGTGAAAATTATTGTACCAAATACTAATTAAGGCTAAAATTACGGGGATGTTTTTATCAAATTCTTCATTCTTAAAATGAATATCCATTTCTTCAGCGCCGTTTAAAAGAGCTTTAAAGTTCGTGAAACCAACAGACAAACTGATGGATATTCCCACAGCTGACCATAGAGAGAAACGACCTCCAACCCAATTCCACATTGGGAAAATATTGGCTTTATCGATTCCGAAATCTTCTACAGATTTTAAGTTTGTAGACACGGCAACAAAATGTTTTGCGACATCAAAAATAGTTGCAGGGCATTTCTTTTGCGACAAAAACCAGTCTTTAATTGTATTGGCATTTGTAATTGTTTCTTGTGTTGTAAAGGTTTTAGAAACAATGACAAACAAGGTAGTTTCTGGGTCTAGGTGTTTGATAATTTCAGAAACATGATCTCCATCGATATTAGAAACAAAGTGGGTATTCAAATGATTTTTGTAAAATTTTAAAGATTCTACAACCATGTCAGGCCCAAGATCAGACCCCCCAATACCTATATTTACAATGTCGGTGATAGCTTTGCCTGTAAATCCTTTCCATTTTCCAGAAATTACTTTATTACTAAAACTTTTAATTTTTCGTAATGCAGCTTGAATTTGAGGTTTTATGTTTTTGTCATTTACAAGCACAGGCTCATCGGAATTGCTTCTTAGTGCAGTGTGTAATACTTCTCTACCTTCTGTTGCATTGATAACTGCTCCAGTATATTGTTTTTCAATTGCGTCTTTTAAATCTACTTCATTTGCCAAAGCAACTAAAAGAGCTAAGGTTTTTTTGGTGATTCTATTCTTAGAAAAATCGACAAGAACATCTTCATTTTGGATAGAGAACTCCGCTTGCCTATTTTTATCTAGGTGAAGTTCTTTAAGAGTTGTTTTTTCGATTTCATTAAAGTGATCTGATAAGTCTTGCCAAGCCTTTGTAGTGGTTGGGTTAATGTTTTTTAAAGCCATATTTATTTTTTAATTTTCAGCAATTATCTCTGATAATTCACTTTTTGTTTCAGTGATTTCAATATTGTCTAATCTAGTTTTAGGTGTTTCAATAAACGCCAAGTATTTTGTTTTAATGCTTTTCTTTAAGGGTTTTGCAGCAGGGAGTTTTTGTTTGAAAGGATCTACTTGTCTGCCGTTTTTCCAAAAACGATAACACACATGTCTGCCCTCAGTACTTCCTGTTCTTCCTACCCAACCAATAATGTCTCCTTGTTTTACGAATTGTCCTTTTTTTACATTTCGTCTTCTCATATGAAGGTATTGGGTTTCGTAAGTTTTATTATGTCTAATTTTTACATACTTTCCATTTCCTCCTTTTTGGGTAGACGCAGTAACGGTTCCACTTGCAGTTGCCATAATGGGTGTTCCTTCTCTTGCTGCAAAATCGGTTCCTTTATGGGGTTTTACTCGATAACCGTAGTGTCTAATTCTTCTTTTTAAATTGTAAGGAGAAGAGATTCTTGAGCCAAATTTTATGGGTGATTTTAAAAACTGACGCCTTAATATTTTACCTTCATCGTCATAATAGTCTACCAGTCCTTTTGTGCTATCGGCTAAGAATCGAAAGGCGTAAAAATCCCTGTTTTTATGTTTAAAAACGGCAGATTTAATATTTCCGAAACCTGCAAATACGGTATCGTTGATGTATTTCTCTTCATAAACGAGTTTGAACTCGTCTCCTTTTTGCAATTTGTAAAAGTCCAACGTCCAAGCATAAATATCATCTGCAATTGTATTTGTCAATCCTGGATTTATATGAAGGCTGTCCATGGTCACAGACAAACTTGAAAATATTTTCCCGCCAATTTCTTTTTCTACAATTTTAATCGGTTTTTTATACCGATGCGCCGTAACTGTGGAGTCGGTAAACGCTACAATTGTTGCATTGATTTTGTCATGGTTGTAAATAAAAACCTGTGCTTTTTCTGTAGAATCTTTGTGTGCTAAAATTGTATATGGTTTTCCTGCACGCACCCTTCTGACATCGAAAGTTTCTTTTATAGTACGCGTAATTTTATTGATTGTAGGGTACATCACATGATGTCTGTCTAAGATGATTCCAAAGCTTTCGCCGCTTTTTATCGTATCTTTTATTACCTTATAATCATTCAATACATATCCGTATTCTTTAATGATTACTGGAGGGGCGATCATTTTTTTAACGGTTTTTTCTTCTTTTGTAGTACACGAAAGTATCAAAGAAAAAAGAAAGATAAGAGTACATAGTTTTTTCAAGAAATGAATTTTACAGGTCATATTTCAATTGACATCAAAAGTACAAATAAAATACACTAATTTTTTAATGAATTTCAGGAAGTTAAGTGAACGTTTTCGTAGTGATTTAGAGAAAGAATTTAATTATAAATTTTTTCAAACGAATTCGCCAAACCTTTATAGGCCTCTAAGTCGGCTCTTAATGAACCTACGGATAGGTTGGCTTTCATTTTAATTGGGATTTTATTTTTATCTGCAGTAATCCAAATTGTAACACTTTCTTGCGCTTTAAAGATTCTACCTGTCTGGACTAAGGGTCTAAATTTTAAAGTTTTTACCGCTCCGATTTTTGTTTCTAGAATTTCTTTTCCTAAAAAACGAAGTTTAAACGGATAAATTTGTGAGTCTAAAAACATGTCAATACTAATTTCCTCTCCTTTTTTTAAGGTATCAACGTTCTTATTTCTTAAATAATAAAAAGAAGAGAGCATGTCTTGTACCTCTGAAAATGTAATCGAAGTATCTTTTTTCTTAATAAAATCTTGAACGAAGGCTTTTTTTGTTTTGTAATTAAACGTGGTATTTCTATTTTTTTTATAGCCACCTTCATCTATTTTTCGTTTGAAAAAGTAGGGTTTTGTAATTTCTTTATCAAAGTAACTTTCATAGGTATCATCTACTTTAAAAAACAACTTTATCATTCCAGAAGTCCAGCCAGTTCCAGTTGCATGTAAAACTTTTTTACCATTAAGTTCTTTTTCCTCTAGTTTTAAAATTGCAGTTCCGGCACGCATCCAGCCGCTATAACTCATTTTATAACGAAGCCACTCTCCGTTTTTAAAGACCGTGTTTTTTTCTGAACTAATTTCTTGACCAAAAGAGGTAAAGGCTATAAAAAATAGTGCAAATAAGAGGGTTCTTTTTTTCATCGATCTCAAACATATAAAAAAGTATTGACAAATTGTGTTACAAAAATTATAAAAGTAATTTTTAATGAATTTATTGCGAATCAGTTCCCCAATTTTTCAATTCTTCTTCAGACCATAGGTAGGGATAAAAAATTCTACGTTGGAATTTTGGATGTAGGTATTTCCGCCAACTACTTCCTCCAGTTGCTTCTAGATCGTTGTCTTTTCCGCTTAGATATTTGCCTGCGGCATTGTAATGTGCGAGTACCCATTTTACGTTTACGGTATGATCGTAATGACGCATTGCTTGAATTAATTCTTCGCTTTGTTGAACTTCTTTTGGAAGTTGTTTGAATTTTTTAGAAAAATTAATTTCATTATAATCTTCCATAAAATCAATAAAGTCTCCCAAATACTTTTTGTCAAACAAATTGAGTAGGGTTGATTTTTTTCCTGTTTTATGATTTACTCCTGCAGCTTGCCAATACAGATGATCATAGGCATTTTTAAAGGAGGAATTTCGGTCTATTGTATCTCGATATCGTACATCTATTAATTGAATTAATTCTGTAGAAGCAAATTCAATTTTTCGATACTGTGCAGATTGAAAACCACTTGCGGGTGTTAATGTATTTCTGAACTTTAAATATTGTTCTCGCTCCATTCCATCTGCCATAACAGTAAAAGAACTGCTTAGCATGTCAAAATACCGGCTTATTCTGTTGAGGTGCAATGCAAATTTTTCTGCGGAAACTTCGGTTGTTTTTGCAACTTGATCAATTTCCCATAAGACCATTTTAAACAATAACTCATTGACTTGATGATACATAATAAATACCATTTCATCGGGTTGATTTGTTCTTGGAGTTTGCAAGCCCAACAATGCGTCTGTCTGGATATAATCCCAATAAGTGATTGGAGTACTCCACAACAAACCTTCTAACATGGCGTCTAACGGAACCCCAAGTTTGTCATATTTTTCCTCGATGGCCTTTAATATTTCATCTTTACTCATTTTTCTTTTTTTTAGTTAAAATTTCATGCACGTAGTTACTTGTTTGAAAGTGAATTTATGAGAAAGGTGATTTAATGTTTAGATGCTTCATTCGTATTCTTTTAAAATCCCATAAACAACTAGTTGTTTATGGGATTGTGTTTTTTACAATGTGCCTCTTTTTGCTTGTTCTCTTTCAATCGATTCAAAAAGGGCTTTAAAATTTCCTGCACCAAAACCTCTGGCGCCCATTCTTTGAATGACTTCGAAAAACAAGGTTGGTCTGTCTTCAATTGGTTTTGTGAAAATTTGTAATAAATACCCCTCTTCATCGGCATCAATCATAATGCCTAACCCTTTTAATTTTTCGATATCCTCTCTTAATTCATGACTAAATTCTTCCAACCTTCCAGGAACAGATCGATAGTATTCTTCGGGAGGTGTCGATAAAAATTCTACACCATTTGCTTTTAATTGACTTACTGTTTTTATAATGTCATCGGTTGCAACGGCAATATGTTGCACACCCGCTCCTTCATAAAAATCTAAATATTCTTCAATTTGAGAGCGTTTTGCTGCTTTCGCGGGTTCGTTAATAGGAAATTTAATACGCCCATTCCCATTCGACATTACTTTACTCATTAACGCTGAATATTCTGTGTGAATTTGCTTGTCATCAAAGGATAAGAAGTTCTCAAATCCCATTACTTCCTCATACCATTTTACCCATACATCCATTTGGTTCCAACCCACATTCCCTACCATGTGGTCAATGTATTTTAAACCTGCTGCTGGTGGATTGTAGGCGGATTCCCATTTTTGAAAACCTGGCAAAAATACGCCCTTGTAATTTTTACGTTCTACAAAGAGATGAACGGTTTCTCCATAGGTATAGATTCCTGCTCTTACAACTTCTCCATGTTCATCCGATGCTACGGTTGGTTCCATGTAGGATTTTGCACCTCTAGATGTGGTTTCTTCATAGGCTTTTCTGGCATCTTCTACCCAAAGTGCAATCACTTTCACCCCGTCTCCATGTTTTACAATGTGATCGTTAATGGGTGATTTGCTATTTAATGGTGTTGTCAATACCAGTTTGATTTTGTCTTGCGTCAACACGTAGCTCACAGCATTTTTAGATCCTGTTTCTAATCCACGATACGCATAGGATTGAAACCCAAATGCAGTTTTGTAAAAGTGTGCTGCTTGTTTTGCATTTCCTACGTAAAACTCTACATAATCGGTTCCTAACAAAGGAAGAAAATCTTGTGCGCCCGCAAATATTTTTTCTAATCCGTAGTTGACTGATTTTATTTCTTTTGTACTCATCTTTATTTTATATTGGTGTAGAAAGTTTAGAGAAGAGTGAAAAAAATGGATTGGACTTTATTTTGAAAATCCATTATCATTTTTTAAAACGCTTTTATTCTTTCTTCAACTTGTTTTTATATTTTTTTACTCCAGCCAAGACTTATAGTAGTCTTCATCGGCAATTTTCATTGCTTCTTCAGTTACTTGTAAAGGCTTAAATGTGTCGACCATTACCGCCAACTCTTCTGTTTTTGTATGTCCAATACTACGCTCAGTTGCTCCAGGGTGGGGGCCGTGAGGAATTCCAGCGGGATGCAAAGAAATATGTCCTTGATCGACATCATTTCTGCTCATAAAATCGCCATCTACATAATACAATACTTCGTCAGAATCGATGTTGCTATGATTGTAAGGTGCAGGAATTGAGTCTGGGTGGTAATCGTACATGCGGGGTACAAAACTACAAATGACAAAGGCATTGGTTTCAAAGGTTTGATGTACCGGAGGTGGTTGATGAATTCGTCCTGTAATGGGTTCGAAATCGTGAATTGAAAAGGCATATGGAAAATTATAGCCATCATATCCAATCACATCAAAAGGATGAGAGGCATAGGTCATTTCTATAATTTCTCCTTGTTTTTTTACTTTAATGAGGAAGTCACCCAATTCATCATAGGTTTCCAATTCATGCGGTCTTCTGATGTCTCGTTCACAAAAAGGAGCGTGTTCTAATAATTGACCAAACCAATTTCGGTATCGTTTTGGTGTGTAAATCGGTGAGTAGGATTCAACAATAAAAAGACGATTGTTTTCATCGTCAAAATCTAACTTGTAAATAATTCCTCGAGGAATGACTAAGTAGTCACCGTATTTAAAATCGATATTTCCAAGATGCGTTCTTAATTTCCCAGATCCTTTGTGAATGAAGATGACTTCATCTGCATCGGTGTTTTTGTAAAAATAATCTGTGGTCGCTTTTTTGGGCGCAGACAAAATGATGTTACAGTCAGCGTTTGTTAAAACAATTTTTCTACTTTCTAAATAATCGTTTTCAGGAGCTACTTGAAAACCTCTAAAGCGATAGGATTGAATATTGTTTGCTTTTGCTATTTTTGGTTTTACAGAATATTGTTTTCCAATTTCCTTAACCATTGTAGGTCTATGCTCGTGATAACTGTTGGTAGACATACCGTCAAAACCAATCGTACCAAAGAGTTGTTCGTAATATAGGCTTCCGTCTTTTTTGCGAAATTGGGTGTGTCTTTTGGGTGGTATTTTCCCTAATTTATGATAAAATGGCATGATTTAATGTAGTAATGAATTAATAAATACAATGCATCAATTTTACTATTGAATTGATACATTTTTGCATTGATCTAATTATAGTACATTATATCCTCATTCAGGATTTCGTTTTATCAAATATTTTAAAAAAGTTAATAAATCTGGAAACATAGGAACGTTTTAAGAATGTTCTCTACAAATATACAGAAAACTAATTTGGGTGTTTTTAGCTTTCGGGAGCCAATGTTACTTCCAAGCCATCCATTGCAGGAGTCATCGGAATCTGGCATCCCAATCGACTATTTTCTTCTACATGAAAGGCTTCTGCCAACATCATGTCTTCGTCTATGCTTATTTCTGGTAATTGATGATTGGAGTTCATATAACACTGACAAGAGGCACACATGGCCATTCCGCCACAAATTCCAATGGTTCCTTCTTCTGCCAATTCATAAGAGCGAACGACTTCCATTAAATTCATCGCCATATCTGTAGGGGCTTGAATCTCGTGAAGTATTCCTTCTCTGTCTGTTATTTTTAAAGTAATGTCTGGGCTCATTATTCAATTTTCTTTACGACTGCTTTAGGGGCTTCTTTTCTGGTTCCATCAAAACCATCTACGCCTCCAACAGTGGTATATTTCATTACATATTTTTTATTTGGAAAAATACGCTTGTAGGCACTTTGGCACATTAACGTCGCTTCATGAAAACCACATAAAATTAATTTTAGTTTTCCAGGATAGGTGTTTACATCTCCAATGGCATAAATGCCAGGAATGTTGGTTTGGTAGTCCAATGCGTTGTTTACTTTAATGGCATTCTTCTCTATTTCTAATCCCCAATTAGCAATCGGACCTAATTTAGGAGACAATCCAAAAAGTGGAATAAAATGGTCGGTTTCAAGTATAAATTCTTCGCCACCATTTTGTACAACAGCAACTCCTTCTACTTTGTCGGTTCCAACGATTCCTTTTACTTCTGCAGGGGTAATCATCGTAATTTTACCTGCATTTTTTAATTCTTGTACTTTGTCTACAGAATCCAATGCACCCCTAAATTCATTTCGTCGATGAATTAAAGTGACTGATGATGCTACATCTGTTAGAAAAATAGCCCAGTCTAGCGCGGAGTCTCCACCGCCAGAAATGACTACTTTTTTATTGCTATAAAACTCGGGATCCCGAATGATGTATTCGACCCCTTTGTCTTCAAAATCTGTAATATTTAAAATGGGTGGTTTTCTGGGTTCAAAAGAACCAAGTCCGCCAGCAATTGCTACAACTTTTGCGTGGTGTTTTGTCCCTTTGTTAGTGGTAACAATAAAAGTTTCGTCTTCTTGTTTTTCTATTGTTTCTGCTCTTTCTCCTAAAGTAAATCCAGGTTCAAATTGTTTAATTTGTTCCATTAACTTATCGGTTAAATCGCCTGCTAAAATTTCTGGATATGCAGGAATATCATAAATAGGTTTCTTTGGATAGATCTCGGAACATTGTCCGCCCGCTTGTGGAAGTGCATCAATTAAATGACATCGAAGTTTTAATAAACCTGCTTCAAAAACGGTAAATAATCCTGTTGGCCCTGCGCCAATAATTAAAATATCTGTGGTAATCATTCTTACTTAAATCTGTTGTAAAAACAAACGGCTGTTTGTTATTCTATATTAATTACTTCCATAATATGTGGAGCATATTTTTTAATGGTCGCTTCAACGCCATTTTTTAATGTCATTTGGTTTACAGAACACCCCGTACATGCACCTTGTAGCTGTACTTTAACAACAGTATCTTCAATCGATAAAAGTGCGATGTTTCCACCATCACTCATTAAGAATGGGCGAATTTCTTCTAAGGCTTTTTCTACGTTTTGTAATGTTTCTTGTGCATCCATATTCCTTATTTTTTTACAGAACTACACCCACTCATTGTTGTAATTCTTACAACTTCTGTTGGGGGTAAATTTGCATTTCTTTTTAATAGTTCTGAAACCATTTTTTTTGTAATTTTTGAAAAGGATTTTTCTAAAACAGTTTCATTTTGTAAGGCCACCGGATGCCCTACATCACCTGATTCACGAATACTTTGTACTAATGGAATTTCACCTAAAAACTCAGTTTTAATGTCTTCGGCTAAGTTTTTTGCTCCATCTTGCCCAAAGATATAGTATTTGTTTTCTGGTAATTCTTCGGGTGTAAAATACGCCATATTTTCGATAATCCCCAGAACAGGTACCTTAATGCTTTCTTGCTGAAACATTGCAACTCCCTTCTTTGCATCTGCTAAGGCAATGTTTTGTGGTGTACTTACAATCACGGCACCACTAATTGGCAATGCTTGTACGATGGATAAATGAACATCTCCGGTTCCTGGAGGGAGATCAATTAATAAGAAGTCCAATTCACCCCAGTCTGCATCAAAGATTAATTGATTTAATGCTTTAGAAGCCATGGGTCCACGCCAAATTACGGCTTGATTTGGATCTGTAAAAAAGCCAAGAGATAATAATTTGACTCCGTAATTTTCTACAGGTTTCATTTTCGAACGCCCGTCTACATTTACAGATAATGGTTTAGCTTTCTCAACATCAAACATAATGTGTTGTGACGGACCATAAATATCGGCATCTAAAACACCAACATTAAAGCCCATTTTGGCTAAAGTGATTGCTGTGTTTGCTGTGATGGTAGATTTACCAACACCACCTTTTCCAGATGCGATAGCAATAATATTCTTAATGTTCGGAATTTCTTTTCCTCGAATTAAATTTGGGTTTTCTTTAGCAACTGGCTTTACAACCTGTACGTTTACTTTGACAACAATAGCCGGATCAACACTTGTTTTGATGGCTTTTGAAATTTCCGTTTCAATTTTTTTCTTTGCTTGTAAAGTAGGGTTACTGATGGTTACGTCTACTTCAACTTCGTTGCCAAAAGTGACAACATTGGTTACATTGTTGTTTTCAATTAAGCTTTTTCCTTCCCCAGGAGCTGTAATTGTTTCTAATGCTTTGTATATGTCTTGTTTTTTAAAACTCATTTTTTTTAAATAATAGGTCGAGCGCAGTCGTGCCCTGTTTTTTTAATGCTATAATAATCGCTCGACTGTGCTCAAGTTGGTAGTATAACTTTAATTAAGATTAAATCTTGATTGCAAAGATACGGCTTACTGTTTAGATAAGAAAGGGTATAGATTGGGATTATTTATTGGTTGATTCTTAAAAAGGAATGAAAATCTGTTTTAGAGATCTTTCTTCTCAGAGGCGAATGCATCCTTTGGGTTCCAAAAGATGTCTTCTAAGTTTTGAATTTG
The DNA here is from genome assembly GCA_018663625.1 of Polaribacter sp. Lineage (GTDB taxonomy): Bacteria > Bacteroidota > Bacteroidia > Flavobacteriales > Flavobacteriaceae > Polaribacter. Next base: position 17,095 of record JABJPX010000005.1, on the reverse strand, counting down.
ATTTTCAATCACAACGATTCCTTCGTTTTCCAATAATTGTTGCATGAGATTTGTCCCATTAAAATGGTGTTTTCCGGTAAGTAATCCTTTTCTATTTACAACTCTGTGAGCGGGAACCTCTTCTTTTTGGTTGTGAGAATTATTCATTGCCCAACCTACCATTCTGGCTGAACGCGCTGCGCCTAAATAGGTAGCAATGGCGCCATAACTGGTTACGCGACCAAATGGAATTAGGCGGGCTACAGCATATACTTTTTCAAAAAAGTTGTCTGATTCTTTCACTATGTGAAGATAGTAAAAAAAATAACCACATAGCGCGCATAGCGAAATTGCTTTGATAGGTTATCTTGAGGTGAATTTGGGGTTGAAAAGAATTAATACTTTAATCGAAATTGAATGTAAGTAATGGGTTTCCCGACTTCTAGATATTGGTTTTCGTAGAAAGTTTGCGTTGCTGTTACTTCTTTTGGCGATCCTTCATTTTTATACACATTGTGATTTGCGTTTAAAATTTCATGACCTTCACCATGCAATAAGCCGAGTGTATAACCGTGCATGAATTCGCTGTCGGTTTTTAAGTTCACAATACCACCTTCATTTAAAATATGGTGATATTTTTTTAAGAAGGACGCATTTGTCATTCTATGTTTTGTGCGTTTGTATTTTATTTGTGGATCTGGGAATGTGATCCAAATTTCAGTCACTTCATTTTCTGCAAAAATAAAATCAACCAATTCAATTTGAGTTCTGATAAAAGCGACATTTTGAATGTCTTCTTCGATGGCTGTTTTTGCGCCTCGCCAAAAGCGTGCTCCTTTAATATCGATGCCAATGTAGTTTTTATTTGGGTTTTTACGTGCTAAGGCAATTGTATATTCACCTTTACCACAGCCCAACTCTAAAACTATCGGATTTTCGTTTTTAAAAAAAGAATGCCATTTGCCTTTTAAAGAGAAGTTATTGACAACTTCTTCTCTTGTTGGCTGAATGACATTTTCGAACGTTTCGTTTTCGTTAAAACGTTTTAATTTGTTTTTGCTTCCCAAAGAATGTAGTATTAAGCGCGATCTTCTGTTCCTTCTCTCTTAAATTTGTAAGATTCTTTCATCCAGTAACGTAAAAGAAATAAAAAGACAATCAAAAAAAGCCAATTAAAACCATTCGAAATCCACCATCCAAATTCTCTTAATGCCAAATCGGAACGAATTTCATTAAAAGGAGTAAATAAATACTCGGTAAATAAAGTACCAATCCACTTAAAAATATTGCTTGCTATCATAACTTATTTATCTTTACGCTGCAAAAATAACAAAAGAAATAATGTTAACCAATTTTTTCGGCAAATCAAAACCAATCAATTTTATAGTTTTATTACTCGTATTTTTTTGTGCCTTTTTTTTAAATAGTTTTCATTCGTTTTCAGCGAGTGAAATGAAGCCATTTTTTATGGTTGAAAAAACAGTATTTTTTCTTGTTTTGACCTTTTTGCTTTTCGGTGTGAATTTTATTATTTCTAGAAATAAATTAACCCTAGACAATTCGTACGCTCTTTTATTTTACCTTTTAGTAATTTCTTTTTTTAGTAAGTACTTGTATGATTATCAGGTTTTTTTAGAGTACTTCTTACACCTCTTTTTTTTAAGAAAAGTGTATAGTTTACAAACATTAAAAGAGGTGTTTAAAAAGTTATTTGATGCTGGTTTTTGGTTGGGTGTAATGTGCCTTATGAATCCGTTTTTAATTGTATTTTCACTGCTTCTTTTTACGGCAATAATCGTTCACAAAAGGGTTCGATTTCAAACCTTACTGATTCCTGTAATTGGTTTTCTGATCCCCATTTTTCTGTTTTTCACTTACAGTTTCTGGATCGGTGAGCTGTCTCTTTTTACAGATAAATTCATTTTCTACACGACCTATGATTTTAGTAGATATCAGGAAGCTAGTTTTTTAGCCCCGTTAGGTGTGCTTTCCTTCTTTTTGTTATTTGCTATTTTTATGAAAACAGGAAGTGCATTTTCTGTTAATAATCGCTTTAGAAAAAGCTGGATTTTACTTTTAAGTCATTTGTTCACAAGCATTTCATATCTCTTTATCACGTTTGATCGAGATGGTTCTGAATTGTTAATCGCTGCCTTTCCCGTTGCGGTAATTCTTGCCAATGGTTTTGAATCGATACAGCGAAATTTTTTAAAAGAAATAGGACTTATTCTTTTTGTATTGATTGCTCTTTTGGGGCCTTTATTTTTATAGTTTAGTTCCAAAAGCCAAATCTCCAGCATCTCCAAGACCTGGTATAATATATCCTTTTTCATTCAATTTCGGATCAATTGCAGCGATCCATAAATGGGTATTTTCAGGAAAATGATTTTCAATAAAATCGATTCCCTCTTGAGATGCAATTACTGCAACAATATGAATTTCTTTGGGAATCCCTTGTTTTTTAATTGCTTCATGGACTGCAACTAAAGATTGGCCTGTTGCCAACATTGGGTCTGCCAATAGAAGTATTTTATTTTCAATTGCAGGTGCGGCAAAATATTCTACGACAATTTCAAATGCTACATCTTTATTTGGATGATGTCGGTATGCGGAAATGAACGCATTTTCAGCAGCATCAAAATAGTTTAACAACCCTTGATGAAGTGGGAGTCCTGCTCTTAATATTGAGCAAAGAACGATCTCCTTTTTAGGAAGGTCTATCTGTTTTGTTCCTAAGGGAGTGGTAACCTCTAGGGTTTCATATGCGAGTTTTTTGCTCAATTCATATCCTAATATTTCTCCAATTCTTTCAATATTTCTCCGAAATCGTAAACTATCTTTTTGAATTTTTTGATCTCTAATTTCTGAAATGAATTTATTCAGAATAGAGGGCTTTGTAGAGAGGTGATGTATGTTCATTGTTGTAGCTTTTTTTACAAATATAATTGGAATAGTTTTAAATGTGTATATTGTTAGCGCTTAATAATCAATTAGAAAAGCGAATTGATTACTAAAAATCAACCAACCTAGATTAAAGAGTTTCATGAATTTGAAACTCTTTTTTTGTACATTTTCTTAAAATTATTCTCAACTTTGTGCCTTCATTTTACAATTCATTTTCATGAACCAAAGAAGTATTGCACTCATTTTAGTTTCTATTGCAACTTTAATTTATGGTGTTACGTTTACCATTGCAAAAGATGTAATGCCGCTTTACATAAAACCCTATGCTTTTATTTTATTACGAGTTTCTGGAGCAACTGCTATTTTTTGGATTGTGGGTTTGTTTGTAAAGTCGCAAAAAATAGCGAAACAAGATTATAAAAAAATAATTTTGGCGTCGTTTTTTGGAATCGCATTGAACATGTTGTGTTTTTTTAAAGGGCTGAGTCTTACTTCACCCATAAGTGCTTCGGTGATGATGGTAACTTCACCAATTATGGTTTTAATTTTTTCGAGTATTTTATTGAAAGAGAACATTATTAAAAGAAAAATTATTGGGGTTTTCGTTGGTTTGATTGGTGCGGTTCTCTTAATTGTTTATGGAAATAGCGGAGATACTACTGATACGGATAGTACTTTAGGAAACTTTTTGGTATTTGTAAATGCTGCCTCTTATGGGTTGTATTTAGTTTTGGTTAAAAAATTAATTTCAAAATACAACCCGATTACCTTTATAAAATGGTTCTATTTATTTGGACTCCTTCTTGTCATTCCATTTTCATTTAGTGAATTCACTGAAATTTCATGGACTTCTATGCCCGCGAATATTTATTTAAAAGTAGGTTTTGTCATTCTATTTACAACCTGTATCACGTATCTTTTTAATATTTATGGTCTGTCTAAATTGAAACCAACTACAGTGGGTGTTTTTATTTATTTACAACCTGTAATTGCTACTATTTTCGCACTTTCCATGGGCAGTGATTCTCTAAGTTTTATAAAAATAGGCGCTTCTGTGGTCATCTTTTCGGGAGTGTATTTAGTTACAAAACAGCCAAAAAATACTATGAAATAAACTATATTTGCAACTCATTTAAAATGACTATTTTATGATTCAATCTATGACAGGTTATGGTAAATCTGTACTCCAATTGCCTACCAAAAAAGTAACCATAGAAATTAAATCCTTAAACAGTAAAAATCTTGATTTAAACGTTCGAATTCCTTCTTATTACAAAGAAAAAGAATTGTCTGTACGTAAGAAACTAGCGAATGCTTTGGTGCGTGGAAAAGTAGATTTCTCCATTTTTGTTGAAATGACGGGGAATGAATCTTCAGCAAAGATCAATCAAAGTCTTGTAAAGGAATACATGGAGCAACTAAGAACTGTTGTTGAAATGGGGAGCGCAACGGACGTAGAATTGTTGAAAATGGCCATTAGAATGCCGGATGCATTCAAAGCAGAGCGAGAAGAGTTTGATGAAAATGAATGGAATACAATTAGTCAAAATATAGACATTGCCATTCAGGAAATTATACAATACAGAGTAGATGAAGCGGCGTCATTAGAAATAGATTTCAAAGAAAGAATTACAAATATTAGGACCTATTTAGAGGAAGTAAAGGCATTGGATGGCGATCGTGTAGAAAATGTGAAGACGCGTTTAAAGAAGGCAATCGATGATTTAAAAGTAGATACCGACGAAAATCGTTTTGAGCAAGAGTTGATTTATTATTTAGAAAAATTAGATATTAATGAAGAGAAAGTACGTTTGGCAAATCACCTAGATTACTTTTTACTCACCTTGTCGTCGGAAGCATCGAATGGTAAAAAACTAGGATTTATCGTCCAAGAAATGGGAAGAGAAATCAATACCACAGGTTCTAAAGCTAATTTTGCACCGATGCAAAAAGCCGTAATTCAAATGAAAAACGAATTAGAGCAGATTAAAGAGCAAATTTTAAACGTTTTATAAACGGAAATAATTTCGATGGTATTCGAAATTTTACAATCGATACAATATGAAAGATTTTAAAGGGAAATTATTTGTGTTTTCTGCACCTTCTGGGTCTGGAAAAACAACCATTGTTCGTCATTTGTTACAACAGGAACGATTTAATTTAGCGTTTTCTATTTCTGCAACATCACGCGAACCAAGAGGATTTGAAAAAGACGGTGAAGATTATTATTTTATCTCTTTAAGAGATTTTAAAAATAAAATAAAAGAGGATGCTTTTTTGGAATGGGAGGAAGTGTACCGTGATAACTTCTATGGGACACTGAAAACAGAAGTAGAACGCATCTGGTCCCAAAAAAAACATGTAATTTTTGACATTGATGTTGTTGGGGGATTGCGGATAAAAAAGAAATTTCCAGAAAACACCTTGTCTGTTTTTGTAAAGCCACCAAGTGTTGATGAACTAAAAATTCGCTTAAAGAAAAGAAGTACAGAAAGTGAGGATAAAATAAATATGCGAATTGCAAAAGCCTCTGTAGAATTGGCAACAGCTCCTCAGTTTGATAAGATTATTAAAAATTATGATTTAGAGGTTGCTTTAAAAGAAGCAGAAGCGCTAATGAGTGATTATTTAGGATTCAACAAATAAGGAAAGTAAAACCCCGAAACGGATTAAAATGAAAATTGGATTATACTTTGGTACCTTCAATCCCATACATGTTGGGCATTTGATCATTGCCAATCATCTAATAGAGCATTCAAACTTAGATGAGGTTTGGATGGTCGTTACCCCTCACAATCCATTTAAAAAGAAAAAATCTTTGCTTGACAATCATCACCGTTTTGAAATGGTGTACAAGGCGACAGAAAATTACCCAAAAATTAAGCCGTCAGACATTGAGTTCAAATTGCCGCAACCCAATTATACCATCCATACTTTAGCACATATATCAGAAGTATATCCAGACAAAGAATTTTGTTTGATTATGGGCGAAGACAATTTAAAAAACTTTCATAAATGGAAGAATTTTGAAACTATTTTAGCCCATCATCAACTCTATGTATACCCAAGAATTTTAGCAGGAAGTAGCGATTCACAATTTGAAAACCATCCAAAAATTCATAAAATAGCAGCTCCCGTTGTAGGAATTTCATCAACAATGATTCGAAACGGAATAAAAACAGCCAAAAATATACAACCGCTTCTCTCCAAAGAAGTTTGGGAATACATTGATGAAATGAATTTTTACAGAAAATAGTTTCACTATTTATTCGTTGTATATTTGTAAAGAATAAAAATATAATTGTGTGGCAAAAAACAAGAAAAAAAAAGTCAATTTTAAACAGAAATTAACCAACAAATACAGTTTGGTTGTTTTAAATGAAGACACTTTTGAAGAGCGTTTTTCATTAAAAATATCGCGATTAAATGTCTTTGTAGTTGCAGGTTTTTTTTCAATGTTATTAATGGGATTGATCATTGTGCTTATTGCTTTTACATCCATTAGAGAATACATCCCTGGTTACTCTTCCACATTGTTAAAAACAAATGCATTAAATGCCACTTTAAAGGCAGATTCTTTAAAGATGCAATTGGCAACTTTAGAGAATTATACAAAAGCATTAAGACCGGTATTGACGGGAGAATTAAAACCAGAGAGAATAGATTCTTTATTGTTTGAACAAGAAAGAAGTGTTATTAATGAAAACAAATTAGATGCCACCAAAGCAGATTCTTTGTTCAGAGAAAGTGTCGATCGAAGAGACCGTTTTCCGCTCATCAACAACATTCAATCCAATGTAGATTTGGTTTTTTTCGCTCCTTTAAACGGTCAAATTTCTCAAACCTTCGATCCCACAATCAAACATTTTGCGGTAGATATTTTAGCAAATACGGGGGCACCTGTAAAAGCAATTGCAGATGGTACGGTTATTTTTTCTGGATGGACTACAGAAACAGGCTATGTACTTATTTTAAAGCACAGCAATAATTATATTTCTGTATACAAACACAACGGAAACTTATTGAAAGAACAATCCGACTTTGTACAATCTGGCGAAGCCATTGCAAGTGTTGGTACATCAGGAGAATTAACAACAGGTCCTCATCTACATTTTGAACTTTGGAGTGACGGATATGCAGTAGACCCTATTAAATATATAGATTTTAAATAATGAGTATCAAATCTTTTTTCGCAATCCCTTTTGCTAAAATTGCCATAAAAAAAGTGAATAAGTGGGCAAGCAATCCCCATAAAACACAAGAAAAAGTTTTCAAAAATTTAATTTCAAAAGCAAGTAAAACTGCTTTTGGAAAAGACCACGATTTTGAGAATATTCATAATTATGCAGATTTTAAAGCACGCGTTAAAATTCAAGATTATGAAGGTTTAAGAAAGTATGTAGATAGAATGGTCGCAGGGGAGTCCGACATTCTTTGGCCAGGAAAACCCTTGTATTATGCGAAAACCTCAGGAACTACTTCGGGAGCAAAATACATTCCAATTACCAAAGATTCGATGCCAACACACATAAAGGCGGCAAAAAATGCGTTATTGTCTTATATCGTAGAAAAAAAGGATGCAAGCTTTGTCAATGGGAAAATGATTTTCTTACAAGGAAGTCCAGTTTTAGCAGATAAAAATGGGGTTAAATTAGGGCGTTTAAGCGGAATTGTAGCCCACTATATTCCTCAGTATTTACTAAAAAATAGATTGCCTAGTTGGGAAACCAATTGTATTGAAGATTGGGACACCAAAGTAAATACCATTGTCAAAGAAACCATACATGAAGACATGACGGTCATTAGTGGAATTCCGTCTTGGGTACAAATGTATTTTGAAAAGCTCATCGAAAAAACAGGAAAACCAATTTCAGAATTGTTTCCAAATTTTAATTTCTTCATTTATGGAGGCGTCAATTTTGAGCCGTATAAAAATAAGTTCGAAAGTTTAATTGGGAAGAAAATAGATTATATTGAATTGTATCCAGCCTCCGAAGGATTTATTGCCTATCAAGATTCGCAAACCGAAAAAGGAATGCTACTGCAATTGGATTCAGGTATTTTTTATGAATTTATTCCTGCTAGTGAATTTTATGACGAAAATCCAACAAGAATTTCCCTAAAAGATGTAAAAATAGGAGTTAATTATGTCATCATTTTAAATACAACCGCAGGTTTGTGGGGATATAATATTGGAGATACGGTTGAATTTACAAATACAAAACCTTATAGAATAAAAGTGACTGGACGTATCAAACACTTTATTTCTGCCTTTGGAGAACATGTGATTGGGAAAGAAGTTGAGAAGGCATTGAAGGATGCAATTCTTAATACCGATATTAATATTAGCGAATTTACAGTCGCACCTCAAGTAAATCCAGAAAGCGGTTTGCCTTACCATGAATGGTTTTTAGAGTTTGAAAATGAACCGGATAATTTGTCAGATTTTGCTCGTAAAATAGATGCTGCTATGCAAGCTCAAAATATTTATTATTTCGATCTCATCGAGGGGAAAATACTACGCCCTTTAATCATTCGCAAAGTTAAAAAAGGTGGATTTCACGAATACATGAAATCCATTGGAAAATTTGGAGGTCAAAATAAGATTCCGCAATTGGCAGACAATCGAAAAATAGCGGATGTTTTACAAGATTTTTTAGTTGAATAAACGGTATAAATAAAAGCCTTATGAAAATTATAGCTACGAATATTGGAGAAAAAAAAGAGATTGATTGGAACGGAAAAATAGTGACGACAGGGATTTTTAAATACCCAGTTGAAAAGCCTATTTTTTTAGACACAGAAGAAGTTACAGGCGACGAAATTACCAATAGAAAACATCATGGCGGTATTCTCCAGGCGATTTATGGATATTCATTAAAACACTACGATTATTTTAAGCCATTGTATCCAAATTTAGAATGGCAATCTGGGATGTTTGGCGAAAACCTAACGGTAGATGACTTGGACGAAACCACCTTGCATCAGGGAGATACCTTTCAGGTGGGGGATGCTATTTTAGAAGTAACCGTCCAAAGAAATCCATGCCATAAACTAGGCGTTCGTTTCAACGATATGAAAATTGTAAAACAGTTTTGGAACACGACCATGTGTGGCGTTTATTTTAAAGTACTACAAACAGGTTTTGTAAAAGTTGGAGATGCCTTTACTCAATTAAAAAGCTGCCCACAAAACCCTACAATTGCAGATTTATATCTTGCTGTAAAATCGGAAAAAGGGGTATAGCCCATTCGATAAAAGTGAGTTGAACCGATCTTCTCTAACAAGCTGATTTCTATTTGACAAACTTGTATTTCGCCAGGTAAGGAAACCTTCGGAGCTGTTGTTCTTCAAAAGAAAAAGCCACTCCCATGAAGGTAGTGGCTTTTTCCATTTTTAGACTTCAAAAAATGGAATTCCCAATAAAAAAATGGTTTTTTAAATGTTTAAAAACTTTTGCAGCAATTCGTATCTTCTTTTCACCAATATTTTGGCTTGCAAAACGCATCAACAATACAAAATGTTTCTGTAATTTTAGAACAGCTCTTTTCTTCAAAAAAAGGTTGCCTAACGATTCATCGAACTTAGGTTAGGAAGAAAGGGGCTGTTCTTTCTTATGTAAAAATCGGGTTAATTTCATAGAAAGATCTAGTAAAATAATTTTAGCATTTCCATTTCTTTCAATGTGATAAATCGCATCATTGAGTTCCTTTTCGATCTCTAAAATGTTTCCTGCATGTACAAAAGGCGCAAATTTAGAAAGATTGAACCCTGTTTTGGTTTCCATAAAAACCAAATTTTCTGATTTGTAATTCAATAATAAAGCTTGTCTAAAAAACTGAAGACAATAGGCCAAAAAGCGTTTTTGGTTTTCACGACCTGCTTTAGCAATGGTGTCCGACCATGCAACTAATTGTTGGACTACGGCTGCATTTCCTTTGGCTTTAAATGCCGTTCTTATCCAAGTGATAAACCACTCTTCAAAAATTAAATCGGCACCATCATCTTGTAATAACTGTACCGCTTTGTTATAATTTCCTTCTGCTTGGTGGGCAATTTTAGCGGCTTCACTTTCAGAACACTGTTTTCTTTGCATTAAAGCCGTTGCAATGTCTTGTGCAGCTAAAACAGGAAAATGTAGTGCTTGGCATCGCGAACGGATCGTATTTATAATTTGTTCTTCATTTTCGGTAACTAATAGAAACACTGTTTTCTCAGGGGGTTCTTCAATGAGTTTTAAGAGTTTGTTGGCAGCAGCAATGTTCATTTTTTCTGCCATCCAAATAATCATTACTTTATAGCCTCCTTCATAAGACTTTAATTGTAATTTTTTTACAATATCTAACGCTTCATCAACCCCAATATTTCCTTGCTTATTTTCTACTCCAATGTGTTGTAACCAATTGAATAAACTGCCATAGGGTTGTTCATCTAGAAATTGGCGCCACTCTTGAAGGAATAAATTACTAACAGGATGTTTTTTTACGCGATCGCTTGTTGTCACTGGAAAAGCAAAATGCAAATCAGGGTGCTGAAGTTTGTCACACTTGATATTACACGCTTCTGTGTTGTTAGAGAAATTACATAATAAAAACTGTGCATAGGCAATGGCCATTGGCAAAGTACCACTTCCTTCATTCCCAACAAAAAGTTGCGCATGCGGAATTCTACCATTCTCAGCAGCAGTGCGCAAATGATTTTTTATATGTTCCTGACCGATAACTTGATTGAAAAGCATACGCAAATATAAAATTAGTTCGTCATTAATCTACGAATTTTAGAAATCAAAAAAGATTTCTTTTTAAAATACAAGGTTTTAGTTTCCTTTTAAGCGGTTTTCTTTTTTATGAGCTGTGCTTTCCTACGCAAACGATATCTTAGTTTTTTAGTTTTCGATTTCTTTAAACCTAAAGAATTCGGTATTTTTGTGCAAAACAATATCCAAATGAATACCTTAAAAAACTTTAATTTCAAAAACAAGAAAGCCATCATTCGTGTAGATTTTAATGTACCGTTGAATCAAGAATTTCAAGTAACAGACGCCACTAGAATTCAAGCTGCAAAATCGACGATTACAGCAATTTTATCGCAAGGAGGAAGCTGTGTTTTAATGTCTCACTTGGGAAGGCCGAACGGATTTCAAAAAGCGTTTTCATTACAACACATTGTACCGGCTGTAGAAGAGGTATTGGGTTGCAACGTAAAGTTTGTAGCAGACTGTGTTGGAGCAAAAGCAGAAGAAGCGGTTGATAATTTAGCAGCAGGAGAAGTTTTATTATTAGAAAACTTACGCTTTTATGAAGAAGAGAAAAAAGGAGATGTTGCTTTTGCAGAGAAGTTGTCCAAATTAGGAGATATTTATGTAAACGATGCTTTTGGTACAGCACATAGAGCGCATGCATCTACCACAATTATTGCACAATTTTTTGAGCAGAATAAATGTTTTGGAAACTTACTAGCAAGAGAGATTGAAAGTATTGATAAGGTTTTAAACAATTCAGAAAAACCAGTTTTAGCCATTTTAGGAGGCGCAAAAGTGTCTTCAAAAATAACAGTGATTGAAAATATTTTAGACAAAGTAGACCACTTAATTATTGGTGGTGGAATGAGTTTTACTTTTGTGAAAGCACTTGGTGGAAAAATTGGAAATTCTATTTGTGAAGATGATAAAATGGAATTGGCTTTAGAAATTTTAAAACAAGCAAAAGCAAAAGGAGTAGAAGTTCATATTCCAGTAGATGTAATTGCTGCAGATGATTTTTCGAATGATGCCAATACCCAAACTTTAGACATTAATGAAATTCCTGATGGATGGGAAGGTGTAGATGCCGGTCCAAAATCGAGAGCAAATTTTGATGCCGTTGTCAATACCTGTAAAACAATCTTATGGAACGGTCCTTTAGGTGTTTTTGAAATGGAAGCTTTTGCAGGAGGAACTATTGCATTAGGACATTCGATTGACAAAGCAACCAAAAATGGCGCTTTTTCTTTAGTAGGTGGGGGCGACTCTGTTGCTGCTGTGAAACAATTTGGGTTTGCAGAAAAAGTAAGTTATGTTTCAACAGGTGGAGGTGCCATGTTGGAAATGTTAGAAGGAAAAACATTGCCAGGAATTGAAGCAATCTTGAAATAAAAATAAAGAACATTCCGATTCATAAGCGTGTAATTTTTAAAAATTGCACGCTTATTATTTTATATCCAATTAAGTTTTTAAATTCGTTGTTTCGTATTCAATCACAAGATTAAAAAAACCAATTTTATCCCAACAAATGAAATACACGACACTACCCAATACCACCCTAAAAGTTTCTAAGATCTGTTTAGGAACCATGACCTGGGGAAACCAAAATACAGAAGCAGAAGCTTTTGAACAAATGGATTATGCACTCGCACAAGGTGTCAATTTCTTTGATACTGCAGAATTGTATCCGGTGCCAGCAACGCCTCAAACCTATGCAGATACAGAACGAATTATTGGAAATTGGTTTCAGAAAACAGGCAATAGAGAAAAGGTTGTTTTGGCAAGTAAAATTGCAGGAGGTGGAGATTATACAAAACATATTAGAACTGGCGGTTTTACAAAACAAAACATTACAGAAGCAATAGAAGGCAGTTTACAACGACTGAAAACCGACTATTTAGATCTGTATCAATTGCATTGGCCATCTCGCGGCGTTAACTGTTTTGGAGTAAGAGACTATCCTTACGAGACCTCCACAAAGGAAGCAGAAAATCATTTAGAGATTTTAGAAGTTTTAAATGCTTTTGTAAAAGCAGGAACCATAAAAGCCATTGGACTTTCAAATGAAACTCCTTGGGGAACTATGAAATACCTACAAACAGCAGCTGCAAACAATTTCGTAAGACCCGTTACCATTCAAAATTCATATTCTATGATTCATAGAGCCTATGAATATGGAATGTCTGAGGTTTCTTTAAGAGAAGATATTGGTCTATTGGTATATTCACCATTGGCACAAGGAGTATTGTCTGGAAAATATTTAGACGGAAAGCGTCCTGAAGGATCAAGAGGGAACTTATTTCCAAGGTTTATAGCACGTTATATGGGCGATGGTTCTTTGGAAGCGGTTCGAAGATATGAAGCAATTGCAGCTAAAAATGGAATTACATTGACAGAGTTGTCATTGGCTTTTATCAATCAATTACCTTTTGTAACCAGTAATATTATTGGCGCTACAAGAATGGACCAATTGAAAGAAAATATTGGAAGTATTCATATTGATTTGAGTGCTGAAACCATTGCAGCCATTAATGCAGTGCATGCAGAAATTCCAAATCCAGCACCTTAAAAAGAAAATTAAAGTATAAAAAAAACCGAAAGAAGTGTTCTTTCGGTTTTTTTATTTTCTACCAATTGCTAAATCAATAGCAAGTAAAGTTTCTTATTCAATGAGTTCTACAGTACTTGCCTTAAAGCGTCCATCTTCAAGAACACCAACAACGTTTGCTTTTCTAATAACGTTACAAAAACCTGTATTTTTATCATGAGCATCTCCAAAATCATCAATATGTACCCCATCAATAAAATAGGGTTGACCGTCTAAACGAATAGCGAGATCACAGCCCATAGGTGCTGCTATTTCAAACTGACATTGTCCGCAAGAAATTTCGACAACTTGATGGATTTCTTTTTTAGTTTCACAGGAGACCAAAATTAAGAAACAAATGAGCAGTATTTTTTTCATGATCTGTAGTTTCATTTTTAGTGCTTATTTTTTCGCCCAAGAATCGCGCAATCCAACGGTTTTGTTGAAGACTAAATTCTCTGAAGTTGAATCGTCATCTACATTGAAATAGCCCAAACGTTGAAATTGAAAACGTTCACCAATTTTTGCAGATTGTAAACTTGGCTCTACAAAAGCATTGATGATTTCTAAAGAATTTGGATTTACAAACTCCATATAATCTTTGTCTTTGTGGGCATCAGGTGTTTCGTCTAAAAACAAACGATCGTAGGCTCTTACTTCTGCCTTTACAGCATGTTTTACAGAAACCCAGTGCAGGGTTCCTTTTACTTTACGCTTGCTTTCTTCGGTGTCGCTTCCAGATTTTGTTAATGGGTCGTAGGTACAGTGAATTACGGTAACAGCTCCATTTTCATCTTTTTCACAACTCGTAGCGGTTATGAAATACGCATTTTTTAAACGCACTTCTTTTCCGAGTTTCAATCGAAAAAATTTCTTGTTTGCTTCTTCTCTAAAATCTTCTTTTTCAATGTAAATTTCTCTCGAAAAAGGGACTTCTCTTGTACCAGAATTTTCATCTTCTGGATTGTTCTCTGCAATTAAGATTTCTTCTTTTCCTTCCGGATAATTGTCAATAATTACTTTTACAGGATCTAACACACCCATTACTCTGTTGGCAGTTTTATTTAAATCCTCCCGAATTTTAAACTCCAACAAGGCAACATCAATGCTGTTTTCTCGTTTAGAAACGCCTACGGTTTCAATAAAATTCTTAATGGATTCGGGCGTATAACCACGTCTTCTTAAACCAGAAATGGTAGGCATTCTTGGATCGTCCCATCCAGAAACGATATTTTCTTCTACCAATTTCAACATTTTACGCTTGCTCATTACGGTATAGCTTAAGTTCAAACGAGAGAACTCACGTTGTTTTGTTGGATTTGGATATTCCGTTTTACTGTATTCAAAAACATGTTCTTTAAACCAATCATACAATTCTCTGTGCGGTTTAAACTCCAAAGAACATAAAGAATGGGATATTTGTTCAATATAATCACTCTCTCCATGGGTCCAGTCATACATTGGATAAATACACCAGTCATCGCCAGTCCTATGGTGCGACTTAAACATGATGCGGTACATTAATGGATCACGCAACAACATGTTTGGGTTTTCCATGTCAATTTTAGCACGCAAAGTATGGGTGCCTTCTTCATGTTTTCCTGCTTTCATTTCTTGAAACAATTGCAAGTTTTCTTCCACAGAACGTGTTCTAAAAGGACTATTGATTCCAACTTGTGTTGGGGTTCCTTTTTGCGCACGCATTTCTTCAGAAGACTGCGAATCTACATAGGCTTTTCCGTCCTTGACTAATAGCACTGCCCAGTCGTATAACTGCTGAAAATAATCGGATGAATAACATTCCTTTGCCCAGTTGTATCCCAACCAGCGAATGTCCCTTTTAATGGCGTCTACATATTCTTGCTCTTCCTTTGCAGGATTTGTATCATCGAAACGAAGGTTTACGGGTGCATTGTATTTCTGCCCCAAGCCAAAACTAATTCCAATGGCTTTGGTATGACCAATGTGTAAATACCCATTTGGTTCTGGTGGAAACCGAAAACGTAAATTTTCTTTTGGCATTCCGTTTGCCAAATCTTCTTCAATGATTTGCTCTAAAAAATTCAGCGGTTTTTGCTCTTCAGACATATTCTTTTGTGGAAAAATTAAGCCACAAAATTACATAAAATAACTTGTATATTTTTTATTTTGAGCACTCCCTTTCAAGTGGCGCTTTCTATGGTCTGTTTTTTTAGGGGTGTGCAATCTCTTTTTTTTTCATTGCAATGAAAAGATGAGGAGAAGTGTCCTTAAAAATCAAAGTATTTCAGTTGGGAATTCAGTTCTTCCGGAATAAATTGTACTTTCATTAAATAACTTTTGCTAACAAATAATTGCCCTAAAAAACAAAACCCACAAGTTGCAATCTTACATCAGCGACAAACGAATCATTGAAAAGGATGCTCTTAGAATTGCAAACGATGGTAGCATGCTCCATTAAAATTCTTTAAAAATAGAATTTACTCTTTATTTATTGTCGTATTTTTGCAGTGTATGAAAGATGAAGCAAAAAAACCAGATTTGGTTGTTTTTAACGAAGATACCCAGCAATATGACGCTGCATTAAAACCCTATGGAACCTCTGCAAGTTCTCCAGTAATTACTCCATTAAACACTGCCAGTTGGAAAAATGACGGAATCCAGCGTGTCAACAAGCAGCTGAAGTCGAAGTTTGATGAGGTAAAAAAAGAGTATGAATCCTTAATGCAAAAGTTTCAGTACAACGATTTAATCTACAATGCGAATTTTAGCTTTGAGCCTATTTTTGGAGAAACCTACCATTTGTACAACAAGAAAAATAAAGAACCTTTTTTATCGATCATTTCCCCAGAGCAATGTAGTTTCGACTATGTAGGTTCTTTCCGTTTGAATACCGATAAAATGTGGGAGAAAATCGAAGAAGATAAATAAGACAAAACCCTTTTGGGGCTAAAAGAGATGCAATGGGAATTATAAAAGTAAACAACATTAAGTTGTATGCCTACCACGGTTGTTTAGACGAAGAAGCAAAAATTGGTTCAGAATACCGTGTAGATGTAGCGGTAAAAGCCGATTTAAAGAAATCTGCCAAAACAGATGCCTTAGAAGACACGGTAGACTATGTACATTTAAATCATATTGTAAAAGAAGAAATGGCCATTCGCTCAAAGCTTTTAGAAGAGGTTGCCCAGCGAATTTTAAATCGTTTTTTCAAAGAACTTAGAATGATCAAAAAAGCAAGGGTTTCGGTTTCAAAAATAAACCCACCCATCGGAGGCGATGTAGAAGAAGTGGTAGTTATTCTCAAAAAAAAGCGATAACACAAAAAAAGCCTTGCAATACATGTAAATTTATGTAGATTTGCAAACCTTAATACAATAGGGTGTCGTGGCCGAGTGGCTAGGCAGTGGTCTGCAACACCATCTACAGCGGTTCGAATCCGCTCGACACCTCAAAAGAAAACCTCAACATCATGATTATCATGGAGTTGAGGTTTTTTCACATCTATATTTGTACGATTATTGTACGGTAAAACTCAACGGACACTAAAATAAGGTTGTTCTAGACCTACACTTGATACATTTGCTGCATCAGGAAAAACGCCAAAAACTTCAAGATATTTGACTTTTCCAATACCCCCATATACTTTTTAAGATCGGTTTCTTTTTGAGGAGTTTTCTCTGAAATGTATATATAGGGTAACTGATCTCTATTTTTAACAGTAAAAAAGATCTCAAAATTTATAATGGATAAGCATTTCTTAAAGTTAAAAGTACATTTCCTTTGTCTGGAGGTTGCAATGCATTTCCTGGGAATATCCCATATGTTATGGGTGTTTTTTTTTCAACAATACAAGCCACTACCAGGACAGAAGAACACGATTGTGTTTGAGCCAGGGGAGCCTG
>JABJPX010000044.1 GCA_018663625.1 Polaribacter sp. | reverse complement strand
AGTTTTGGTGAAAAAAAGAAGGTGAGTTCCAGTCAAGAGGAGCGGCAAGAAATGGAAATTCAACAAGAGTTTATTTCCACTTCTTTAGAGGAACACAATATTTTGATGTTGGCAAACTCCTCGAAACTCTGGAATACAGCACAAGGAAAAGCAATCGATTTTGGGAATTTAATTCACGAAATGATGTCCAAGGTCATCACAGAAAATGATATTGAAAAGGTCGTAAAACAGTATATTCAACATGGTTTTATTTCTAAAGTTGATGCAGAGGAAATTGAAAAAATAATTACTAAAATAGTAACCCATAAAAGTTTAATTTCATTTTTTAGGAATGAAAGTACTGTTTTTAATGAAAGAGAAATTGTGGACGTAGACAACCAAATTATGATTCCAGACAGGTTGGTGCTTACTGCAAAAAATGAAGTCACCATAATTGATTATAAGACAGGTAAGCCTTCAAAAAGAGATCATCAACAATTATTAAAGTACGAGCAAGTTTTAAAAAAAATGCATTTTAAAGTAGGTCAAAAACTTTTGGTGTATATCAATGAAGAAATAGATATTGTTGAGGTATCGTCAAAAAAATAAACTTTGTAACTTTGCATTTCTCAAATTGACAATAAATGTATAATAAAATTAAGAATACTTTAAAAAATGAGCTTCAGGAAATCAAAGATGCTGGATTGTATAAATCAGAAAGAATTATTACTTCTTCACAAGATGCCCTAATTCAAATCACTACAGGAGAAGAAGTACTTAATTTTTGTGCCAATAATTATTTAGGCTTGTCAAATCACCCGGAAGTCATTCAGGCAGCAAAAGATGCCATGGATATCCATGGGTTTGGAATGTCATCGGTGCGTTTTATTTGCGGAACACAAGATATTCACAAACAGTTAGAGGCAAAAATTGCAGAATTTTACACTACAGAAGATACCATTTTGTATGCTGCAGCTTTTGATGCAAATGGAGGTGTGTTCGAACCTTTACTGACAAAAGAAGACGCTATTATTTCTGACAGTTTAAACCATGCTTCTATTATCGACGGGGTCCGTTTATGTAAAGCAGCTCGTTATCGTTATGATAATAATGACATGGAATCGTTGGAAACACAATTAATTACAGCCAATAAACAAGGCCATCGTTTTAAAATTATTGTTACTGACGGTGTTTTTTCTATGGATGGAATTGTCGCTAAATTGGATGAAATTTGTGATTTGGCAGACAAGTATGATGCTTTGGTGATGGTAGATGAATGTCATGCTACTGGTTTTATTGGAAAAACAGGTCGTGGAACTGTAGAGCTAAAAAACGTAATGAATCGAGTTGATATTGTTACGGGTACTTTAGGGAAAGCCCTAGGAGGTGCAATGGGTGGGTATACTACTGGAAAAAAAGAAATTATTGAAATATTACGTCAACGTTCAAGACCTTATTTGTTCTCAAATTCACTGGCACCGGCATTAGTTGGAGGCGCATTGAAAGTATTTGATATGATTTTTGATGACACGACATTGCGAGATCAATTGGAATGGAATACCAATTATTTTAGAACAAAAATGGAAGCAGCAGGGTTTGATCTTGTTGGTGCAGATGCTGCCATTGTTCCAGTGATGCTCTACGATGCGAAATTGTCTCAAGCCATGGCAAATAGATTGCTCGAAGAAGGAATTTACGTTATCGGGTTCTTTTTTCCTGTGGTGCCAAAGGGAAAAGCACGGATTCGAGTGCAATTGTCTGCTGCACATACACAAGAGCATTTGAACAAAGCAATTGCAGCTTTTATCAAAGTAGGAAAGGAACTTGAAGTTATTTAAACCTCTCAAAATGAGTGTTTTTTGTAATTTTTTAAGATTTGTCTTTGTAAATAAAAAATATCCTCTTATTTTTAAAAATTATATATTGAAATTTAATTTAAAAATCTTACAATGAAACTATTAAAATTAGCTGTGATAGCTTTGTTCACATTAGGAGCAGTAAGTAATGCAAGCGCACAAGATGAAAACAATCCTTATGTAGTAGGATTTGGAGTAAATGTTATTGATTTAAGTCCCTACCCAGTTGATACTGAAAGCTACAATTTTTTAAGTAATTTATCAAGAGTTTCT
>JABJPX010000043.1 GCA_018663625.1 Polaribacter sp. | reverse complement strand
TGCTTTCGTTTGAAAAGTTTCAACTACATCAATTTGAAGACGTTGCCTATTTTGAGCCTTTTTATCTAAAAGATTTTCTGGTAGTTCCTGAAAAGAAAAAACAACCTACTTTTTAAAGAATTCTGACGAATGAAATTAAGGATTATTCGTATTACGAATGAGTGGAAGTGCATTTTAGCCCCCAATGTTAATTTAACGTTACTTAAATGTTGGTAAATTGTAATTAAATTACTAGATTTGTAGTATAATACTAGAAATTTAAAAAGCAATATCCATGAAAAAAGTAATTTTAATTGCATTATTTAGCATAAGCCTAGTTGGATATTCTCAGAATGACCAAGCCACATATACTACACAAGGAGATTTAGTAAAAGCAACGTATTATCACGAAGATGGATCTGTAAGTGTTGAAGGTTATTTTAAAGATAAAAAATTAACGGGTGAGTGGGTTCGTTTTGATAAAAAAGGGAACATTATACAGCGCGCACATTATAAAGTAGGAAAAAAAGTTGGTACATGGTTTGTTTGGGATACGGCAGGGCTTAAGGAAATTAACTATGATGATAATGCGATTGTAAGTGTTAATTTATTGAAACCAAAACTTAATGTAGCACAAAATAGGTAATATTTTTACAAATATTTATTCATAAAAAAAAGCAGACTTTTAAGTCTGCTTTTTTTTATGAATCTTAATTTCAGGATTAGAAACTATATCCAGACCATGCAAAAACGCTTGAATCTGCTCCCCCAGTAGTAGCTGCTGTTATAGAAACAGAAGCGCCTCCAGAAGTAGTGTTTTTTATATCTGTGATGTCTAAACCATTTGCAGTATTCGCATTTCCAGTAATTGAAATTGCATCGGTACCGTCTCCTTTACCATCTGTTAAATCTACTAAATCAGAATAGGTTGCACCAGATCCTAAGCTTAAATAAGCATTTGTAATTGTCGCGGTAGCACCACGCCTCACTTTAATTCCGTCAGACATATCCACACCACTTGCATTGTTAATAATGGTGATTTTATCAATTGTAAATAGTGATTGATCGATGTCTGTTGGCGTATTACCATCTAGGTTTCCATCGGCTTCAATTCCTCTTGGATCGGAAGTTACAGCAGTATATCCGTTTTCTCTCACTCCATATAAGTTGGTACAATTACCTACATAACCTTGTGTAAAATCGAACATATCATCTTTTGCATTTACAACTAAAATGTTTGTAGCATTTACTGTTCCTCCAAAAAACTCAATTCCATCATCATCCCCATTTAAAATTGCGATGTTAGAAATGACTGTTCCAGCTCCAACAGCATTTAAAGTTAAACCATTGTGTTCTGCTTCGTCATCTATTCTTGCTCCGGTATATTCAATTTTCACATAATTTAAAATTCCAGAATTGTCCTCACTAATAGCACCACCATATAAGATAGCTGCATTTACTTCAGCAGCAGAGTTGCTCTCAGAGCCTGCTTGTCTACTCAAAGGAGCTTTTCCATTTAAAATGATTCCTCCCCAATCTCCAGGTTGAGGGTTTGTTGCATTCGAAGTAAATACAATTGGATTATCAGCAGTACCATCTGCAATAATTTTACCTCCTTTTTCAACTAAAATATAAACATCTGTTCCTCCTGCCAAAGCATTAATCCTCGTTCCAGCATCTATTGTTAAAGTTGCCCCGTCTTTTACCAAAAGTGCTCCAATTAAGTTGTGTGCAATTCCAGAAGTTAACCTTAAATCGGTGGTTAAATTTCCGGCTAAATTTTGCGAAGTAACTTCGGTACCCGGAATTATACCTTGGTTTTCATCGTCGTTATCTAATGAACAGCTTGATAATAGAATTGCTACTGTTGCTAAGATGGATACAGATAATTTTTTCATTTTTTTCATTTTTATATTTGTTTAATTAACAGTACAAATTTGCATTGTGAATGTTTCTTTTGAGCTTCTTTTTTATTAAAGAATCGTTACTTATTATTATGGTTTTTTAAAAATCGTAAGAAATCCCTAAGCTTAGATTAACACCTTTTTTATAATTACTTAATATGACATTACTTCCAGAAGCATTATCTCTACTTAGTTGAAAAGAAGGGTTTAGTAAGTTCGTTGCTTTTAAATTAAAACGATACTTTTTATTTAGATGGTAAGAAGAGACAAGATCTAAAGTGGGTATTCCTTTTTCGATGATGTTTTTAAAACCTCTTGTACCAATAGAATATACACGATTACTGAAATAGTTAAGAACCATAGTAGCAGTAAATTCGTCATTTTCATATTTTTTATTGAAGGAGATATCTGCATTCATTAAAAATGGAGTTGCGCCCTCTAATTGAGAAGATTTCTGCTGAAATTGCGCAATAGAACCGCTGTCTAAATTTACTTGAGAATGTAAGTAGGAAGCATTTAATCCTGCATTAACTTCATATTGATTTTCTACAGTATCATCACTGTTTAAAATATTTTTTCTGGCTTCTACTTCTATTCCAAGAATTGCAGCATCATCACCAACATTTAAATAGGTTAGGGTATTACCAGCACTCGAAATTTCACTTCTTGAAATCGGATTTAAAATATACTTGTAAAATCCAGTAATAGAAATCAATTCGCTTGAAGAAAAATAGCGTTCGTATTTTACATCTACATTATAATTGTCTGAAGGGTTTAAATCTGGATTCCCTTGACTTGCAAAGTTGATGTCTTGATATTTAAAAGGAGCTGTTTCTTTAAATTGTGGATACGTATAAGTCTGGCTTGCAGCAAAACGTAAAATATGATCCTCATTAATATTGTACTTTATATTCAAACTTGGTAAAATGTAAGAGGTATTAATGGTTGAAGGTCCATCGATAGCACTTTTACCAATGTTGGTTGCGTACGTAACTCTTTGCTCAGATTTCTCAAATTTTAATCCACCAGAAACAATTAGGTTGTTACTAAATTGATATACAAGATTTGTAAATGCACCACTTACCAATCTTTTCCCTCTGTAGGTAAAAGGAATAATTTCATTAGGATTCGATGCTTTTACATTTAAAGACGTTAAAGAAAAAATATTAGTGTCTATTGAGTTTTGATTAAAAATAGCATCAGGATTGTCAATGGAGATAATGGGTCCATTTCCTGTGAACTTATGATTAAAGATAGTGGCTGCAAATAAACGCTCTGTATATCTGTAATCTACTCCAAAATCGATAGCACTTTTGTTATCTTCATCAGCATGCAATTGATAGGTTAATTTTGCTTTTGCAGCATAATCGTTTTCTTGTAATTTAGAAAAGTAACGCTCATTTGTTCCGTCAGAATTGGTGTTGGGTCTGGTTTCTCCGTTTCGAATTAAATATTCGTTAGATCTTCTATCGGGTTCATTCCCTCTTATGAAGTTTAAAGCACCTTTTGCCTCAAAATCCAATCTTTCTGTAAATTTATAGTTCCCTATTAATTGATTTACATATAGTTCGTTGTTATTGGTTTGTTGTCTTCTTTGAAAAGACAAATCACCCTCCTGTTGCGGATCATCTAACCCTAAATAATCGCCAATCGATTGTTTATTATTATGGATGAATAAATGATTGAAAACGATCGAATAAATTTCCGACTTAAACTTTACATTTCCCATTAACAATTGAGAAACATTATACGTGTATTTAGAAAATTCTTGATCTCTAAAAACCAAACCACCATTTGTATTTTGTTTGATATTTCCATCTTGGTAGTTGTAGTTAGCATCCGATCCACCAACCAAAAAGAAACTTAATGTATTGTCTTTTCCTACCTCATATTTTTTACCGTATTTAAAAGAAATACTATTGTTTAGTTGAAAGTTTTGACTGTTGGGATTGAAAGAGTTTTGAAAATTATAGGAACTAAAATCACGAATGCTGTGATTTAATTTTTGCGTTCCAAAACTATTTGCTCCATCAATAGTTAAAAATTCTTTAGCAACCGTTTGCGTGTTGATTCCAGAACCAAATCCGATACTTGCTTCTTTTCTTTTCGTTAATTCTTTAGAAACAATATTAATATTAGCGCCACCAACATCACCACCAATATCACTAGAAAAAACTTTATTTACGCCAATATTTTTTATGATACTAGTGTCAAAAAAGTTGAGAGAAATATTTTTGTATTCTGGATCTTCAGAAGGTAATGGCAATCCATTTAGTGTTGTAGAATTGTAACGATCGCCCAAACCTCTTACAATTACATTTTTAGAACCCTTAGAGACTCCGGCGGTTTTTGTAACGGCTCCTGCAGCATCAGAAACTCCTTTTTTAGACAATTCTTGGGCTCCAATCGTTGTCTTTATGGAAATTGCTTTTTTCTGTTCAATAATTAAAGCGCTTACTTTCTCTTTACTAGTAGACGATTTTACTATCACTTCTTCTAAAGCAACACCTTCTTCTGCAGACATTAATTGGTTTATGGTAATTGTTTCACCAGGTGAAATAATGAAGGTTTTTTCAATTTTTTTATATCCTAAAAAGCTAAAGACAATGGTATGGTTTCCTGGATCTAAAGACAAGGTGTACAACCCATCAAAATCAGTTGTTGTTCCAATGGTTGTTCCTTTTAATTGAACATTAGCAAAGGGTAAAGGGGCGTTATTATACTCTTTATCTGTTAATAAACCTTTTACATTTCCTTTGTCTTGTGCATTGACTATGAAGCTAATGAACAATGTAATAAGTATGATCTTTTTATTCATAATTTTTTTATAATTATGATGCAAAATTCGGGTAGCATTGTAAAATTGATATTATTAGAAAATTATACTTGTATTATGAAATCTTTATCTAAATGTTAAAATGTAAAAAATATTTAACTGTTTCTTTACCAGATGATAACATTGAGTATTAAATAAATTTTTACTTTTATTTTATTCTTTGAAGAATAAATGTCATTTTAAATTAATTAGTTTTTGTCAACTATTTTATGTGACGAACTGCCTTTGGCCAAGGCAGTTTTTTTATTTAATAATACTTCATTAACATTATCTTAACATAACTATCAGTTCTTTGCAGAGACAAAAACTAATAATTATGATTAATAAGATTTTTCTTTCAGTACTATGTGTTCTTTTTATTTCTTTAAATATCA
Source organism: Polaribacter sp. (assembly GCA_018663625.1). GTDB lineage: Bacteria > Bacteroidota > Bacteroidia > Flavobacteriales > Flavobacteriaceae > Polaribacter. The sequence goes on along the minus strand of JABJPX010000043.1, from coordinate 23,415 downwards.
ATGCACAAGAAACAAATGCTCCAAAATTTGGAAAAGGACTTTTTAACCTGAAAGGGAAAGACAGTACTTGGACAATGAAAGTTGGGATGCGTTTTCAAACCTTAGCAACTTCTGGTTGGGATGTTAATGGGGGGCTAAATAATCCGTCTGCTTCAATGTTAATTAGAAGGTCTCGATTAAAATTTGACGGTTTTGCGTATTCACCAAAATTAAAATATAAATTAGAGTTAGGATTATCTAACAGAGATATGTCTGGAGCTTCAGTATTTACGAGTAATTCACCTAGATATATCTTAGATGCAGTATTGAAATGGAATTTTTCAGGAAATTTTGTTTTATGGGCGGGTCAAACAAAGTTAGCCGGAAACAGAGAACGTGTGGTTTCTTCAGGAGATTTACAAATGGTAGATCGATCTTTATTAAACAGTCGTTTTAATATTGACCGTGATATTGGTTTACAATTAAGACATCATTTTAATCTTACAGATACTTTTATTGTAAAAGAAGTGTTTTCTATCTCGCAAGGTGAGGGTCGAAATGTGACTACTGGAAATCTAGGAGGGCACCAATATACTTCTAGATTAGAAATATTACCTTTTGGAAATTTTGCAAGTAAAGGAGACTATAGAGGAAGCGATTTAAAGTTTGAAACATCTCCAAAATTAGCGATTGGTGTTACTTATGACTTTAACAACAACGCAGTAAAAAACCGAAGTAATCAAGGATCTTACATGACCAATGATACTGGTTTTTACGAAACAAATATTTCCACACTGTTTGTAGATGCGATGTACAAACACAAAGGATTTTCTTTGATGGCCGAATATGCCAATAGAGATGCAGCAGATCCGTATGCAAAAAATTCTGATGGGAGTTTAACAGGTGCAGAAGTTCAGGTAGGAAATGGATTAAATGTACAATCGGGTTATTTACTATCAAAAACAGTAGAGCTTTCTACACGTTATACAAACATTGCTTTAAACAAATCGATTACTGGAAAAGGTTCAGAGAATCAATACACCTTAGGTTTGTCTAAATATATTGCTGGGCATAAATTAAAGGTCCAAACAGATCTAAGCTATACAGATATCGGATTTAAAACAAACCAGTTGTTGTATAGAGTGCAAGTAGACATTCACTTTTAAGCACGAAAAACATAACACAAACCTAACATAGGAGACTTTTTAAGTCTGTAATTTTACCAAATAGAAATTAAACAATTAAAATAAATAAAAATGGGAGATCCATATATCTTAATGTTAGTCGCTTTAGCTATTTTAGCGGTTGTCGACTTAGTTGTCGGAGTAAGTAATGATGCTGTTAATTTTTTAAATTCAGCGATTGGTTCAAAAGCAATATCTGTTAGAAACATCATGATCATTGCCAGTTTGGGGGTGTTCTTCGGAGCCATTACTTCAAGTGGTATGATGGAAGTAGCACGTAAAGGAATTTTTAATCCAAACATGTTTATGTTTCAAGATATTATGTTCATTTTTATGGCCGTAATGATTACTGATATTTTACTATTAGATATCTTTAATTCCTTAGGAATGCCAACATCAACAACAGTTTCAATTGTATTTGAATTACTTGGTGCTGCGGTTGCAATTTCATTATTAAAAATATCTGCAAATGATAGCCAATCTATCAATGCAATTTGGGAGTATATCAATCATGAAACCGCCATCAAAATTATCTCAGGGATTCTTCTCTCCGTTGTTGTTGCTTTTTCAGTGGGTGCAATCGTTCAGTTTGTTTCTCGATTAATCTATTCTTTTAATTTTGAAAAAAGAGCCACGTACATCAACGCATTGTTTGGTGGTTTTGCCATTACTGCAATTACTTATTTCATTATCATAAAAGGAATGAAAGGAACGCCATTTTACAAAGATGTTAAGTTTTTAATAGAAGGGAATACCCTTTCAATTATTGCAGGAAGTTTTGTAATATGGTCTTTAATATCTCAAGTTTTAATACAAATTTTTAAAATAAATATTTTAAAGCTAATTATTGGTGTTGGAACATTCTCTTTAGCAATGGCATTCTCTGGTAATGACTTGGTGAACTTCGTAGGAGTTCCGATTGCTGCCTGGAATTCTTACCAAGCGTGGGAAGTTTCTGGTGTTGCAGCAGATGCTTTTTCTATGGGAGTATTGGCAAAGAAAGTGCCTTCTAACATTTGGTTATTGCTAATCGCTGGAGGAATTATGGTCGTTACTTTGTGGACCTCTAGTAAGGCACAGAATGTAATTAAAACCGGTATTGATTTGTCTAGACAGGGTGAAGGGCATGAAAAATTTCAACCCAACCCATTATCAAGAGTGGTGGTAAGGTTTGCGATGACAATCAACAAAGGAATTAGCTATATCGTTCCTCAAAAAACATTGGCATTTGTAGATGCTAAGTTTCAGAAACCTGTCATCGAATTGCCAAAAGATAAAACCTATGAATTGCCAGCATTCGATTTAGTTAGAGCTGCTGTTAATTTAATTGTAGCAGGTATTCTAATTTCAATTGCAACTTCAATGAAATTGCCATTATCTACCACTTATGTAACCTTCATGGTGGCTATGGGTACTTCTTTAGCCGATAGAGCTTGGGGTAGAGAAAGCGCAGTATATAGAGTTGCAGGTGTAATCAATGTAATTGGGGGTTGGTTTTTAACTGCAATTACCGCATTTTTAGCAGCAGCAATCGTTGCTTATTTAATTAGTTTTGACATGTTGATGATTCCTGTTTTATTAGCAGTAGTAGCGCTATTAATCGGAAGAAATACCTTAATTCACAGAAGAAAAAAGAAGGAAGTAAAAAAGCAAGTATATATTGAAAGATCGGAGTTGATTACCATTAATGGAGTAATTGAAGAAAGTGCAGATCATATTTCTGAAGTAGCTACTCGTGTTAATAAACTATACACGAATGTGGTGAACGATTTAGCCAACCACGACTTAAACAAACTGCGTAAAACCGACAAGCACGTTGGGAAGTTAAATGACGAAATTGATGACTTAAAAGACGGTGTCTTCTATTTCATTAAATCATTAGATGAAACTTCTGTTCAGGCGAGTAGATTTTACATCATGGTCTTAGGGTATTTACAAGACGTAGCACAATCGATTAGTTATATTTCTCGAGCGAGTTACAAGCACGTAAATAACAATCACAAAAATTTAAAAAAGCCACAGTTAAAAGATTTAAAAGAAATAGACAATGAGTTAACGGTACTATTAAATAAAGTAAGCGATGTGTTTGCTAATAGAGCTTTTGACGATTTAGATGCTGTTTTAACTCAAAAGAAAGCTTTATTAAATGATGTATCTACTTCTATTGAAAACCAAGTAGCCCGAATCAGAACTGATGAAACCAGTCCTAAGAATACCACCTTGTATTTTAGTGTTTTATTAGAAACCAAGGATTTAATTGCTGCTTTAATGAGTTTATTACAAACCTATGAAGAGTTTCATTTAAGTACAAAAGAAGTAAAATAAAAAAAGATTCAGTTCTTTTAAAATAGAAAAACCCGAGCATTTGCTCGGGTTTTTTGCTTTATAAATTATACATGTTGATCAAGAAAGATCGTATTACCATCGGGGTCTAAAATAATTACGTTTCCCGGGCCAGATGTCGTTTCATCAACCTCTGATTCTATTTGAATGCCTTCCTTTTTTAAGGCCTGTTGAATGATTCTTACATCATCAAAAGTATCTAATTTCTTTGCATTCTCATCCCAACCAGGATTAAAAGTCAAAATATTGTTTTCAAACATTCCTTGAAACAACCCGATTAATGTAGTGTCATTCTTTAAAATGAGATAATTTTTTGCTAGTTCTCCAGCGAAAACATCGAATCCCAATTTTTCATAAAAAGTTTTTGATTTTTGAAGATCTTTTACTGATAAACTGATTGAAAATGCACCTAACTTCATTTTGTTAATTTTTTAGTTGACGCACTAAAGTTAGGAAATAATTATGAGTTTGATTTTTTATAAAAAGAACAACCAATGTCCAAGCAAAATAAGAGCCTTATTCCTCCATAGACATTAAAACCATTTTCAGTTCCATGTAGGTAAATCCAGGATCTACTTTTTCTTTAAGAGCCGTTAGGCTTTTTACTTTACCAGCTCCCTCAATTTCATTTCGAATTTTCTTGTACCGCTTTAATTCCATCAATTCCAAAACATCAATCTCGCCAGAAACAATGTAATTTGCTAAATGGTTTTCTACCGTTCCAGCAGTTAGACTGCGTTCCTTTGCAATGTCTTTTATTGAGAGCCCCGATTTGAACAACTCAAAAGAAATCTGTTTGGTAGACTTCTTGTCTTCTTTCTTTTGTTCGTTGAACTGATTAATCCCGTTTTCTTTACAATACGCTTCAATAACGTCTAAAATTCTTTCACCATACTTCGTAACGCGCGTTTTACCCATACCTACTATTTTTAACAAAGCAGCAGCTGTTCTTGGTAAATTATCGCACAGGGCATACAAGGTTTCTTGTGTGAAAATTTGATAATGAGGAATTTTTTTATCATTAAAAATTTCATCTCTTAGTTCACGCAATTTAATGGCTAAAATAGGATCGCGTTTCGAAATGACTTTCTTCTTTTTAGTCGGTACACTCTTTTGCAAGACCGCTTTTGCTCTTACCTTAAGATAGTCATGTACTTTAAACCCTTTGGTCATTTTTTGAAGCGCAAATAACTTTTCTTCTAATTTCTCTTGCAAGGAGTCAAACTGTTTCACAAAATCTTTTTTAACCGCTTTGTTGTCTGTAGAGAACGAAATGGCGTCTAAAGGTTTCTGAATGTTATTTTGAGTTTGCATTAGAAAATAAGCCATCGCTTTTGTAAATCGTTCCTGCACTGCACTGCTGTTTTCTGGGAGAATACCCTCCTCAGAAAGCACTAATAGTTGATTTCTAAACCCAGCAGCAACCTTCATCAAAGCGACTATTCCGTCATCTTTTATCGTATGTAAATGTTCAATTACTGCACCATTAATACTGGTTTGATTCTTATAGAAAATATCAATCAAACGTGTAATTGGATACAAAAAGGTTTGGTAATCTAACAATTCCGCGATTAAATTGAGTTGAAATTCTTTTTCAGACTCCGTCAAAATTGTTTCATCAGGGTGGTTTTCTTCCACACCTTGATTAAAGATACTCACTGTATTGTCATTAATAATTGCGCTGCTTGTAATGGGTGTTTTCAAAACCAATCCTTCCAGGGAAGTACATCTACTTAAAGCGACATAGGTTTGTCCATGAGCAAAAGAAGCTTCCGCATCTATAATGGCTCTTTCAAAGGTCAATCCCTGACTTTTATGGATCGTAATTGCCCATGCCAATCGTAACGGCATTTGTTTAAAGGATCCGACAATATCCTCTTTTAATTCCTTAGTTTCATCATTAATCGAATAGTTGATGTTGTCCCACATTTCCTTTTCGGTTACAATTTCGTCTACCTCATTGGCACATTGTACATTTACCGTTTCCCTAGAAATTGCTGTAATAATTCCTATCTTTCCATTGTAGTATCTTTTTTCTGGTGAAGAATCATTTTTGATGAACATCACTTGAGCACCCACTTTCAATTCTAATTTTTCAGCATTTGGAAACGCATTTTCATTGAATTTTCCAGAAATTTCAGCTTGAAAAAAAGTGCTTTTACTTTTTACTTTATTCAGTTCAGAGTTGTTGATTAAATTTGCTCTGTTATTATGAGTCGTAAGTGTAATATAGCCTTCTTGTTTGCTTGGAGAGAAGTTGGGATTGTATCGTTTGTTTAAAATTTTTGCAGACTTTTCAGACAAATCATCATTTCTAATTTCATTTAAAATAGTAATAAAATCTTCGTTTTTTTGACGGTAAATATGTTTTAATTCAATAGAAACTACATTGGCTTCTTGATAGGCTTTTGAGCTAAAAAAGTAAACCGTTTCGTAATGTGATTGTAGCAAACCCCATTCGTTAGGTCTTACTACTGGTGCCAACTGCTGCAAGTCACCAATCATTAATACTTGTGCGCCTCCAAAGACTTTGTTTCTGTTCTTATAGCGCCGCATTACTTGGTCTATACCGTCCAACAAATCTGCGCGCACCATACTAATTTCATCAATGATGAGCAGGTCTAAGGATTTAATAATATCGATTTTTGTTTTCGAAAACTTCCGCAGTTGGTTAGATGTGTTCGCAATCTGATTGGGAAGAATGGGACCAAAAGGCATTTGAAAAAAGGAATGAATTGTCACTCCTTTTGCATTAATTGCTGCAACACCGGTGGGAGCCACAATAACCATTCTTTTTAGAGATTCTTTTTTAATTTGATGTAGAAAAGTAGTTTTTCCTGTACCTGCTTTCCCAGTGATAAACAAGTTTCGGTCTGTTTTATCTATAAATTGTAGGGCAAGTTCTAACTCAGGATTTTTGGACATTTGCACTTTTTTAAGCAAGGTAAATAAATAATTAATTATTATTTACTGAAAATTGTATTATTTTTTGTTAGAATTTTTCACCTATCTTTTATTTAAATCTGCTTTAAAATTCCAGCTACAGCCTGTTGGTATTTTTTTGGATTCCCCGCTTTTTTAATTGCCTTAAAGGTTTTTTGAGGATTGGGAAACGACTGAGAGAAGAATTCCCAAAAACCCAACATTTTCATTTTTATAGGTGTTGGTCCAGAAAGGTATTCGTCATATTGATTGTAAATGGTATCGTGAAATTCTGAGAAAATTTTCCAACGATCCTTTGGGTATTCTGTGGTGTTTTCTTTGATCATCTGTGGCAAAAAAGGATCTGCAATCAAGCCTCTACCAATCATAAAATGATCAATATTTGGAAAACGTTCTTGTATTTTTTTAAAAGCCGCAACACTCGTAATATCTCCGTTGTAATAGAGTTTGTGTTTTGTGCTACTGATGCATTTCTCAAAAGCATCCAAGTCCACAGGGCCTTTGTACAGTTGCTTTCCAATACGAGCGTGAATGGCAATATTTTTGATTGGATACTTGTCTAAAGTCGGAAAAGCGGCTAAAATTTCTTGGGAATTTTCATACCCCATTCGCATTTTCATAGATACCAAAATATCCGTTTCATTGTGTGCTTTGTGTAAAACTTCGTCTATTCTTGCTGGATTGCAAATTAGGCCAGAACCCATTCCAGATTTAGTGACCATTGGGTAGGGGCATCCCAAATTCCAATTCAATTCTTTATAGCCTAAACTTTGTACATATTTCGCTACATATAAAAACTCATCAGGATCATTGGTAATCACCTGCGGAATGACTTCCAATGTCGAATTGTTTTCCACTAACAAATCATTTTGATAAGATTGTTTTATTTTTAGTTTTCCGTTCAAGCGAATATAAGGCGCATAAAAAGTGTCAATACCCCCAAAATAATGGTGAAAAGCATTGCGAAATCTAAAATCAGTAAACCCCTGTAAAGGAGAAGAAAGTAACGTAAAAGCCATGATTGTATTTAGTGGGGTAAAGATAGTTTAATTGAAGTGTAGATTTGTGGACTCTCGTAGGATTTAAATTTTCAAACACATTCAAAAAATAAAAATCCCAAGCGTAAAGCTCAGGATTTTTTAATATTTATCGGGCAACATGGTTGCCTACATTTCCAATGCTTTTGTAGGATCGTTGTTCATTAACAATTCTACCGGGTTTTCTAAAGCTTCTTTTACAGCCACTAAAAATCCAACAGATTCTCTACCATCTACAATTCTGTGGTCATACGACAACGCAACATACATAATCGGTTGAATGACTACTTCACCATTTACAGCCATGGGTCTGTTTACAATATTGTGCATTCCTAAAATTCCACTTTGAGGAGGGTTTACAATTGGAGTAGACAACATAGAACCAAAAACACCACCATTGGTAATTGTAAAAGTTCCACCTGTCATTTCATCAATCGTTATTTGTCCTTCTCTCGCTCTTATTGCTAGGCGTTTTACTTCGCTTTCTACTCCTCTAAAAGAGAGGCCTTCTGCATTTCTAATCACTGGAACCATCAATCCTTTTGGTCCAGAAACAGCAATTGAAATATCTTGAAAATCATGTTTTATTTGAAAGTCTCCATCAATCATAGAATTCACATCAGGATACATTTCCAATGCTCTTACAACCGCCAATGTAAAGAAAGACATAAAGCCTAATCCAACACCATGTTTTGCTTTAAAAGCCTCTTTGTATTCCGTTCGTAAATTAAAAATAGGTTGCATGTTTACCTCGTTAAAGGTCGTTAACATTGCCGTTTCACTTTTTACAGCTACCAAACGCTCGGCAACTTTTCTACGCAGCATCGACATTTTCTTACGTTCCGTAGCACGAGAACCGTTTGCGGGTTGCGTTCCCATAGAAGGCACTGCTTTTACAGCATCCTCTTTGGTTATGCGTCCATCTTTACCGGTTCCTTTTACGGTCGAAGCTGTTATTCCTTTTTCAGCCAATACTTTCTTCGCTGCCGGTGAAGCCGTTCCAGTAGCATAAGTAGATGCTTTTGGGGCCTCTTTCACCGCCACTTTTTCTACGGGCTTCGGTGCTGCTGCTTGAGGAGCATCACCAGCTGGTTTTGCAGCACTTGTATCAATCAAACAAACGACTTCGCCAACATTTACAGCATCCCCTTCTTCCGCTTTTAAAGTGATAATACCACTTTCTTCTGCCGGTAATTCCAAGGTAGCTTTGTCAGAATCTACTTCTGCAATCGGTTGATCTTTTTCAACATAATCTCCATCCTCAACTAACCAAGCTGCAATTTCTACTTCTGTAATTGATTCTCCCGGAGAAGGAACTTTCATTTCTAAAACACTCATGGTTTCTTATTTTACTTGCGCTGAATATGTTTCAGCATTTAATTATTTTACTTTTTATATTTTGGGCGTTTTCACAGGCTTTCCACGATATCTTTTTAATTTTTTCCTTGTCTGTCAAAATTAAAAAGGATGCTGTTTCAATCCTTAACGCATTTACTCATTACCAAATACACTATCAATAACAGCTTTATGACGTTTTTTAAATCGTGTACTAGAACCCGCTGCTGGTACTGCATAGTATTTACGAGAACAAACATTTAATCTTACAAGATCAAAACGTTCTAACATAAAACTCCATGCACCCATATTTCTAGGTTCCTCTTGTGCCCAAACATAGTCTTTCGCGTTTGGATATCGATCGATGGCTTTCTGTAATTTTTCTAAATGGAGCGGAAAGAGTTGTTCTATTCTTACCAAAGCAATATCTTCTCGCTCTAAAATTTCACGCTCTGCCAATAAATCGTAGTAGAATTTCCCCATACAGAAAACCACTTTTGTAACTTTCTCTGGGTTGATGGTATCATCAATAACTTCTTGGAATTCACCAGTAGCCAATTCTTCGATAGTATTCACTGCTTTTGGATGACGCAATAAACTCTTAGGTGTGAAAACAATTAATGGTTTTCTATAATCGCGTTTCATTTGTCTTCTTAGCAAATGATAAAAGTTCGCTGGCGATGTACAGTTTGCAACCGTCATATTGTCAATTGCACATAATTGTAAATACCGCTCTATTCTTGCAGAAGAATGCTCAGAACCCTGTCCTTCATATCCGTGAGGAAGTAAAACAACAATTCCGTTTTGTAATTTCCATTTGTCTTCAGCAGCAGAAATATACTGGTCAAACATAATTTGAGCACCGTTGGAGAAATCTCCAAATTGTGCTTCCCAAATTGTGAGTGTATCTGGGTTTGCCATTGCATACCCATAGTCAAATCCTAAAACACCGTATTCAGATAACAACGAGTTGTAAATCGTCATTTGTCCTTTATTCTTTGGATTTGTGTTTAATAAGTTGATTCTTTCTTCGGTAATTTCATCACGTAAAATTGCATGTCGGTGAGAGAACGTTCCTCTTTCTACATCTTGTCCAGAAATACGAACATTAAAACCTTCTTCCATTAAACTTCCGTAGGCAAGATTTTCTGCCATTCCCCAGTCTAATGTATTGGTTTCAAAAGTCATTTTTGCTCTTCCCTGTAAAATACGTTCTGCTTTTCGAACAAATTGCACTTTTTCAGGAACCGTAGAAACTACTTTTGCAATGTGCTTTAATTTCGCGACTCCGTAAGTTGTATCGACAATTTCTAGCATTGATTTTAATTGCTTACGCGCATATCCTTTCCAGGTAGATTGCATAAACTCTTTTACTTTCGAGGTGCTGTCTTCTTTCGATTTATCGAATTCTGCAGCTAGCATATTTTTAAATTCAGATGTGATTTCATCTAAATAAGTATTGCTAATGGTACCTTCTTGAAGCAATTGTGCAGCATAAAGATCTCTTGTATTTTGGTGCTTTGCAATCGCTTTGTATAGTTTTGGTTGTGTAAAACGAGGTTCATCTCCTTCGTTGTGACCATATTTTCTATATCCTAAAAGATCAATAAAAACATCGGTTTTAAACTTCATTCGAAATTCTAAAGCCATTTCCATTGCATGGCAAACCGCTTCTGTATCATCTGCATTTACATGCAATACTGGAGAGAGCGTTACTTTGGCAACATCTGTACAATAGGTGCTTGAACGAGCATCTAAGTAGTTGGTAGTAAAACCAACTTGGTTATTGACTACAATGTGAATGGTTCCACCGGTTTTATACCCGTTTAATTTGGACATTTGCGTAATCTCATAGGCAATTCCTTGCCCAGCGATTGCAGCATCTCCATGAATGATAATTGGAAGTATTTTACTCGAATCTCCGTTGTATTTTCGATCTATTTTTGCTCTGGTAATCCCTTCAGCAACTGCAGCTACAGTTTCTAAATGCGATGGATTTGGAACCAAGTTCATCTTGATTTGCTTTCCGTCTCTATAAGTTTTACTAAGAGTTAATCCTAAGTGATATTTTACATCACCATCAATGTTTTGATCTTCAAAATCTTTTCCTTCAAATTCGCTAAACAATTCACGAACGGGTTTTTTAAAGATATTTACTAAGGTGTTTAAACGCCCTCTGTGTGCCATTCCTAAAACACATTCTTCCACACCAAATTTTTCAGATGCATCTCTTAATGCTACGCTAATACCTGGTATTAAAGTTTCTCCACCTTCTAGCGAAAAACGTTTTTGACCCACATATTTTGTTTGTAAAAAGTTTTCGAAAGTTACGGCGTGATTTAATTTTGAAAGGATGTATTTTTTTGCATCCACAGAATAATCAGGATGGTTGTCGTTTTTATTCAAACGATTTTGCCACCACTTTAATTTTTCTGGATTCCGCATATACGTATATTCTACTCCTATAGAGTCGCAGTAAATACTTTTTAAATGTATGATAATGGTTGCTAGTTTGGTTTTTCCTAAACCTAAAATTGATCCTGCAGAAAATTCAGTATCTAAATCATTGTCCGATAAACCAAAGTTTTCTATCTCCAGAGTAGGTTGGTATTGTCTTCTTTCTCTTACTGGATTTGTTTTTGTGAACAGGTGCCCACGAGATCGATATCCGTTGATTAAGTCTACGACTAAGAATTCTTTTTTTACTTCTTCAGGGATCTCACTAGAAACCGTTTCCTCCTCGCTGTCTTTCAGGGAGTAGTTTTCGTTGGCCAAATCATAGCCTTGAAAAAAACTTCTCCAACTCGGCTCAACCGCGTCTGGATTTTGTAGATATTGATCGTATAAGTCGGCGATAAAGCCAGTATGCGCTGCGTTTAAGAACGAAAATTTGTCCATATAATAGTTTGTGCTTTTTGTGTAAGCAGATTCGTATCACAAAAATACAATATTTGTAATAAACGATAATTTTTTTTCTGTGATAAAAGATTAAAATAAATAAATATTTTTAATCAAAACATTTGGTGATACTCTAAAAAGATATATATTTGCACTCGCTTATCACAAATGTGAGGCAAACTCCTCCTTAGCTCAGTTGGTTAGAGCATCTGACTGTTAATCAGAGGGTCTTAGGTTCGAGTCCTAAAGGAGGAGCAAATTTTAGTAAAATAGTGCTTAAGTTCTAAAAAATAATGACTGCGAAAGTAGCTCAGGGGTAGAGCATCACCTTGCCAAGGTGGGGGTCGCGGGTTCAAATCCCGTCTTTCGCTCTATTTTAAATTACCAATGCTGAAGTGGTGGAATTGGTAGACACGCTGGACTTAAAATCCAGTGGTCAGTAATGGCCGTGCGGGTTCAAGTCCCGCCTTCAGTACTAAAGACCGTAACATTAAATTGTTACGGTTTTTTTTGTGCTTTGTTCAGGATTTTTATTTCAAAAAAAAAGCACCGTTTCTAAAACGGCACCGCTTTTTTTAGTGTAAATATTTCGATCTTTTTTTCCTATCTAATTTCGATTTCGATTTTCAATCTTATTTCTTTAATACGTCGGTCTGTACTGTTCTTTTGTGTCTCAAAAATAGTATCTCTATCAATAGCCAATAACAAAGAGAACTCTTGCCTCAATTCTTTTAGGAGTACCTCTCTTCGTTTTTTAATAGCGTCATAGCTTTCTTTTTTGGGGTCTTCTGTGATGGCTATATTCAATGCATTGAGGGGTAGAAATTCTTTTTGATTTTGCATAAGAATTTTTAGTATTCTTTTTTTGTGCTCACTAAGATTTTTTAATACTTTTCTGTTGAATGAGAATGCATCTGTTGTTTTATTATACACGATTTTGTTTTCAAAAAGTGTGTGTTGATTTCTTTTCCTTTTGTAAAGAATCCATACAAGCAAAAGAATGCCCAATAATAAGCCTCCCCATAATTCGTATTTTATTTTTCTGGGAGCGTAAAAAGAATCTTCACCAATGAGGTCTCCTTTAAAAGACTCGAAATCTTCTGTGACTCCAATGAGTTTTCCGTTAGATTTTTTGTAGACATAACTGATTTGATCTGTTGTTTTGTGGTATACCATTGCAACAAGACTTTTATAATTTCTTTGATGAAACAATTGAATGCGATCCTTATCGATGTCAATTTCGAGCAGGTCTTCCTTTAAGATGATGGTTTTGTTTTTACGTTGAAAAGTAAATGTCTTATCACCATCTTTAATATTGATGAATTTTTCAAGATTATGTTTTCCAGTTTCCTTCCAAGTATTTGTTTTTATGTTGAACTCCCAAACGATTTCTGAAAGGTATTTACATTTAACAACATTTTTATAGTCTTGAGTTTTACCACCAAAAAGATATATTTTGTCTTTTGTTTTTACGTATGTTTTTGAAGATTGTGCTGGAGGAATTTCGTTTTCAAAGTTTTGTGTTATATCTCCCCATTCCTGTGTTTTGAAATTGAATTTAGTGAGAATGTTTTTATAGCTAAACAATCCGTATCCACCCCAAAGATAGATTTTGTCGTTTTTTTGAAACGGAATTGCATTGTATTGATTTTTGTGTAGAAAGGATTTGTCGATGCGGGTAAATTTTGTGTTTTGATAGTGGACTACGGGTCCGCAACCAGCATCAACAAGGTAGGTCTTCTCTTTGATATTAAATTGATAGGAATTAAAGTAATTTCTCTCCAAATTTTTTGGAAACGAGGTTCTAATGTTAGACTTTGTAAAATTAAAACCAGTAGCCAAAGTACTGTCATTGTACATGAGTACAGGTTCTTTTGTAATTGCGTCCTCAAAAAGTAGAAATTTGTTTTCAATTTTGAAATTGGTTTGAGAAGCCATTTGTGTGCATATCAGCAGTACAAAATAAAATAAGTTTGGGGTCGTTTTATGCAAAATTTTATGTGTAATAATTTTGTAAGTTAATAATTTTGTAAGTTAATAATTTATTTCTAAAATATAAAATAATTTAAAAATATACGAACCTTTAGTTTTGCGTATTCATAAGTACGGTCTATATTATGATGAGAATACAACAACAAGTTCTGCTTTTAATGGAATAAGAAATATCTTGAGATCAGCTGTTTTTTTTATACTACTTGGCTCTTGTTCGTGGAATCTGTTTACATCATTTTAGTAACTAACAAACGACATCCTTTTTTAGATAACGGTCAATCTTTAATAAGATACTCTCAAACTGAATTAAAAGGGCTTTGTTTCCTGTTTTAATTTCATTCTCAAATTTAGAAGCAATTAGTAAGTCATCTTCCAAACCTAGTAGCCCAAATTTATATTTGATTTTATGAACACTACTCGCAATTCCAAAAAGGTCATTTTCCTCTACTCTTTGATAAAATAGCTTCAGGTCTTTTGGAAATTCTTTCTTAAGAAGGGTTGTAATTTCTAAGACAAACGATTGATCTCCATCGGCCAAATCTTTGATGTATTGTAAGCTGGGTGTCTGTATCGTTTTAAATACTTATTTGACGGTCGATTTGTTGATCTAAAGAAATAAAAGTCTCCGTTCGTAACACTCCTTTAATATTCTGAATGTCTTTGTTTAACAACTCCATTAAATCCTCATTGTTCTTACATAAAATTTTAATGAAGATTGCATAGTTTCCTGTTGTGTAGTGACTCTCTACAACTTCTGGAATCTCTTTCAATCTTTTTATTGCGGAAGAATATTGACTTGAAGAGTCTAAAAAAACCCCTACAAATGCTGTAGTGGTATAGCCTAAAGATTTTGGGTTGATGGTCATTTTATAGCCATCAATCAGTTTTGTTTTTTCTAATTTCCGTAATCTTTGGTGAATTGCAGCTCCAGAAATGCCCACCTCTCTAGCAATGCTTAGGATGGGGGTTCTTGCATCTGTTACTAATCTTCGAATGATAATTTTGTCAATACCGTCAATTTTCATTTTAAATAGATAAGGTATAAATATAAAAAAAATAGAGAATACAAACTGTATTCTCTATTTTTAATTACTGATTTTATTAAAATTGTGTTTTTTTATTTCATTTCGAAATCTTCCATAAACTTAGTTGTGTAGTCTCCGGCAACATAGGCTGGATCGTCCATTAATTGTCTGTGGAATGGAATGGTAGTTTTTACACCTTCAATAACAAATTCATCTAAGGCTCTTTTCATCTTACTAATTGCCTCTTCTCGTGTTTGAGCCGTGGTAATTAATTTTGCAATCATCGAGTCATAATTAGACGGAATCATGTAACCTGCGTAGACATGTGTGTCTATGCGCACTCCATGACCTCCTGGGGCATGTAGTGTTGTAATTTTACCAGGTGAAGGTCTAAAGTTGTTGTAAGGGTCTTCTGCATTAATTCTACATTCTATAGAATGCATCTTTGGATAATGATTTTTTCCAGAGATTGGAGTTCCCGCTGCAACTAAGATTTGTTCGCGAATGAGATCATAATTTACAACCTCTTCGGTAATAGGGTGTTCTACTTGGATTCGGGTATTCATTTCCATGAAATAAAAATTTCGGTGTTTATCGACCAAAAATTCTACAGTTCCTGCACCTTCATATTTAATAAATTCTGCTGCTTTTACGGCAGCATCTCCCATTTTCTCTCTCAATGCATCAGTCATGTATGGAGAAGGAGTTTCCTCCGTTAATTTTTGATGACGACGTTGTACCGAACAATCTCTTTCTGATAAGTGACATGCTTTTCCATATGAATCTCCAATAATTTGAATCTCAATATGTCTTGGCTCTTCAATGAGTTTTTCCATGTACATATCATCGTTCCCAAAAGCGGCTTTAGATTCTTGCCTTGCAGCATCCCATGCTTCTTTTAAGTCTTCTGATTTCCATACAGCACGCATTCCTTTTCCACCTCCACCAGCAGATGCTTTAAGCATGACAGGGTATCCTGTTTCTGTGGCTAGTTTTTTGCACTCGGCAAAGTCTGCAATTGTACCTTCACTTCCGGGAACACAAGGAACTCCAGCAGCTTTCATGGTAGATTTAGCGTTTGCTTTGTCTCCCATTTGGTCGATCATTGCACCCGTTGCGCCGATAAATTTAATGTGATGCTCTTCACATAAGTTTGAAAATTTAGCATTTTCAGACAAGAATCCGTACCCTGGATGAATTGCATCTGCATTTGTAATTTCTGCAGCAGCAATAATATTCGACATTTTTAAATAAGATTCAGAACTGGGTGCCGGGCCAATACAAACTGCTTCATCTGCAAAACGTACGTGCAAGCTTTCTGCGTCTGCAGTAGAATATACTGCAACCGTTTTAATACCCATTTCTTTACAGGTTCTAATAACACGAAGTGCTATTTCACCTCTATTGGCAATTAATATTTTTTTAAACATATTTTTAGCGTTTAAAGTTTAAAGGTTGAGAGTCAAACTTTGGAAGTTTGCGCTTGCCCATTTAAAATCGTATGTTTAATTGTTATGATGGGTCTACCAAAAATAAAGGTTGATCAAATTCGACCGGAGAGGAATCATCCACTAAAACTTTTACAATCTTACCGGAAATTTCAGATTCGATTTCATTGAATAATTTCATTGCTTCAATTACACAAACCGTGTCTCCTTCGCTAATTTCGGTTCCTACTTCTACAAAGTTGGCTTTGTCTGGAGAAGGTTTTCTGTAAAAGGTACCAATAATTGGAGACTTAACAGTTATATATTTGTCTTCTTCATTGCTTGCTGCTGCTGGTGCAATAGGCTGTGCTGCTGGAGCTACTGGAGCTGCTGGAGCTGCCAATTGTTGCATAGCGCCCATTGGAGCTGCTTGTACAATTGTAGTTTCTGTTTTTTCAGAACCTGTCTTAATGGTAATTTTAATATCTTCCATTTCTAACTTTACCTCGCTTGCGCCAGATTTTGCTACAAATTTTATAAGATTTTGAATTTCTTTAATATCCATTTTTCTTATTATTTAATTATTTGTTTTTTATGAATTGTATGCCCATTTAAGATAGATAGACCCCCAAGTGAAGCCTCCACCAAATGCAGCAAATATTAAATTGTCTCCTTTTTTTAATTGATTTTCGTAATCTGCGAGTAATAATGGTAGTGTTGCAGAGGTTGTATTTCCGTAGCGATGAATATTCATCATCACTTTGTCTGATTCTAATCCAACTCTATTTGCGGTTGCTTCAATAATTCTTTTATTCGCTTGATGCGGCACTAACCATTGAATGTCCTCTTTGGTTAAATTATTTCGAGTCAGCATTTTTTCGGAAACATCGGCCATGTTAGAAACGGCGTGTTTAAATACCGTTTTTCCTTCTTGGTGTATAAAGTGTTGTCCGTTTTTCAGGGTGTCTTCCGAAGCAGGTAATATCGACCCTCCGGCAGCAATTTTCAAAAATTCTCTTCCTGCGCCATCACTCCTTAAGTATTCATCTTGCAGTCCTAATCCTTCCGTATCTGGTTCAAACAATGCTGCTCCAGCTCCATCTCCAAAAATAATACAAGTTGCTCTGTCTGTGTAATCTATAATTGAAGACATTTTATCTGCCCCAATTAGGAGTACTTTTTTATACCTTCCAGATTCTATGTAGCTTGCTGCTGTAGACATTCCATATAGAAAGCTTGAACAGGCTGCTTGTAAGTCGTATCCAAATGCATTTGTTGCGCCAATTTCTGTAGCTACATAAACTGCTGTAGAAGCAACCATAATGTCGGGAGTTGCAGTTGCTACAATAACTAAGTCGATTTCTTCAGGGTTAATCTTAGACTTCTGAAGAACTTCTTCAGCTGCTTTAATGGCCATAAAGGAAGTCCCTCTATTTTCGCCTTTCAGAATCCTTCTTTCTTTGATTCCGGTTCTTGAGGTAATCCATTCGTCATTGGTGTCAACCAACGTCTCTAATTCTTTATTTGTAAGAATATATTCAGGAACATATTTCCCAACAGCTGAAATTGCTGCAGTAATTTTTTTCATAAATAATTATTTCTAGCGAATGAAAATTTCAAAATCAAAGAAATGAAATTTATTTCACTTTTTAATCAAAAACAGCAAAAAACAGTATTTTTTGCGATAAAACATAAAAAAACCCTCAGTTTTGAGGGTTTTTTATAAAAATAAAAATATTTTCTATGCTTCTGCGATTGCAGATTCTAATACTATTTGACCTCTATAGTATAGTTTTCCTTCGTGCCAGTGAGCTCTGTGATACAAGTGTGCTTCACCAGTTGTTGGGTCAGTTGCAATTTGTTGAGAAGCAGCTTTGTAATGTGTTCTCCTTTTATCTCTTCTTGTTTTAGATATTTTTCTTTTAGGATGTGCCATTTTATGTATTTTTTTCTGTTGTTATATTCTTTAATTTGTCCCACCTTGGGTCTGTTTCGTTAGAAACATTTTTTTCTTCTTTTATTTGTAGTTCTTCTAATTTTGATAATGCTTCCGATTCCATTGTACCATCTAAAACTTTAGGGTGTACTCTCTTTTGTGGAATTGCTAAAATGATCATTTCATAGATATATTGTGAAACGTCTATTTTATTTGCATCATAGGTAATAATTATAATATCTTCATTGTCATCATTAAACTCTGGACCAAATTTCACAACCATAGAAATAGCAGGATTTACAACTAAGTCAAACGGTTCATTTGTGGTGTCGCAAGGAATGGTTACATGCCCTGTAGCACTAAATTCAAGCTCAAAATGTGTGCTTTTCTTTATAAAATTTAATTCGATTTTAATAGATGAACTTAAAAATTCGTCATAATTAAAAGCTTCAAAGAACGTATTGTCAATCTCATAGTTAAATAAATGACTTCCTTCTTTAAAACCTACAAAGTGTATGTTAAATTCTTTCAAGTCTTTCATTATCAATTATCAATTGAGCGTGCAAAGATATAAAAAATTGTATGTATATCATCTTTTATATTAAAAAATCTATGCTCACTGGTTTATTTTTTTTTTAAAGGATTTTTAGTAAGTTCCAGATATTCTTTTCTTGCTCTATAAATGGCAATTGCCGTGAACAGTGCTTCTTTAAAGGATTCATTGTTTGCGGTGTTCTTTCCTGCAATTTCAAACCCTGTTCCATGATCTGGCGAGGTTCTTATTTCTGATAAACCTGCAGTATAGTTGACGCCATTCCCAAAAGATAATGCTTTAAAAGGCGCAAGGCCTTGGTCGTGATACATGGCTAAAATTCCATCAAATTGAGTGTATGTTTTCGCACCAAAAAAACCATCGGCTGCGTAAGGGCCATAGGCCAATATGCCATTTTCTTTTAGTTCATCAATTGTTGGTTTGATCATTTCATCTTCTTCTTGCCCAATAACACCTTTGTCTCCATTGTGTGGATTGAGTCCTAAAATGGCAATTTTTGGTTTTCTAATTCCAAAGTCTTGTTGTAATGAATGCTGCATGATTGCCACTTTTTCTTTGATCAATTGTGGGGTTACTGTCTCTGCAACTTTCGAAATTGGAATGTGCCCAGTAATGAGGCCAATCTTTAATTCACGAGTCATTAATATCATTAAACTTTTTCCGTCTAACTTTCCTTCTAAAAATTCTGTATGCCCCGGGAAATCAAAAGTTTCTGATTGTATGGTATCTTTATTGATGGGAGCCGTCAGCAACACATCAATTTTCTTTTCTTTTAAATGGCTTACTGCAGTTTCTAGAGATTTTGCCGCATACTCGCCTCCTGTTTTTGTTGCTTTTCCTAGTTCAATTTCAACCTCTTCTTTCCATATATTCAGTAAATTTACTTTGTTGTGGTTGATTTGATTAATATCTAGAATCCCATGAATTTGAGTTGGATTGTCTAAAGCTTTTTTATGGTAGGACACCACTTTTGTAGATCCAAATAGGACAGGGGTACAGAAGTCTAACATTCTTTTATCTTCAAATGTTTTTAAAATAACTTCAATTCCAATTCCGTTTAAATCTCCTATCGAAATCCCAACAATTATTTTGTTTGCTTTATCCATTTTTTACTGTCTAATATTCGTATTTTTGAATGCTACAAAAGTAGTTAAAATTTACGGATATGTTTACAGGTATTATAGAAACCCTCGGAGAGGTTGTTGAGTTGGAAAGAGAACAAGAAAACCTTCATTTGCTTATTAAAAGTACTATTTCTTCTGCACTTAAAGTTGATCAAAGCGTTGCGCATAATGGGGTGTGTTTAACCGTAGTTGCTATCGAAGAGGATGTGTATAAAGTGACCGCAATTAAAGAGACCATCGATAAAACCAATATTGGGGGTTTTGCACTGCATGATCTTGTGAATTTAGAAAGAGGTATGAAATTGGGCGATCGACTTGACGGGCACCTTGTGCAAGGGCATGTAGATCAAACAGGAGTTTGTACAAGCGTAAAAGATCAAGGAGGAAGTACCGTTTTTACTTTTTCATATGCGGCTGAAAATGGAAATGTAACGATTGAAAAGGGATCGATTACAATAAATGGAGTCAGTTTAACGGTTTTTAATTCCACTGCAACGGAATTTAGCGTAGCTATTATACCCTATACTATGGAAAACACGATGTTTAAAAACATGGTGGTAGGTTCGGTTGTGAATTTAGAATTTGATGTTATTGGGAAATATGTAGCTCGATTGACTCAGCAATAAAGGTAAATATAAAATACTTTAAAACCTATGCACTTAACTTCCAGTCTTTTAACTGGTCACTAGATTGAGTTACTCAATCTTGTCATTTTTATCTTAGCTATTGTTTAGTGTCATGACTTTTGGTTGCATATATTGAGGAACCGTTAAACAAGCTTAAAACAACTCACAAAGAAAAAGGCCGTTTCAGTAAGTTAAAAATAAATACTTACTATTAATAAGATGAATTTTTTTAGTGCTAATTGCGTTTTTAAAAAACAATCAATTTATTCTTTAGGTGTGTTTTCACTTAGGTTGTATATGGTGAGTATTAAAAGCCCAAACAACACACTTGAGATGATCAATACCACATTGGTCAATCCTGGTACACCAAAAGACAGGCGAATTAAAATGGTGCAAATGATAAATCCGGTATTTCTAATAATTTGGTTGTAGCGTTCTGTGTATTGAAAAGAAAGCAATAAGATAAATACATCAGCCAAGATAAGTACAGAGAAAAATTCATTGTAAAAAATGGCGTTGATATCCCCACTACTTGTATTGTAAATAAGCGCACTACTCCAGCTAAAAACACTGGTAAAAGACACTCCTATTAATAAGAAAAGCAACACTAAACTGACTACTTTTTTTGAGCTTACAAATTTTTCAATGCTAGCATTTGTCGGCTTTTTATGCAATTTTAAACGGCCTTTATTAAAAAGATGAATTAGGTAAAACAGGATTAAAATTCCTAGGACATCATAAATTAATTGCAAATTGGCGGACGTGGTATGCCATTCATTGGCAAGATCAATTTTTGGAATGTCTGCAAAGATGCGACGAATTAAAATTAATGAAATAATTTCAAATTGTTTCGAGACCGATGTGGTAAAAGATCGTGGAAGATTTAATACTAATAAATAGATTTCATAAATTAGAATAATGGTAAACGGGGTGTAGATTGCAGAAATAGGGTTGATTAACAATCCTGCTTCAAATGGAATTTCGAAAAGGTGAAACTTTTTTGCGTAAATAAGAAGTAGGTGAATGATAAAACCAATGATGGAAAGCCATAAGGTTGCTTTTTCAAGTTTTTTTTGATTTGTGTCTGAAAAGACGATTTCAAACAAATAGTCTACTTTAGATTGCCAATTTTTCATTTTCTAAAAAGTTAATTCTTTACAAGATAGGGAATTAAACGTTATTGTCTAGATGCCCCTATATTTATAAAGCGATGTGTCGATTTTTTAATTGTAGGAATTTTGATTTTTAGGATGGATTTATAAGCAAATTAGTATTCGATCATTTTTCTTATAAAACAATTTTTTAATCTTTTTTTTAAGAAAATTCAATAATCTCTTGTAGTTTTGTAGTGAACTTCCCCGTTTAATAAGCTTGTAGTATGTCGAATCAAAAAACACCCTATTGTCCAATAGCGTTATCTATTCGTTATGTTGGAGACAAATGGACCCTGCTCATTTTAAGAGATTTAATTTTAGATAAAAAAACGCGCTTTAAAGAGTTAAAGGCCTCCAAAGGAAATATTGCCACCAACATTCTCACCAACAGATTAAAGATGCTTTTAGCAGAGGGGTTTGTTGAGTATTTGAATCCATTAGGAACCAAAAAAAGTCGTCAGTATATTGTTACCGAAAAAGGACTTTTAACCTTGCCCATTCTTTTTGAGTTGTATTTGTTTTCTGTTGATTCTATTGACGAAACGGCAATGAATAAAGAAGAATCAGCCTTTAAAAAAGAGATTCTTTTAGATCCAATTCGCCTTAAAGAGAAAAAAACAAAAGCGTATATCGATTTTGTACAAGGGCTGCAAAAAAGCATCACGCCGCCTGCTGTATAATTTGCATTGCTAATGCTGGGGGCAAATCAGATTGAAATCTATGGAGTTGTTTTTTTCTTGTCAAGATGTCTTACCTTTACAAAGAATCATATTCTGGTAAATCTCATTTAAATTATGAAAAAAACACTTTTATTACTTTTCTTATGTACTTTTTTCTTGTCCTTTTCCCAAGTCAATAGTTCGGCATTATACGATATTGAAATTGAAGGAATTGATGGTGGAATAATTGATTTAAATCTTTACAAGGGAAAAAAAATATTATTTGTCAATGTTGCTTCTGAGTGTGGGTTTACCAACCAATATGAAGGTTTACAGGAGTTATACACAACCTATAAAGAAAACCTTGTTGTCATTGGTTTGCCTTGCAACCAATTTAGAGGTCAAGAACCAGGTACCGCAGCAGAAATACAAACTTTTTGTCGTTTGAATTATGGGGTAGATTTTCCGATGAGCGTAAAAATAGCAGTGAAAGGAGATGCGCAACATCCATTATATCAGTGGTTAACGAAGAAGGAGAAAAACGGAAAGAAGAATTCTTCCGTAAAATGGAATTTCCAAAAATACTTGATCGATGAGAATGGCACATTGATGGATGTTTTTTATTCGATAACAAAACCAATGAGTAAAAAAATTACCAAGCTGCTTTAATTTAATGAGGCATGAAGAATTTTTTTTAAACCGATTGCACGCCTTTTTTACTGCATAAAAAAACCTCATCTGTAGGATGAGGTTGTAGTTTTAAAAGTAGGTATAGTTTATTCTATGCGCCCTGCAGATTCCATTAATAGGTAGGCGAGCAGCTATATGAAGCAAAAAGAATAACAAACGAAAGCAGCATTAGTTTTTTCATAATTTATTGGTTTGCATTCTAAATATACTAAATTTAAGTTTAACCTATTTACTAGGTTTAGAGATAGCTGAATTAAAAGAAAAATATATGACTATGGTTTAGTTACACTCAGAATTTAATCTGAATAAACTATATTCAGGCGTTTCAAAATATGCTTCACCTCCATCACATTCAAAAGCAACAGGAGATACTAATTCATTGCCAAAATGTAAATCAACAGTCAGAACATTATTTTCAAATGTGTAAGGATTGGTTGTTGGTATATGATTTCCATCATTAGCTTCATATGAGTTATATAACGCATTACAATCACCTTCAACACAATAATA
>JABJPX010000042.1 GCA_018663625.1 Polaribacter sp. | reverse complement strand
AGCAGTTACTCCTAATCTTTTTTCAGAAATTTCTACAATTACTTTAGCAACACTGTCATTTTCTGAAACTTGTGGTACTTGATTGTTCTTAATCAAATCTGAAACTCTAAGGTAGAGTTGTTTTCCCAATGCACCACCTGGGTGGTATTTCGCAAAATCTTTGCTACTAAAGTTGTTTAATTTCAACAAACAAACAGCAATAGCATCTCCCATAACGAGTTGTGCAGTTGTGCTGGTCGTTGGCGCTAGGTTGTTGGGACATGCTTCCTTTTCTACAAAAGTATTTAAAGGAAAATCTGCATTTTTACCTAAAAAGGAATCGATATTGCCTGTGATCGCCACAATCTTATTTCCATAATTTTTAATTAATGGAACTAAAACTTTTATTTCGGGTGTGTTTCCACTTTTAGAAATACAAATAACAACATCGTCTTTTTGTACATTTCCTAAATCTCCATGAATTGCATCTGCTGCATGCATAAAAATAGCAGGAGTACCTGTAGAATTTAAAGTGGCTACAATTTTATTTGCAATGTTGGCGCTTTTACCAATACCAGTAACAATGACACGCCCTTTGGACGCAAGTATAAAAGTGATTGCTTTTGAAAAGTTATCGTCTATTAAAGTTGCAAGATTTGCAATTGCATTGCTTTCTAAAAGAATCGTTTCTTTTGCTGTATTTAGGATAGAATTGTTATTTTTCAAGTTTTATGGTTTTATCATAATAAAAAAAGTTATATCTTTAAATTATTATTTTCAGCAAAATTACTACAAATAATTATAGGACTGAAATAAAAGCATTTGCATTCTTAAAAAAGATTTATATTTAAGCATTAATAATACATACCCCCAAGACCTAATGGATTTACACAGTCCTCTGAAAAAATTTTTCGGATTTAATAAATTTAAAGGATTACAAGAAAAAGTAATCACAAGTATTATTAATGGTGATAATACCTTTGTGATTATGCCAACTGGAGGTGGTAAATCGTTATGCTATCAACTTCCCGCATTGATGTCTGAAGGAACTGCAATTGTAATTTCACCCTTAATTGCTTTAATGAAAAATCAAGTAGATGCCATTCGTGGAATCTCTGAGCAGCATGGAATAGCACATGTTTTAAATTCATCCTTAAATAAAACAGATGTCAACCAAGTAAAAGCAGATATTGTAAGTGGAATTACAAAACTTTTATATGTTGCCCCAGAATCTTTAATAAAAGAAGAGTATGCTAGTTTTTTAAGAGATCAGAAAATATCATTTGTCGCTATCGATGAGGCACATTGTATTTCTGAGTGGGGACATGATTTTAGACCAGAATATAGAAATTTAAAACACATTATTAAAGCGATTGATAATGTTCCTATTATTGGTTTAACTGCCACTGCTACAGAAAAAGTTCAAGAAGATATTTTAAAAACATTAGGTATTTCAGATGCAAATCGTTTTAAAGCTTCCTTTAATAGAGCCAATCTTTTTTATGAAGTTCGCCCAAAAACCAAAGAAGTAGAAAAAGATATTATTCGTTTTGTAAAACAACGTATTGGAAAATCTGGAATCATCTACTGCTTAAGTAGAAAAAAGGTTGAAGAAGTTGCTCAAATATTGCAGGTAAACGGCATTAAAGCGGTTCCTTATCATGCAGGGTTAGATGCTAAAACTCGGGTAAAACATCAAGATATGTTCTTAATGGAAGATTGTGACGTTGTTGTAGCAACGATTGCATTTGGAATGGGAATTGATAAGCCAGACGTTCGGTATGTAATTCATCATGACATTCCAAAAAGTTTAGAAAGTTATTATCAAGAAACAGGTAGAGCAGGACGTGATGATGGCGAAGGTTATTGTTTGGCTTTTTATGCATACAAAGATATTGAGAAATTAGAGAAATTTATGGCAAGTAAGCCTGTTGCAGAACAGGAAATAGGACATGCCTTATTGCAAGAAGTAGTTGGCTATGCCGAAACTTCAATGAATCGTAGAAAATATTTATTGCATTATTTTGGAGAAGAATTTGATGAAATTAACGGAGATGGTGCAGCAATGGATGACAATTCCAAAAATCCAAAAACAAAACATGAAGCTAAAGAAAACGTAGTAAAACTTCTTTCTGTAATTAAAGAAACGATGCAGAAATACAAATCAAAAGAAGTTGTAAATACTTTAGTAGGTAAAGAAAATGCTTTATTAACTTCTCACAGAACCCACAAACAACCCTTTTTTGGAATTGGTCGAGATAAATCTCCATCATATTGGATGGCGTTGATACGTCAGGTTTTAGTGGTCAATTATATTCGAAAAGAAATTGAGCAATACGGCGT
>JABJPX010000041.1 GCA_018663625.1 Polaribacter sp. | reverse complement strand
CTGATGACAATGCAACCTCATCTCCTTATGAAGGAGAAACGATGACGTATCGATTAGAAATGCCATTTGCTATTACAGGAACTGTTGACGTAGAAATTTCAGTTACCTCATCAGATGGAACCGTAGAAGCAGACTATCCAAGCTCAATTACATTTGTAGATGGACAAAGTGCTGTTTTTTTCGATGTTACACCAACTGATGATGGTGTAACAGAAGATGAAGTTTACACTATAGCAATTACAGATATTTCTTTTTCAAATGACAACTACTTTGCATGGACCGGAGAGAATTCTAGAGTAATGGGTGTAAAAGACATTCCAACACCAATCGTTACTACAGCAGGAGATTTTACTTTTAACTTCACCTGGTCAGGCTCAAGTGATTTAGATTGTAGACTAGTAGATAACCCACCTGCTTTTCAATACGATACAGGGTACTCTACCTCACCAGGAGAAACGGTTACTTTAGTAGACGGTGTTCCAGATGGAGATTATTTATTTAGAGTACGACCATGGACCGTTACTGATTCTTCAATAGATTATGCTATTGAAGTTGTTGCACCAACAGAGACAAGAAATTATACAGGTACCTTCTTAGATTTAGTAGGAGGCTGGTCTATGGAGTTTGTTGTATTAGAGATCAACAAAACTACTACAGGAGCAACGGTAACGTATACACTTAATCAACTATAAAATAAAAGAAGATGAAAAATATATATAAAATAAAATTAATTTTATTGGCCCTGGTTGTTTTTAGCTCTTGTGCTGTAAATGACGATGACCCAGTTCAAAACTTAGTTTCAAAAACAGTACTTTCTTTAGATACTGCACTTGAGAGAGCTTCCTCAGAAAGCTATGATTTAGTTGTCAATGTAGATGGAGACTTGCCATATTCTTCAAGGTTAACCTATACGTTAGATGGACAAGAAATGTTTGTAGATGTAGATGCACGATCAGAAACAGCAATCATTCCTGTAGATATGTCAGGAGTAGCGGCAAGAGTTGTAACAATTACAAAAATAGCAACTTTGTATGCTTCTGCAGCAGGGTATGATGTTTCGGTATCAGGTTCAAACAATAAAACGATCATTGCAGGTGCTGATGTTGGAAACGGCGGAGACATGTATGCGCAAATGACTTGGAATTCAGGAGTAGATATCGATATGATATTAACGAGAGATGCTGCGCCACAAGCGCCTTATGAAATCCCAAATGCAACGGTAGTAGATTATTCTATTAATATTGGACCCTTAGAATCTTTTACTTTGCCTTCTTTTGAAGCTGAAGGAGATTATTCAATAAGCATAGTTCCTTATCAAGGATTTACGGCTCCAATAGAATGTAACTTAATTATTGTTGCTGGAGATATGGCTTATGATTTTACAGGTTCTGTTGCTAGTGGAGAAGGTGCAGGTGGATTTTTCACGATTGTTTACAATACAGTTGATGAATTTGCTGCATGTGTTAAAATAGGTACTGGTGCTGCTTCAACATATACTGCAGTTAACAAATTATAAAAAAGTAACTTTTTTAAATACAAAAGGCCTTGAAACTGTTTATTTCAGGGCCTTTTTATATCATATAATGAAAAACACATCCTTTTTATTACTTCTTTTGTGGGGATCAACTATTTATTCTCAAACCTTTTCAGAGGTTAGTATCTCTTCAGGAATCGATCATATTTTTGAGCAGTTTGCCAATATGGGTGGAGGTGGTGTTTTTTTTGATTATGATAATGATGGCTGGGAAGATCTCTATTTGACATCAGGAAAAGGAAAAGACCATTTGTATAAAAATCTTGGAAATGGAAGTTTTAGTTTGATTACCGATAGTTGGTTGGCGATCACAGCTGAATACTATACCGTAGGAGTCGTTAGCGGCGATGTAAACAACGATGGCTATCGAGACCTATATATTACTACCTGGCGAGGAGAAGACAATTCTGGCGATCTAGAAAGAAACCTACTCTTTATTAATAATGGAGATGGTACTTTCTCAGAAAAAGGAATTGAATACGGTTTATCTATTGCTTCCTTTTCTATGGGTGCTTCAATATTAGATTACAATAACGACGGTCTTTTAGATATTTATACCGTAAATTATGTGGAAAGTAGCGCCTTTCTATATGATGAAGACGAAGAAATTAATGGGTTTGATCATGATTGTTATGAAAATCAATTTTATAAGAATAATGGAGACGGAACGTTTTCAGAAATAAGCGCAGCTCTTGGGCTTACGAATAATGGTTGTGCATTGGCAGTCATGCCTACTGATTTTGATCAAGACAATGATGCCGATCTTTATATTGCAAATGATTTTGGTGAATTTATAGTACCCAATTCGATTTTAAGAAATAATCTACCTAGTAGTTCTTTTACAGATGTTTCTGTTGAAACCAATATGGATATTGCCGTTTATGGAATGGGAATTGCCTCTGCAGATTTTGATAAAGATTCAGATTTCGATTATTACGTGACCAATATTGGAAGTAATGTACTCATTCAAAATGATGGAAATCAAAATTTCACAGACATCGCCTCAGTAGCTGGGGTTGAAAACACCTATTCGGAAGGCAGCACTTCATTACTCACAACAAGCTGGGGAACTGCTTTTCTAGATGTTAATAATGATACATGGCCAGATTTATTTGTTGCTAATGGAAGAATACCCACATTAGATTTTATTGCAACTGGCGAATCGGATCCCAATAAACTTTTTATAAATAATGGAGATTTCACCTTTACAGATATTTCTGAAAGTGCTGGAATAAATGATCTAAACAGAGGTCGAGGAATGCTGTATTGTGATTATGATCAAGATGGTGATTTGGATATTTTAGTGATCGTACAAGACAGCTCAGAAGGAACAGACGCAAAAACTACTTTGTATCAAAATCAATTAAATCCAAATGGTAATGATACCAAAAATTGGGTACAAGTTTCTTTAAAAGGTACCACGATTAACAAAGACGCCCTGGGTGCCAAAATAGAATTGACGGTAAATGGTGAAAAGCTACTTCAAGAAGTTTACGGACAAGGAAGTCATGCCAGTCAAAGTTCACTCGTTGCGCATTTCGGATTGGCAGACAACACAACTATCTCCCAATTAAAAGTTATTTGGTCTTCCACAGATACCCAAACATTTACCGATTTAGCCGTTAACAAACGATACGAACTCACTCAAGGGAGTACTTTGCATTCAAAGGAAAATGAATTCATTGATTTTTCGATCTATCCAAATCCAGTAGAAGGTGAATTGCATTTCAGGGGAATTAACGCTCCATTACAGTTAAAAATATATTCAATTCATGGAAAGCTTCTTGAGGAGGTTTCTTTAAACCAAACAAAAACAGCAGTAAATTTAGAAACTTATAAATCAGGAATTTATATCCTTCAAGTTTTTAATGATGACAACTTATTAGTAAAAAGTAAGTTTTTCTTAAAAGAATAAAAGAGACTTATTTAATACACTTTTTTTATTTTTGTTTAAGTATCAAAGTCACAATATTATGATAAATAAAAACATCGCTTCTCTAAAACAGTCATCTACACTTTTGATTAATGAGAAAGTAAAAGCATTAAGAACCAAGGGAGATCAAATTAGTCATTTTGGTTTTGGGCAATCTCCTTTTCCAATTCATCATTCGATTATAAATGCATTACAAGAACATGCGCACAATAATCACTATTTGCCGGTAGCTGGTTTGGAAGCATTAAGGGAACAAATTGCTTTTTTTTTAGGGAGTTTTCAAAATATAAAAACCCAGAAGGAATCAATTTTTATTGGTCCAGGGAGCAAGGAATTATTGTATCAGTCGATCTTAATTTTCGAAGGAACGTTTTTAATTCCAAAAGGAAGTTGGGTGAGTTATATTCCACAAATAGCGGCGAAAGGTGGAAAATACCATCTCATAGCTACTGATTTGAAAAATGACTTTAAAATCACGGCAGCGGATTTAGATGTTTTTTTTAAAAATAAGGCTCCTAAAAAACAATATATATTAATTTTAAATTCTCCAAACAATCCAACAGGAGCAGTCTATTCAGCTGAAGAATACAAGGCACTAGCAATTGCGTGTCGAAAATATAATCTCATTGTTTTTTCAGATGAAATATACTCTCAAATTAATTTTTCAGCGCAATTTTCTGCAAGTATTTCAACTTTCTATCCAGAGAAAACAATTGTTTTTGGAGGTTTGAGTAAAGTGTTTTCTGCCGGGGGCTATCGATTAGGGTTTATGAGGTTGCCAAGTGATTTTGAAGTACACCAAGATGTTTATAAAGCACTCTTTAGCGAAACTTTTAGCTGTGTTTCTTCTCCCGTTCAGTTTGCAGCACAAAAAGCTTACGAGTTTGAACAAGATTTGCAAAATCAGGTTCGCGATTTATCTTTTATTTTAAAGCGCGTCTCCGAATATATTTATAAAGAGTTTACGGACATTTCTATAGAATGTACAAAATCACAAGGTGCTTTTTATATGGTGATTGGCTTCAATAATTTTAAAAGTCAAATTTCAAAACGAGGAATTCATACAAGTATTGATCTGGCAACCCATGTTTTAGAAAAATACAAAGTGGCCATGTTGCCTGGAGTAGATTTTGGTTTTGAAAAAGAGGAATTATTCTTTAGAATCGCATTTGTAGATTTTGATGGTGAGAAAGTGATGAAAATGTATCAAAAAAGCCAAGAAGTAAGCCTTGATTTTCTAAAGCAATACACTCCAAATATCATGGAAGGTGTAGAAAAGATAAAGACTTTTATTGCAGATCTTGCTGATTAATTTTTGAACTCTTTGAGAGATAATTTGCTGTCTTGAAACTCTCCATAGGTGAAATAAGTAATCCAATCTCCTAAATTAATATAGGTTGAATTTTCTTGTAATTGAATATTTAAAGGCAAGTGTCTATGCCCAAAAATAAAATAATCATAATGTTTTTGGGTCAGTTTTTTTTGACAGTATAAGACTAACCATTCTTTGTCTTCTCCTAAAAATTTGGTGTCTTTATACCCAGAAACCATTTTATTTTTTACGGATAAATACTGTCCCAATTTTACGCCTATATCTGGATGCAACCAGCGAAATAACCATTGAAATAAAGGAAGTGTAAACACTTTTTTCATACGTTTATAGCCTTTGTCTTTAGGACCTAAACCATCTCCATGACCAATTAATAATTTTTTATTATTGATACTAAATTCTTGTGGGGAATGATACACAGGAATATTGAGCTCTTTTTCAAAATAATCGGTCATCCATAAATCATGATTTCCGACAAAAAAATAAATTTGGATTCCGCTGTCTTTTATTTCGGCCAACTTTCCTAAAACACGAACAAATCCTTTTGGGACAACGGTCTTGTATTCAAACCAAAAGTCAAATAAATCGCCTAATAAAAAAATAGCTTCGGCATCTTTTTTTACGGAGTCTAACCAATATAAAAATTTCTTTTCACGCAAAAAACTGGCTTCAGAAGTGGGAGCTCCTAAATGTTGGTCTGATGCAAAATAAACCTTTTTGTTTGTGGATGTTGAGATGGAAATCATTGGTACAAAGTAACGTTATTCTTGTTGATTTTCCAACTCCAAAACTTTCAGAATCATTTTATCTTCTTTATGCTGCATTCGGTAAAAACCAACATCCCCAAAAACTTCATTAGCAATCGAAGATTTTAAATATTTCTTAATGATTTCTTGTGTTTTAATCGAAGGCTTAAATTTTTTAATTTTTGAATAGAATTCATTATAGATGAGTGCATCCGAATCAAAATCCGCAATAAAAGTATCTAAAGTCCATTTTTCAGTAATTTCTTTTCGGTTGCGATCAACATATTCAAAGGTAAAATTAGTTATCGCTAAAAAATAGAAATTGTTCATATAAGCAGTGGTATCAATCGGAACAAAAACATCGGGAATAATACCACCACCACCATACACAATTTTTCCTTTTGGAGTAGTATAACGTAAAGAATCTAACACAGGAATGCTGTCTTTGTTGGAGAGCTCTCCACTTCTCACACGTTGTTGAAAGTCAGAATCATATGCATTGTCTCCATTTTTATTGTACGGTTTTTGAATGGACCTTCCAGTAGGGGTATAATACCGTGCAATTGTTAATCTCACCGCTGAACCATCTCCCAAGTCCATTTCTTGTTGAACCAAGCCTTTTCCAAAAGATCGACGGCCTACAATCGTTCCTTTGTCATTGTCTTGCAAAGCGCCTGCTAGGATTTCGGATGCAGAAGCTGAGTTTTCATCCATTAAGACATAAACACCTCCGTTTTCAAAAATGCCTTTTTCGGTTGCAAAAGATTCTGTGATTTCATTTTTATTGTTTTTTGTAAAAACAATACGTTTTTTATCTTCTAAAAATTCGTCAACAATACGATTCGCAATGTCAATAAATCCTCCACCATTGCCACGCAAATCCAGGATTAAATTGCTCATTCCTTTCGTTTTTAAAGCTTGTAAGGAAGTTTTGAATTCGCGATAGGTATTTCTAGCAAAACGATCGAGTTTAATATAACCAAGATTGTCGTTGATCATGTAGGCCAAGTCTACACTTTTAATATTTACTTTACCACGCGTAATTGAGACGTTAAAGAGACTGTCGATCGATTTTCTGTAAACTTGCAGTGCAACTTTTGTAGCGGGTTTTCCTTTTAAAAATTTTGGGACGTTCGCGCTGCTTATTTCTTTACCAAACAATGTGTCATTATCAGCCATTAAAATTCGATCTCCTGCTTTGATTCCTGCTTTTATACTGGGACCTCCTTTAATGGGTTGTATGACTGTAATGGAATCTTTTATCATTCGAAATTGTACACCAATTCCCACAAAATTACCTTGCATATTCTCTGTAATTGCCTGTAGATTTTCTTTAGGAATATAGACAGAGTGTGGGTCTAATTTATTGAGCATTTGCGCTATTGCACCATCCAAAAGTTTGTCCGTATTTACGGTGTCTACATAGTCTCTTTGTATGTAGTTGAGTAGTTTTTTTATTTTCAATTCATTCTTCGCATTTGAAGAAAAGGATGTAAATCTACTCGTGTCTCCGTTAAAAAAGGAACCAATCAAGATACCAAAGATTACAGCCAACGACAAATAGAAGGGTAGGTTGTTCTTATTCATAGGGTAAGTGCATCGTAGTTACACCTGCTTTTTCTAGAAAATCTAAGCCTGCTCGATCTCTATAGCCGTTTGCATATACGACTCTTTTGATTCCTGCTTGGTGAATGAGCTTGCTGCACTGTGTGCAAGGTGAAAGTGTAATGTATAAAGTAGCATTTTTTGCAGATTGTGTAGAAGCGGCAACTTTTAAAAGCGCGTTTGCTTCTGCATGCAGCACTTCCCATTTTGTAAGCCCTTCGGCATCTTCACAGCAATTGTCAAAACCAGTAGGTGTTCCATTAAAACCGTCAGAAATAATCATTCGATCTTTCACAATGAGCGCTCCTACTTGTTTGCGTTTGCAATGGGAAAGTTTTCCCCACTCAAAGGCCATTTTTAGGTATGCTACATCGTATTTAAATTGCTTTTTTTCAGTCATGACTACGAAAGTAAAAAGATTTATAGAATAAAGGCGTTAATAAATCGACAAAATTGGATATAAAATGATGGTTTCAAGTTCTTTTTTTGGATAAGTTACTTTTTATTATTTTACCAATACATGCGCTCTAACATCATTTGTAATGAAATACCAATAACGATTGAAGATGCGACTAAAATCCAATCTCTTTTGGAGACTCTTGTGAAAGAATCAAGAAGCGTTCCAAGGACTAAAATCCCAAAAACAATGATAATTTGTGAAACCTCGATTCCTAGTGCAAATTCTAAAAGTGGAATTATTTTGTCTTCGCCTTTGCTTACCATCATTTTAAAATAGGTAGAAAAACCCAATCCGTGAATGAGGCCAAAAAAGAGTGCGAATATTAGATTGATACTCTCTTTCCCTGCGGCTGCTTTTTTTGCTCTAAAAACATTAATACAACCGGTTATTAGAATGGTAACGGGAATTAAAAATTCGATAAGTTTTGTGTTTACAGAAATAAACTCAAAGGCAGATAAACCCAATGTGATGGAATGTCCTATTGTAAAAAGAGTGACCAACCAACCCATCTTTCTCTGTTGCTTGAAATTAAAAACAACGGCTAGTACAATTAGAAATAAGATATGGTCGTAGGCAGAAAAATCTAAGACATGGTAAAAGCCCATTTTAAAATAGAGAATAAAAGCATCCATTTTTTAAGAATTGTTTTTTAGTTGATTATCAAAGATATTAAAAAGATTGGAAGAATGAACTCCCATTTCTGTTTTATGAAAATTGCGCAATGAAATGCAGTATTAAGAAACGGGCAGTTTTAAAAATTTGAAAACCCTTGCTTTAAGTGCATCAAAAAAGGGGCTTAATTTCGAGAAATAGACAAAGCCAATTAAAAAAAGTAGGGCACCAAAAATGGCTTCAGGAGCAGTCAGTTGTCTTTTTATGAAATTGGTCAACCCAAAACCTACAATTCCACCATATAGTAGGATGGTATGCCACAGGTACACAAACAGTGTTTTTTGTCCTACTGATAAAAATAATTTCCCTCTTTTGGAAAACCAATTTTCGAGTTGCATAAAAACAACGGTTACGATGAGCACTTCTCCCAGTCGATTGTAGAGCCAAACGGCACCATGTTTATAAGAAATATATTTCAATCCAATAGCAATACCAAGTAGGGCAATGCTTAGTGGAATACTCTTGAATTTATTTTTTAAAGTATGCATTACAACCCCAAAAACTCCGCCAAATAGCACAAAGCCTGCCCAAGGAATTAATGGGAAAATGGCATGAGGTCCTTTGAAAATATTTTGAAGGAGTTGCGGACTGCTAGCAGGAAATGAGTCTACAGTATTTAAGGTATTATAAATCTCAAAACAAAAGATTCCAGCCACCAAGAAGTAAAGGAATAAAGGGATGTTTTTTATGCTTTTGTAAAGAAGGTATAAGCCGATTAAGATTAAAATACTTACCCCAATACATTGCAGAACATGGAATGCATAAATGATGGGAGTATCACTATAAAAAGTGCTTGTGAAGTAACGTAGATTAAGTTGTAGTAAATAGCCCCAAAAAATGAGCTCAAAGCCTCTAATAATTCCTTTTTTTACTCTTTGGTTTCGCTTTTCGGGATGGTGGTTTTGCAGTAGTAAAAACACAAAAACCAGTCCAGTAACAAAAAAGAACATGGGAGCTGTAAGTCCTTTCATAAAGTACCATCCATCAAAAAGTAATGACCCAGAAGTTCCTGTGCTTCTTTTTAAAGAAGACAATACATCAAATTCTTTGAAACTAAGCCCTATAAAATGACCTTGCAACATCATTAAAATTGCAAATGCTCGTATGGCATCTATAAAGTGTAACCTTTTTTTCATTTAATAAGAGGTATAAGAAGCACTGATTGCTTAGCGATGATTTTTAAAGTGTTTTCAAAGATATTGTTTTTAACCGAATGTAGTTTCGTATATCGATATGCGTAAGTGAATTATTTTTGGGCTCAAATTGGGCTATTTCTTATTACTTTAATTCTTAAATTTAATTCCAAAATCTTTTTATTATAAAATCTTTTGTATTTTTTTAATTATAATCTATACCCTTTTAAAAGAGAAACAGTACTGAGCCAAACAACGTAAATATCCTCTAATTAACAACAGAAGAACTGAGTTCAAGTTCTAATGTTTTTATCTCTTTGAAAGGAACAGTTACCATTGGAGATATTAAGGAGCTGCATAAAGCTATCAATGAAGAGAAAGAGATGTTGGCTAAACGAGAACTACAAAAACAAGAAATAGAAGCGAAAATTGAATCAATCCAAAAAAGACATCAATTTATAATTGAAAATTATAAGAAGATACCGTCTAAGATATCAGACATAGAAAGGTTATTAGGAACTTAGCTTTTTGGACATTACGGACTAATAGCTGTCTAGATGTAAAATAAAAAAACCTCAATCTATTTATAATCAAATAGTTGAGGTTTTATTTTGTACACTCTATTGATTTGTTTTCGAACCAAACCATCGAAATATTCAGAAAGTTGGCTACGCAAAATTTGTATTGAAATCTCACTAGAAAACAAAAAAAATATTCCCAAGGATAAAAAATTATTCTTGGGAATAAATCTTACCTCGACTGACGAAAGTTCAAACCTAGTTAGCGACATAAAATTATTTTTAAATAACCCGTTGTGGGTTCTGTCGCATCTGCTAAAATTAAGCATCAAGTTTTAAACTAATTTAATTTTTTAAGAAGCTAATGATATAAATGATTTGTAGGTTGAACTTTCAGGGTTCACCAGTT
>JABJPX010000040.1 GCA_018663625.1 Polaribacter sp. | reverse complement strand
GAAGTTAAGCCCAATTGCGCCGATGGTACTGCATTTATGTGGGAGAGTAGGTCGCCGCCTTTCTTTATTCTTGAAGTTTATTCAAGGTCTTAAACCTCATATCTATCGATATGAGGTTTTTTTTTACCTAAATTTAAAATAGTTGTAAGAGCTTGTTTCTTCCTATATTTGCAAATTAATAATTAGATTCTCATGCGTACAAAAACCATTAAAAAAAATAAAATAAACGTTGTAACCTTAGGGTGTTCTAAGAACATATACGACTCAGAAGTTCTAATGGGACAATTGAAAGCTAATGGTAAGGATGTTGTTCATGAAGATGAAAATGATGAAGGTAATATCGTTGTCATTAATACCTGTGGATTTATTGGTAAAGCAAAGGAAGAGAGTATTGACACCATTCTGCATTATGCGAAAAGAAAAGAAGCGGGTGAAATAGATAAAGTTTTTGTTTCTGGTTGTTTGAGTGAGCGATATAAGCCTGATTTAGAAAAGGAAGTCCCCAATGTAGATCAGTATTTTGGTACACATGATTTACCGAATTTATTAAAAGTCTTAGAGGCAGATTATAAGCATGAATTAATTGGCGAACGTTTAACAACGACTCCAAAGCATTATGCATATTTAAAAATTGCTGAAGGTTGTGATCGACCGTGTTCTTTTTGTGCAATTCCTCTAATGAGAGGTAAGCATAGGTCAACACCCATTGAAGATATCGTTATTGAAGCAACTAAATTAGCCGAAAAAGGAATTAAGGAAGTGATGTTGATTGCTCAAGATCTTACTTATTATGGTCTTGATATTTATAAAAAACGCGCATTGGCTGATTTGCTTGAAGCATTGGTTAAAGTGGATGGTATAGAATGGATTCGAATGCATTATGCATTTCCAACAGGATTTCCAATGGATGTTTTAGAGGTCATGAAACGCGAACCTAAAGTGTGTAATTATTTAGATATTCCATTACAACATATAAATACTGAACTTTTAAAGTCGATGAAACGTGGAACGACCCATGAGAAGACGACTGCACTAATTCATAAGTTTAGGGAGTTTGTTCCAGAAATGGCGATTCGAACGACCTTGATTGTAGGATATCCAGGTGAGACTGAAGCGATGTTCCAAGAACTAAAAGATTGGGTAGAAGAAATGCGCTTTGATCGTTTGGGTGCTTTTGAGTATTCTCATGAAGAAAACACGGGTGCTTATGTCTTAGAAGATGATGTTCCTGCCGAAATAAAATTTCAAAGAGTTAATGAAATTATGGAAGTACAGTCTCAAATTTCTTGGGAGTTGAATCAACAGAAAGTAGGTAAAACTTTTAGATGTTTGTTCGATCGAAAAGATGGAGAATATTTTTATGGTAGAACGGAGTCTGATTCACCAGATGTTGACAACGATGTATTAGTAGATGCTAAAGAGCATTACGTCAAAATAGGAGAGTTTATTGATATTAAAATGCACGAAGCGGGTGATTACGATTTATATGGAACTCCTGTAAAAGCATAAGAAGACTTAGTTCATAAATTACAAAATCACATTACTTATAAAAAAAAGCAGTAGGAACGACAACCGTTCTTACTGCTTTTTTATTTTATTGAAGATCTTACCTTTAAATTGTATGATCTATAGTTTGCTGTTTTTAGTCGATATATCCTTTTTCACGCATCCATTCGTCGTTAAACATTTTTCCAACATATCTACTCCCGTGATCATGAAATAATACAACAACAACATCATCCTTTGTAAAATGTTCTTTTAATTGTAAAAGGCCTTTAATTGCAGCTCCAGCAGAATTCCCTAAAAACATTCCTTCTTCTTTAGAGAGTCGCTGTGTATATACAGCTGCATCTTTGTCGGTCACTTTGGTAAATCCGTCAATGACTCCAAAATTTACATTCTTGGGTAATATGTCTTCACCTATTCCTTCGGTTACATATGGGTAGATTTCGTTTTCATCAAAGATCCCTGTTTCGTGGTATTTTTTAAAGACAGATCCATAGGTATCTACTCCCCAAATTTTTATATTTGGATTTTTCATTTTTAAGTAACTTCCTACTCCTGAAATGGTTCCTCCGGTTCCAACACCTACAACAAAATGGGTTATTTTTCCTGCTGTTTGTTCCCAGATTTCAGGACCTGTACTTAAAAAGTGTGCCTTACAGTTGCTTGGGTTGTCATATTGATTTACATACCATGAGTTTGGAGTTTCTTCACCTAAACGTTTTGAAACAGAGTAATAAGATCTAGCATCGTCTGGTTCTACATCGGTTGGACATACCACCACTTCTGCTCCTACAGCTCTTAAAATATCTATCTTTTCTTTAGATTGTTTGTCTGCCATTACAAAAATACATTTGTATCCTTTTACTATTGCTGCCAAGGCCAAGCCCATTCCTGTATTTCCAGAAGTTCCTTCTATAATTGTTCCACCCGGCTGTAAACGTCCATCTGCTTCTGCATCAGTAATCATTTGCAAAGCCATTCTATCTTTTACAGAGTTCCCTGGATTAAATGTTTCATACTTAGAAAGCACCAAACAAGGGAGTTCTTTGGTAAGTTTATTCAATTTTATTAATGGCGTATTTCCAATCGTTTCTAATATGTTTTTAGCGTATTTCATTTCATTTTTTTACAGTGACAAATATTTTTTTTTGGCTTTACCTTAAAAGGCAACTCTTTCATTACTCGCTTTCTGCAAAAAAAATGCAGAAGAGCTTAAACATGATATCCTATCCTTAACGCAAACATCGGTTAGCCAAATTTAATTGATTTTGCAGGGTTAATTTTTGTGATTATAAACGAAGGGATTAATAGCATTATAAAGCATAAAACCAACGTTCCAATATTTAGGATTAGGATTGTTATAAAATTGATGTAAACCGGTACTTCACTTACATAATAGGTTGCTGGGTCTAGGGTGATGATTCCTGTGTATTTCTGAAATAATAAAATCGTTAAACCAATTATATTTCCCCAAAAAAGCCCTTTTAATACCAAATAGGAGGCATTGTAAAGAAACACTTTTCTGATGGCCCAATTATTACTTCCTAAGGCTTTAAGTATACCGATCATTTGCACACGTTCCAGAATTAAAACCAATAATGCGGTAATCATATTGATGCTAGCGATTAGGATCATAATTATAATAATAAACGAGACATTGTTGTCAAATAATTGAATCCAATCAAAGATGCTTGGATAACTTTCTACAATAGTTTTACTATTCAGTTGTGCTCCAATTTGATTGTAAATTTCATTTCCTTTTTCTTCGATGTTGTCAAAATTGTCTAATAAAACCTCAAACCCGCCTACTTGATTATTGGTCCAATTATTCAATCGTTGTACTTCACGAAGATCACCAATCATTACGCTATTGTCAAACTGTGCAAAACCGGTATTGTAAATCCCTACAATGGTATATTTCCTATTGGAAGGTATTTTATTGATGTCGTTTTTTGGGAAGGTTGATAAAATGGTGTCATTTAATTGCAATTGCAAACGATTCATTACCGTTTTTGAGAGTAAAACCTCCTTAGTTCGAGGTAAAGTTAAATCTGGAATACGCCCATCAACCATATATTCTTTAAAAAAAGACCAATTATAATCTGTTGATACTCCTTTGAAAATGATGCCTTCAAAATTGTTTTCGGTTCGTAAAATTCCACCTTTTGAGGCAAATACTTGTACGTTTTTAATACCAGAAATGGAATTGAATTTGGGGTAGAAATCTTGGTTTTTATCAATAGGCACCACAGAAACCTCGGAGTTGTTATTGTCATAATTGACAATCTGAACATGTCCTTTGAACCCCGCCATTTTATCGCGAATTTTTGTTTGCAATCCAGCACTTGTTGTGATAGCAATAAGCATAATAATAACCCCCAATGCAATTGCAGTGATTGCAATTTTTATTATTGGAGATGAAATACTATTTTTATACTCTTTGCCAGCAATTATGCGTTTGGCGATAAATAACTCGTAATTCAAATTGATGCTTCTTTTTACACCTTTCAAAAGTACATATTTATTCTTGCTTTTTGTCTTCAATTTTCAGCTGATTTCATGTGGGCAAAACTCAAAAGTAGTTTCAAAGAAAACAGATCAAGAAAATCAAATTATAAAAACAGGTGCTGAGCGCACACAGTTGTATTTGAATTTATTAAAGGGAAAAAACGTTGCTGTTGTTGGGAATCAAACTTCTGTGATACAGAAAATCCAAACGCGAAGCGGCACGAGAGAGGTGTCTTCATTTTCGCACTTAGTAGATAGTCTTTTATTACTAGATGTTTCTATTAAAAAAGTATTTGCTCCCGAACATGGTTTTCGGGGTAAAGCGGATGCTGGTGAAATTGTAAAAAATGGGTTTGATACTAAAACTGGACTGTCTATTGTCTCTTTATATGGTAAAAATAAAAAGCCATCCGCAGCGCAATTGTCTGGAATTGATGTTGTTGTTTTTGATATTCAAGATGTGGGTGCGCGTTTTTACACCTATATTTCTTCATTACATTATGTGATGGAAGCGTGTGCAGAACTTGGTATTCAAGTCATTATTTTAGATAGGCCCAATCCAAACGGACATTATATTGATGGACCCGTTTTAGAATTGGTTCACGCCTCTTTTGTTGGAATGCACAAAGTACCTGTTGTGTATGGCATGACGATTGGGGAGTATGGGCAAATGATCAATGGTGAAAAATGGTTGAAAAATGGAATTCAGTGTAATTTAAAGGTAATTCCGATTGGAAACTATACGCATCGAACGAACTATAGTTTACCAATAAAGCCTTCTCCTAATTTACCAAATGATAAAAGTATCAATCTCTATCCAAGTTTGTGTTTTTTTGAAGGAACAAATGTTTCTGCTGGTCGTGGAACTGATAAACAGTTTCAAATTTATGGGTCTCCTTTTTTAGACCTAAGAGGGTTTTCTTATACACCTCAATCTAATGAAGGTGCAAAATATCCAAAGCATCAAAACAAAATTTGTTTTGGTGAAGATTTAAGAACGGTAAAAAATAAGTCTCAATTAGATTTGTCTTATCTAATAAAAGCTTACAAACAGAATACGGATAAAAAGTTCTTTAATGACTTCTTTACGAAGTTAGCAGGGACAAAAAAACTTCAACAACAAATAGAACAAGGTATTTCTGAGGAAGGGATTAGAAAAACGTGGGAGCGTGATCTAATTACTTTCAAACGGATAAGAGAACAATATTTAATGTATGAATAAGTTTTTTTGACCAAATAGTCACACAGACATTTCGGTACGTTGGATTATTTTAGATGTTTGTTTGTTGAAAAACTAAAGTGGTTTTTTAAATATCAAGAATGCTTATTACAAACTTAAAAATTAAACTTTTTCAACTCCTGTTGGCTTTCGATATCCTTGAAATGGTTGTTTTAATAATTCTATTAAAGAGGAGTTTTTAGCTTCATCTGGAAATGTATCAACTCCATACA
Source organism: Polaribacter sp. (assembly GCA_018663625.1). GTDB lineage: Bacteria > Bacteroidota > Bacteroidia > Flavobacteriales > Flavobacteriaceae > Polaribacter. The sequence goes on along the minus strand of JABJPX010000040.1, from coordinate 7,683 downwards.
CAATTTTATCTCGATCCAATTCAATATAGGTTCCAAAAACACGATCCCAAAGAGAAAAGATGTTTCCATAGTTTGCATCTGTATAAGGCAACTTGTGGTGATGGTGTATTTTGTGCATGTCGGGTGAAATAATAACATAGCTCAGTAATTTATCTACTTTTCGAGAGATTTTAATATTTGCATGGATAAATTGACTAGTTATCAAAGATAAAGATTGATAAATAAATACAATTGCTATTGGGGCTCCTACGATAAAAACGCCAAATAATGTGAAGGTAAAACGGATGATACTTTCTAGTGGATGATGTCTGTTTGAAGTTGTAATGTCTACTTTATGATCTGAATGATGCACTAAGTGAACCATCCATAATGGTTTTACTTTGTGTTCTGTGAAATGTGCTAAATAGGCACCAAAGAAATCTAATAATAATACGCCCAAACTGGCATACAACCAAACCGGCATTTCTGGCAACCAATTAATAATTCCAAAATCATTCACTTGAACCCAATCTGCTGTGTTTAGTAACAAAAATGCCAAAGTAAAATTGATAAGGATGGTTGTTCCTGTAAAAAATAAGTTGGGACCTGCGTGTTTCCATTTCTTATAATTGAACTTAAATAGTGGAATTCCGCTTTCTAAAAGCCAGAAAAATGTAATTCCGCCCACTAAGAATAGACTTCTATGTGAGGATGGTATGGTTTCAAAATATAAGAGTAAAGTATCCAAGGTAATTTATTTTCCACTAAATTAAGAAAAATATATTAAGGGTGGACTTTTGCTGCTGTCGTGCTACAAATAAATTGAACATAAAAACGAGAATAAATTATCTTCGTGTCTTTTTCTTATTGTATTCGTATGGGATTTTTACTTTTAATGCTTCTACGATATTGTAAGCGGCAGGACAAACGGTTGTATTCTCAATTGTTAAATCGGTAATTTGAATAAACTTTTTTCGGTTGGTATGTGGGTATTCTGAACAAGCTTTTGGTCTTACATCGTAGATGAAACAGGTATTGTCAGATTCGTCAAAAAAGGAGCAGGGTGCTGTTTTTAAGACCATGAAATCGTCAGTATCTCGTTCTAAGTATTTGTTTTGAAAGTCTGCAACTTTCATTTTTAAATGTTTAGAAATACGCGCTGTATCGGAATCTGTAAAAATAGGTGAGGTTGTTTTACAGCAATTACCACAGGTTAGACAGTCTGTTTTTTTAAACTCTTTATCATGCAATTCTTGCATTACATAATCTAAAATCTTAGGGGTTCTCTTTCTTAAGTTGACAAAATATTTTTTGTTTTCTTTTCTAGCTTCTTCAGCTAATTTTGGGAGTTCTTCTAAGCGCTTTTGCATGTAAAGTATATTTGAAATCACCGCAATACGGGCGAAATAGTAGCTCGTGTTTTGGAAGTCTGATTGTACCACAAAAATACAATTATTCTTGACCAAAAATCATTGAAAAAAACAAATAAAAATGTTTAATTTCGCATTTCAATTATTAGCATTCAATGAATATCCAAAATACCATCGAAACCAAAGTAAAGGAAGGTTTTTTAACGCTTTATAATACTGAAATCCCTTCGGTGGAATTTCAAGCAACTCGTAAGGAATTTGAAGGAGATATTACTGTCGTTGTTTTTCCGATGTTGCGATATAAAAAAGGAAACCCTGTTCAGATAGGAGAAGATTTAGGGAAATACCTTGTTGAAAACGTTTCTGAGATTACCAATTACAATGTTGTAAAAGGATTTTTAAACTTAGTGATTGAAGATGCGTTTTATATAAACTTCTTCAATGCGATGTATTCGAACAGTACTTTCGGGTTTAAATCAGCTAATGAAAATGAAGACGCTGTTTTGGTAGAGTACTCTTCGCCAAATACCAACAAACCTTTACACTTAGGGCATGTTAGAAATAACCTTTTGGGCTATTCTATTGCCGAAATTATAAAAGCGTCTGGAAAGAAAGTCTACAAAACTCAAATCATCAATGATCGAGGGATTCATATCTGTAAATCAATGTTGGCTTGGGAAAAGTTTGGAAATGGTGAAACACCAGCATCAACAGGTTTAAAAGGAGATAAACTGGTTGGTAATTATTATGTGAAGTTCGATCAAGAATATAAGAAACAAATTGCGCAACTAATTGCAGAAGGTAAAACGGAGGAAGAGGCTAAAAAACAAGCACCATTGATTCTTGAGGCGCAGCAAATGTTGTTGCAATGGGAAACTGGAGATGCACATGTTGTTGCTCTTTGGAAAAAAATGAATGCTTGGGTGTACAGTGGTTTTGATGTTACTTATAAAAATTTAGGTGTTGATTTTGATACTTTGTATTATGAAAGCAATACCTATTTGTTAGGAAAAGATATTATTGAGGAAGGTTTGAAATCTGAAGTCTTCTATCAAAAAGAAGACGGTTCTGTTTGGTGTGATTTAACGGCTGATGGATTGGATGAAAAATTGGTGTTACGTTCTGACGGTACTGCTGTTTATATGACACAAGATATTGGAACGGCAATACAACGTGCAAAAGACTTACCTGATGTTGGTGGTATGGTATACACAGTTGGTAATGAGCAAGATTACCACTTTAAAGTGTTGTTTTTGATTTTGAAAAAATTAGGATTCACTTGGGCAGAAAGCTTGTTTCATTTAAGTTACGGAATGGTCGATTTGCCTTCCGGAAAAATGAAGTCTCGTGAAGGAACGGTTGTAGATGCAGATGATTTAATGGTTGAAATGACAACGACTGCTAAAGAGATTTCTGAAGAACTAGGGAAATTGGATGGATATTCTGATGCTGAGAAAGCAGAATTGTATGAAACGATTGGTCTTGGTGCTTTGAAATATTTTATTTTAAAAGTGGATCCTAAAAAGCGAATTTTATTCGACCCGAAATCTTCGGTAGATTTTCAAGGAAACACGGGGCCTTTTATTCAGTATACCTATGCAAGAATTCAATCGATTATTAGAAAAGCAGATTTCGACTATACATACCCTGTTACTATTGAATTGCACGATAAGGAAAAGGAACTTTTAAAACAATTGGAGTTGTTTCCAGAAACAATTCAGCAAGCAGCAGCAAATTATTCGCCTGCGGTGATTGCTAATTATACCTATGATTTGGTGAAGGAATTCAATTCTTTTTATCAGAATGTACATATTTTAGGAGAGGAAGCTCAAGACAAAAAAATATTTAGAGTGCAGTTGTCTAAAAAAGTAGCGGATACGATAAAACAAGCATTTTCATTACTCGGAATTCAGGTTCCTGAGAGAATGTAAAAGCAAGGTGTTTTTTAACCTTGTAACCATTATTTAAATAAAATTTAGTTTTAGTAAATAATAAAAGTTAGTAAATTAGCCCGCGTTAAGGATTGTAGTGGCATCCTTTTTATTTTTTAATAAAAAGATACAACGAAAAGCCTGTATAAACGCCCAAATAAAATAAATACACAATTATGAAATACGACATCATTATCATCGGAAGTGGACCTGGAGGGTACGTTACCGGAATTAGAGCTTCTCAATTAGGCTTTAAAGTTGCCATTGTAGAGAAAGAATCTTTGGGCGGGATTTGCTTAAACTGGGGATGTATTCCAACGAAAGCATTGTTAAAATCTGCACAAGTGTATGATTATTTAAAACATGTTGATGACTACGGTTTAAAAGCGGAAGCAATAGACAAAGATTTTAATGCAGTTATTAAAAGAAGTCGTGGTGTTGCAGACGGAATGAGCAAAGGAGTTGCTTTTTTAATGAAGAAGAATAAAATCGATATTATTGACGGTTTTGGAAAAATAAAAACGGGTAAAAAAGTAGACGTTACTGCTGAAAATGGTACCGTAACGGAATATACTGCAGACAATATTATTATTGCTACGGGTGCTCGTTCTCGAGAATTACCAAACTTGCCACAAGATGGTGTAAAGGTAATTGGTTATCGAAAAGCGATGACCTTACCAAGCCAACCAAAATCGATGATTGTTGTTGGTTCTGGAGCGATTGGTGTTGAGTTTGCGCATTTTTATAACGCAATGGGAACGGATGTTACGATTGTAGAATACATGCCCAATATAGTGCCTGTTGAAGATATAGATATTTCAAAGCAGTTTGAACGTTCTATTAAAAAAGCGGGGATTAAAGTAATGACGAATTCATCTGTTGAGGCTGTTGATACTTCTGGTGAAGGAGTGGTTGCAACGGTTAAAACAAAAAAAGGGGAAGAAACCTTACAAGCGGATGTTTTACTTTCGGCTGTTGGAATTAAATCGAACATCGAAAATATTGGTTTGGAGGATGTCGGTATTATTGTAGACCGAGACAAAATATTAGTTAATGATTTTTACCAGACAAACATTCCTGGATATTATGCTATTGGTGATGTGGTTCCAGGACAAGCATTGGCGCATGTTGCTTCTGCGGAAGGAATTACTTGTGTTGAGAAATTAGCAGGATTGCACACAGAACCGATTGATTACGGAAACGTTCCTGGTTGTACTTACGCAACTCCTGAAATTGCTTCTGTTGGAATGACCGAAGCGAAAGCTAGAGAAGCTGGTTACGATTTAAAAGTAGGTAAATTTCCTTTCTCTGCTTCCGGAAAAGCTACCGCAGCTGGAACGACTGAGGGGTTTGTAAAAGTGATTTTTGATGCAAAATACGGTGAATGGTTAGGATGTCACATGATTGGTGCTGGTGTTACGGATATGATAGCGGAAGCTGTTTTAGGACGTAAATTAGAAACAACAGGGCATGAAGTTCTAAAAACAATTCACCCTCACCCAACGATGAGTGAAGCGGTGATGGAAGCTGTGGCTGATGCTTATGATGAAGTAATACATTTGTAATATTTCAGGTCTCTATTTAGACTGAAATTATAATATAAAAAGTAAAAACCGAAGCGCATCGCTTCGGTTTTTTATTTTTTCTAAAAAAAGCATTTTTTAATACTTCCAACAAACAATTCGAGTTACTTTATTTCCTTGACTCATTGGAATTACTTTAAATGCAGTTGCGCCTAATTTCTTTGAAGATTTCTCCATACTTTCTACATTCTCCTTTTTAGACACCAAACTTGTAAACCATGTGCTTTTGTCTTTGTACAAAGAGCTTTCGTATAAATAGTTGTGCAAAAAAGCTTTTTCGCCACCTACATACCACAATTCATTGTTGTTTCCAGAAAAATTTCGAACGGCACTATTCCCTAAGTTTTTGTTTTTTCTTTTGTTGGCGCCTTGTGCTTCTTCGGCCGATTTATAAAAGGGAGGATTACACATGACTGCGGAAAAGAAATCATCTTCTTCTAAAATGCCTTTTAAAATCTGATTTTCATCCAATTGTTGGCGTAATTTTATATGTGCATCCAAATCATTATCATCGATTATGTCTTGTGCAGTATCTAAAGAATCTAAGTCGATGTCTACACCAACGAAATTCCAATTGTGTACTGCAACTCCCAACAAAGGGTAAATACAGGTTGCACCTGTTCCAATGTCTAATATTTTAATAGCTTCTTCTTTTTCTTCTTCGGTGGAAAGTAAATCTGCTAAATGATGAATGTAGTCTAAACGTCCTGGAATTGGTGGACATAAATTCTTGTCCGGAAAATTCCAAAGAGCTATTTTGTCAAAGGTAAAAAGTAATGCTTTATTGAGTTCTTTTACGGCAATCGGGTTTGAAAAATCGATGGTAATACTTCCATATTTATTCTCTGCAACAAACTCTTTTAAGGCAGGGTTTTTAATGATTAAATCATCAAAATCGTATGCCGTATTAAATTTATTTTTTGGGTGAAGTCCTTTGTCTTTTTGGCTCATTATAGTTCTAGGATTGTAAATTGGTGTGCGAGTGGCTTTAGCACCTTTTTTAAAGTCACTAAAAAAGGGGTGCCGTAGGCTAAATAATAGTCAGAAAAGTTTCGCTGACGTTCTTCTAAACTTTGGTTGGGGAGAAGTTGTCTTTGTAAATCGGTAATGCGATCTACTAACTCTTTTTGTCTTCTCTTTTCTGCTCGTAACAATCTTCTTTGAAGATTTTCCAAGCCTTTAATTTGTTTTTTTTCTTGGGCATTCACAGCTCCTACAAATGAAATATCTGTTTTCTTAGCTACTTCTTTTAGTTCGGTAAATTGTTTTTGTAGGGATTCAATTTTAAGATTAAAATCAAGATCGATATCAGTATTTTCAAGAACTTTTTTTGATAGCAAATCCTGCTGTTTTAAAAATAACTCTTGATGTGAAATTTTTAGGGACGTTAATTTTTTTTGTTGTTTTTCGGAGACAATTTGTACGGAATTCCTCAATAATAATATTGGAAAGGGTACAGCTACTTTTTCAAAATAGCTTTTCAACTCCAGCCAATAGGCAATTTCTCCGCCACCGCCAATATAGCACAGGTTTGGTAAAACGACTTCTTGGTAGAGGGGGCGTACAATCACATTTGGTGAAAAAGCCAATGGGTTTTCATCTACTTCTCTTAAAATTTCTTCTTTAGAAAACGTAATATTGGTATTGTTTATTTTATAGATCCCGTTTTCAAAAAGGATGCGTTCCCGCGAATTTTCACTTAAATAAAACAGATTAATCGCTCTTGGATTTACCTGCACTTTATAATTTTTCTCTAACGCTAAAATCGTCTCAGAAACGGTATGAAATGAGGTTTCATTTTCTAATTCATCTTTTACTATTGGCGATAGCATTTTTTTTAATGCGAGATCATCACCATCAAGAATTACCAATCCATAGTCTTTAAACAATTCATTGGCAATAAAACGGGTAGCATCCGCTAAGTTTTTGTGTTTTAAATATCCTTCAGAAAATAATTTTTTTAGTTCTTTTGCATTTTTTGTACTCCCTAAATGGGATGAGAATTCTTCAAATACATCGGACAAACCTTCTGTTGAAAGTCGTCCAACAGCTCCTCCAGATTCTAAATTCCATTGTACTTTTTTTTCTTGAAAATTAAAGTAATTAATTTCTTCAAAGTCATGGTCTTCTGTTGCCATCCAATAAACGGGCACAATATTTTTAGTTGGAAATTTTTTTGAGATTTCTTCTGCCAAATTTATGGTAGAAAATATTTTATAGAGGAAATATAGTGGCCCCGTAAATAAGTTTAATTGATGCCCAGTAGTTACCGTAAATGTATTTTTCTGTTTTAGTAGCTTAATATTGTTTTGGGTTGCTTCTGAAAGATCAAAACCTTGGTATTGTTTTTCTAATGACTTCGATAAAACGTTTCTAGATTCAAGATTGAACGATTTTTCTTTTTCCTCTAACTGATTTCTAAACCCTACTAAATCGGGGTAATTGTGATAAAAAGGCTTAATACTTTCTTTCTTCGCTAGATAATCAAGCATTGTTTTAGAGAAAAAACCGGTTTTTTCGAAAGGAAGTTGTGCTACTTTCATGTTGGTAGTTTGAAAATCGTTTTAGTAGAATTTAAGAGTTTTATTCTGCAAACTCTTTAATCTCGTAATTTTTGATAAAAATACACTATTTTGATGGTTGGACGAAGTGAATAATGAATCTAACCATTAATTGTTCGTCAATCTCCTGTTTGTTTAATATCAAAAAAAGATATTATGCTTACATTTGATAATCAAACACAAATTTACATGAAAATTAAATTACTTTCTGTTCTTACTCTTTTTATGCTTGGAACTACCTTCTCGCAATCTCTTGAAT
>JABJPX010000039.1 GCA_018663625.1 Polaribacter sp. | reverse complement strand
TACAATTCAAAGCACTTTGATATGGAGAACACTTTCCAACAAGACTACAAATTATCGAAAAAAGAACGGCAAAGGCTTCACAAGCATCCCTCCTTTTTAATTTGGTTTACGGGACTATCTGGATCTGGAAAATCAACCTTGGCCAATTTGGTAGAGCTAGAATTATACAAGTTGGGACATTCCACTTATACCTTAGACGGAGACAACATCCGAAGAGGTATTAACAAAAATTTGACTTTCTCTGCTGAAGACCGAACCGAAAACATTCGAAGAATTTCAGAAATCGCCCATTTGATGATTGATGCGGGAGTCATCACCCTCGGTGCTTTTATCTCTCCCTATTTGAAAGATCGTGAAAACATCAAAAAAACGGTTGGAACCGCTAATTTTATTGAAATTTATGTCAATACGAGTTTGGAAGAATGCGAACGTCGTGATGTGAAAGGATTGTACAAAAAAGCGCGGGCTGGAGAAATTCAAAACATGACCGGTATTTCAGCGCCTTACGAAGCTCCGACCCAGCCTGATCTTGAAATTGCCACAGAAAACGAAACGACAGAAATGTCCCTCAAAAAAATAATGCATTTTCTAACTCAAAAAGTACTTTAAAAATTGATTATTAATAATGTAACCTCTTGAAAGAGCACTGTAATCGAAAATCGAATTTGTCTTTCGAGAAATTTCAACTCAATTTGAAAATCCTGTCAAGCTCTTTTCTGGAAGGAAAAGTCGATTTTATTACATATCTAACAAAAAAAAGTTGGCAAAATACTGTCCATCTGAAGTAGCGCCAACACTGATTTAACTTAAGATTTTGAGACATCATTAAACGAAATTTCTGAAATGGAGAAACACTTATATTCGGCCATTACAGCTGCATTAGAGGCGGGGAAAGCCATTCTCGAAATTTACCACTCTGGAGTTTTTGATGTCCAAGTCAAAGGCGACAACTCTCCCTTGACCAAAGCCGATTTGGCATCACATCAAAAAATCGTAGCTTATTTAGAAAAAACGAATATTCCAATTCTTTCGGAAGAAGGCAAAGCGATTCCTTATACAGAACGCAAAAGATGGAAGCAGTTGTGGATTGTAGATCCGATTGACGGCACCAAAGAGTTTATCAAAAGAAACGGAGAGTTTACGGTAAACATTGCCTTGATCGAAAATAACAAACCCTCAATTGGTGTAATATTTGTACCTGTTACCAAGGACTTGTATTTTTCCACCAGAGAGAAAGGTGCATTCAAATTGAGTGTCGATCTTGAAAATTATGATGTTACAACCATCGTTTCAAAAGGGAATAAGTTGCCTCTAAAACGCGAAACGGAAACCTTTACAATTGTAGCCAGTCGTTCGCATATGTCTCAAGAAACAGCAGCTTATGTCCAAGAAATGCGCATGAAACATGGAGACGTCAAATTGATTTCCAAAGGAAGTTCTTTAAAGTTGTGCATGGTCGCAGAAGGGCAAGCCGATTGTTACCCCCGTTTTGCTCCTACCATGGAATGGGATACGGCAGCAGGACAAGCCATTTGTGAACACGCTGGATTTAAAGTCATTGATTGGAAGACAAAAGAACCTATGCTTTACAACAGAGAAGAATTATTGAACCATTGGTTTTTGGTAAGCTCCTAAAAACAGACTAGACAAGGAAAAATACTATCAAGTATCAATCTCATAAAAAAACTAAATATTCAATAGCTTTGTTTCAAATAACATATATTCAAAATCCAAAACCTTAATTGTTAATGAATAAAATTATACGTAAGAATACTTTTACAGAAAAGATACCCCAAACAATACAATAAGATTGCGAAGCTCTATTTTAAAATAACAAGTAAAAAGTCAGCATTCAGGTTGGTTTCAAAACACTCAACTATGTGCATAGAGGGGTTTCCTAGATCTGCGAATAGTTTTACAGTTGCAGCATTCAAAATATGCAGTGGTATAAACAACGGTATTGCAACGCACATGCATTCACATACAAACATACTAGAGGCAATCAAGTTAGGTGTGCCAACTCTTGTGCTTGTTAGAAAACCCGAAGATGCTGTGGTTTCATTAAAGGTCTTGTCTAAAGAAGATGCCATTATTCGCAATGAAAAACACATAGAAACTCCTATTTATTGGTATCTTGAATGGTACATCATATTTTATTCTTCCTTATTAGAGAAAAAAAATCATTTTGTTATTGGGAAGTTTGAAGATGTAACCACTAATTTCAGCAAAATAATTACTGATTTTAACGATAAATATTCCACAAATTTTAAAGTCATTGAAGATGTTGTTACTCAAGTAAAAAATATTGACACAAAAAAACCTCGGAATCATATGTTTCCAACTGAATTTAGAGAAAATGAAAAAAAAACAGTAAAGGATGAGTTGAAAAGTGAAAAAGTAAAAAAATTAATAAAAGAAGCCAATAAAGTCTACGAACTGTTCGTATCATAAATTAACTGAAAAGATTCGTGACTCAACAAATTATTTTAGAGATGTTTAATTCTATCATGTTAGGTTGTCAAAACAATTAGAATGGGGACACTAAAAAAAAACTTATTAAAAAACAGTATCGCAACCGGTAGCAGAAAAGCTGTGCTAATGTTGGACTCATTGCTGTTGGTTCCTTTTTTTATTCACAATTGGGGAGTAGCCTACTATGGAGAATGGTTGACATTGACGATGATACCAACGGTATTAAGCTTATCTAACTTTGGTTTTGGCACAGCAGTATCCAATCGTTTTGTTTTGAACTACGGATCAAGCGCAAAAAAAAAAGCAGAAGACATTTTCAAAACCGGCTTTGCTTTGGTAACAATTGCATTGGTTTGTGGAATCATCATCAGTGCAATTGCGCTATTCGCCTTGAATAAATTTGAAGTATTTGATAAATCTTTAATTCAGAAAGAAGAAGCGATTTGGGCAGTATCACTTCTTATTCTGGCCCGCTTGATTGGTTTTTACAATCCTCTTTTTTCAGGTCGCTTTGTTGCTGCTCGAAAAGCTTCTTTAAGTATTCATTTGATAAACATAAAGTTCATCTCTGTATTAATTGGTGGATTGTTTATTTTAAACTTGGGGTACGGAATCATTCCTTATGCAATGACTGAATTGGCAATTACTATCTTATTTACTGCTTTTTATGCTTTCAAAGCATTGAACGTTTTGAAAATTGAAACGGAGTACAAAGGACATATTAAAACAAAATACGCCAAAAACATTGCTCAAAAGGGAATTGCATACCTCATGTCTCCAGTATGGCAATCCATTTATTTTCAGGGGACTACATTTGTCGTTCGCATTGTTTTGGGCCCGGAAGCAGTCACGCTTTTCAATACCGTAAGAAAACTGAGTAGAACTGTAAACCAAGTGATCAATATGGTCACTCAAACAATCCTTCCAGAATTTCAATATGAAATTGCACAGGGAAACAAAGAAAAATATCACAAGTTATTTAGAGTCTCGATAATCACTGTTTTTTTTGTAGCAATGATTGGCATCTTTTCTCTTTCAGTATTTGGCCTCTGGTTTTATGAAATATGGACAAATTCTGCAATTGAAGTGCCTGCCATAATGTGGAATATTTTCATTGTAAGCATTTTATTTAATTCGCTTTGGTGGGCTTC
>JABJPX010000038.1 GCA_018663625.1 Polaribacter sp. | reverse complement strand
TGCTTTATTAACTTCTCACAGAACCCACAAACAACCCTTTTTTGGAATTGGTCGAGATAAATCTCCATCATATTGGATGGCGTTGATACGTCAGGTTTTAGTGGTCAATTATATTCGAAAAGAAATTGAGCAATACGGCGTTCTTAAATTAACGCCTATTGGATTAGAATATATTGAGAATCCAACCTCTTTTTTAATGACCGAAGATCACTCCTACATAGAGGGAGATGACAATTCAATCGTTGTAAATACGAAATCTCCGGGAGGGATTGCTGATGTTAAATTGGTGAAAATATTAAAAGACTTGCGAAAAAAAGTAGCCAATAAATTAGGGGTTCCGCCGTTTGCTGTTTTTCAAGATCCTTCCATAGATGACATGGCGTTAAAATACCCGATCAATTTAGACGAACTTTCTAAAGTACATGGAGTTGGAGAAGGGAAAGCAAGAAAATTTGGAAAAGAATTCATAAAAGTTATTGCTGCTTATGTTGAAGAATACGACATTTTAAGACCAGACGACTTAATTGTAAAAAGTACAGGAGTAAACTCAGGATTAAAGCTTTATATCATTCAAAATACTGATAGAAAACTTCCTTTAGAAGACATTGCGAAATCGAAGGGTTTGAAGCTGGATGAACTTATTAAAGAAATGGAAGGGATTATTTTTTCTGGGACAAAATTAGACGTAAAATATGCGATAGACGATTTGTTGGATGAAGACCAACAAGAAGAAATACATGAGTATTTTATGGAAGCTGAATCGGATAGTATTCAGGAAGCAATCGATGAGTTTGATGGAGAATACGATTTTGATGAGCTCCGATTGATGCGCATCAAATTTATTAACGAAGTAGGAAATTAATTAAAAACCCGCTATTCGTTTATAACGTAAAGATTGTAAGTAAAATACCAATAAGTATCGCTGTAAACTTCTGAACATTAAATTTGTGATTCTCTGAACTTTCAAAAAGAATAATTGTAGAGATGTGTAAAAACACACCAATTATTAATGCGGTAATTTCTGCAGCATAAGTCTTGAAAAACATAATTTTATCACCTACTAACATTCCTAATGGACTCATCAATCCAAAGAAAAGTAAAAAAGTAAATACTATTTTTTTAGCATATTTTGTGTGCAATAAAAAAGTAGTCAAAACGATTGCAATCGGAATTTTATGAACTACAATAGCCCACAATAAATTATCACCAGCATTGTGTATTGGCAAACCTTCCGAGAATGCATGAATACATAAACTTACAAATAACAAGGTTGGAAAGCGTTTGTCATTGGTGTGTATATGAACATGTCCATGTTCTGCTCCCTTCGAAAAAGATTCCAAAACAGATTGTAGTATGATTCCTATTAAGATATAAATCCCTATACTTTTGTAGTCATTGCCCTCGATGTAAACATCAGGTAATAAGTGTAAAATAGTAACAGATAGTAAATAAGCACCGCTAAAGGCTAGAAGTAATTGTACAAACTTCTTACTAGGTTTCAATATAAAAACAAGTGTAACACCTAGTATTACTGCAAGGATTAATAAAATATAACTCATTTATTTGGCAACTAAAATTAAACGATCAGAAGAGTTTTTTTCAAAAGTAGTTAAATTATAATCACCAAAGATGGCGGTCAATTGAAAACCGACTTTATTTAAATATGAAATCATCTTTGGTAAATCTAAATATTTTACACGCTCTGTATACGAATGTTCTTCATTCTCGGCAGTAAATGAGATGTGTTTTAAAATAAATCCTTCTTTAATTTCTCTATGAATGTTGAAGGTAATTCCCTCAACAATTTTTGTTTCTTCTTTGACCAACGTAGCTTCCAACTTGGTGGCATTTAAAAAGTCGAAAACAAAAACACCGTCTTTGTTCAATCCTTTTTTAATACTACTTAATACTTTAATGTCCTCTCGATCGTCTTCAAAATACCCAAAACTTGTAAAAAGATTGAAGATTGCATCATACGTATGATCAATAGGATCTCTCATGTCCCAAACTTCGAAATTTAGACTTTCATTTTCGAACTGTTTTGCATGTAAAATACTGTTTTCAGACAAATCACCTCCAGTAACTTTGTATCCTAAAGAATTTAAATAAATGGAATGCCGTCCTTTTCCACAAGGTAAATCTGCAATATGTGCCCCTTTTTTAAGTGCTAAAAAGGTGGTAATATTTTGCATAAATAATTGAGCATCAGAATCATTTCTATTATTATATAAAATGTGATAATAAGGGGTGTTAAACCAATCGGTAAACCAATCTTTTGTTTTCATACGTTTTAAAAAGTATGCAAAAGTAACTAATTATAGTTGCTTGTAAAATGATATTTAGAAACTTTGAAATATCATTTTTATAAAATGTATTTTTGCAGTGAATTTTACAATATGGAGAAAGATTTTAAAATGGTGGCAACCACCATGTTCGGTTTAGAAGGAGTATTAGCAAATGAGTTAACAAACTTAGGTGCCAAAGAGGTAACAGAGGCAGTTAGAAGTGTTTCTTTTAAAGGAGATACTGGTTTCTTATACAAAGCAAATATTGCTTTAAGAACTGCAATACGTATTTTAAAACCAATAAAAGTTACTAAAATCTACGATGAAGAAGATTTATATGATGCCGTTAAGAAAGTTAAATGGGAAAAGTATTTAGATATTGACGGTACTTTTGCAATCGGGGCTGTTTCCAACTCGGTTAACTTACCCAATCACTCTCACTATATTGCCTTAAAATCGAAAGATGCAATTGCGGATTATTTTAGAGATAAATTTGGCAAGCGACCTGATGTTGATGTTGCTTATCCGGATTTAAAAATTCACATTCATATAAAAAACGATTACTTAACGATTTCATTGGATTCTTCTGGAGATTCACTTCACAAACGTGGATATAGAACCGCAACGAATATCGCACCAATCAACGAAGTTTTGGCTGCTGGTATGGTATTGCTTTCAGGGTATCGAGGAGAAGAGAATTTTATTGACCCGATGTGTGGTTCTGGAACAATTTTAATTGAAGCCGCTATGATTGCCAATAACATTCCTGCCAATATCAACAGAAAACGTTTTGGTTTTGAAACATGGAAAGATTACAACGAAGAATTGTATTTCATTATTCAGGATGCTTTATTAAAGAAAATTAGGAGTTCCCACTTTAAAATTATGGGATTTGATAAAGCGCCTTCTGCAATTCAGAAAGCAGAGACAAACATTAAAGAAGCAAATTTAGATGAGTTTATTGGGGTGCATCACGTAAATTTTTTCAATTCTAAAAAAGAAGTTTTTGGAAAAACAACCATGATCTTCAATCCACCTTATGGTGAGCGTTTAACTTTAGATACCAACGAGTTTTACGGTAAAATAGGGGATACGTTGAAACACAATTATCCAAACTCTACTGCGTGGTTAATTACCTCAGACATTCAAGCATTAAAAAATGTAGGATTAAGAACCTCTAAGAGAATTCCTTTAAAGAACGGTGATTTAGATTGTCGTTACGTGAAGTATGAATTGTACGAAGGGTCTCGCAAGTTTAAGAAAAACCAACAAGACTATCCAGCAGCAGATTCAATTTCTGGTGATACAATTGTTGAGGGAATTACGAATGAGAAAAAAATATCGGAAGAAAATTCTACAAAAGAATAAATAATTAACGTACCAATTATTAACGTCTAAGAAGCAATCCTTATTTGAAAAAAAAGGATTGCTTCTTTATTTTAACACCAATGCAGTCCATTCTTCAGGACTTTCTAACATTGGGAAATGTCCACAATTTTCTATCCAATATAATTTGTTATTTGGAATTTCGGTAGATAGTAATTTTGCAATTGCAACAACAGCTACGGGGTCTTTTTTTGCCCAAATAATTTTTGTAGGTATTTTTGTTTCTTTTAATGCGCCAATCCATCGGTGCCAAAACGTGTAACGCTCTACCATGTAAGAACTTAAAAAGTGAATTACAGCTCGACCATTATTGTGTTCTAATTGGGTCCAGATTTCAATAAATTCTTTCTCTGTAGCTTGTGTTTTGTCATAATAAACATTCCGAAGATTTTTACTAAAAATAGCGTAATTCGTAAGTTTTGCTACCCATTTTCCAGTGTATTTGTTTTTTAATAATTTTTGAATGGTTCGTAATTGTGAAAGTTCTATGTGCACAGAGCCATTACAAACTATTAGGGCATTTATTTGTAAATTTATTTGCTCTTTATTATGTCTCGCTAAAATTTCTGTACAAACACTAGTGCCATAATCATGCGCTAAAAGTGTTACCTCTTTTATACCCAATTGTTTCCAAAGTTGTAAAGCAACATCTGCTTGTTCAATTAAAGAATATGAATAATCTAAAGGTTTGTCAGAAAAACCAAAACCAAGGTGATCGTGAAGAATTACACGATATCTATCACTTAGCTGTGGTAAAACTTTGTAATAATCATATGAAGAAGTTGGGTAGCCGTGCAATAGCACTAGTGTTTCTTTTTTATTATTGGATGAGTTTGAATTTACAGCAGTATCAATCACAAAAATTTTCCTACCAAATACAGTCACAAATTCTCCTTTATTTCTCCATTTTTGTGCGGTCATATTTGTTACTGTTTTCTAATGACAATGTAGTGATTTTTATGTAATTTTGAAATTGATATTTCATAGGTTTTAAAAAACAGTGTCACGAGTTGAATTATAAAATTCATGGCTTTTTTATAATTTCACTAGAAATAACACCCTAAAATTTAGATCTTTTGTCCTACTTTATTGATGTTATATTACCCATTCCGATTCAGAAAACGTTTACGTATTCTATCACAAATGACGAAGCAAATTTCTTACAAAAAGGAATGCGTGTGGCAGTTTCTTTTGGGAAAACAAAAATGTACACGGGACTTGTTTTTAACATTCATCAAATAGCACCGACACTTTACGAGGCAAAAGAAATTCATCAAATTCTAGATAAAGCGCCTTTGGTCAATGAAGAACAATTAAAACATTGGCAATGGATTTCTGATTATTATATGTGTTCCTTAGGCGATGTATATAGAGCTGCTTTACCATCTGCTTTTCTATTAGAAAGTGAAACTGTTCTTACAAAAAATGAACAAGAAATTGATCAATCAATATTAATGGATGATGAATTTCTTATTTATGAAGCTTTGCAATATCAGTCTCAGCTAACGATCCATCAAGTAGTAACTATTTTAGGAAAGAAAAAAGTAATGCCAATTGTCAACAGTCTACTTGAAAAATCGGTCATTAGCTTACAAGAAGAAATTTACGAACAATACAAACCAAAATTGGTTAAGTATGTTCGGTTGCATTCAAATTATGCGACAGATGCTTCTTTGGAGACTTTATTAGAATCTTTATCTAGAGCAAAAAAACAACGCGAAGCGGTATTGAGTTTCTTTCAATTATCAGCGAACAAAAAACCAATAAAAGCAAAAGATTTAGAAATACAAGCAAATGTTTCTTCTACCATTTTAAAGTCTTTAGTTTATAAAAATATTTTTGAGTTTTATCATATTCAAATTGATAGAATTAGTTTTAAGGGAACAACCAATAATTTAAAACAACTAAATGAATTTCAGGAACTTGCGCTGAAAGAAATCAAGGAAACCTTTACAACAAAAGACGTAACACTTTTACACGGAATTACGAGTTCTGGAAAAACAGAAGTGTATGCAAAACTGATTCAAGAGGTTTTAGATGCTGGAAAGCAAGTCTTATTTTTATTGCCCGAAATTGCATTGACTACTCAAATTATAACCCGCCTACAGATGTATTTTGGAAATCAAATTTCTGTTTTTCATTCTAAATACTCTATGAATGAAAGGGTAGAGGTTTGGAAAAATGTTTTAGAAAACAAATCAAAAGCAGGAATTATTTTAGGAGCAAGATCTGCACTCTTTTTACCTTTTTCAAACTTGGGATTAATTGTTGTTGATGAGGAGCATGAAACTTCCTACAAACAGTTTGATCCTTCTCCAAGATACAATGCGCGTGATGCTGCTATTGTTTTGGCAAAACTGCATGATGCGAAAATTTTGTTAGGTTCTGCAACGCCTTCATTAGAAAGTTACTTTAATGCAGCACAAAAAAAATATGGTTTGGTTGCTCTAAACAGACGTCATGGAAATGTTCAATTGCCAAAAATTGAGTTGATTGATATAAAAGAAAAACAGCGTAAAAAAGAGATGAAAGGGCATTTTTCGGACCGAATGCTGTTGTTAATTCAGGAAGCTTTAGACGCAAAAGAGCAAGTAATTCTATTTCAAAACAGACGAGGGTATTCTCCCGTGGTGGAATGTAAAACATGTGGTATTTCTCCAGAATGTCCAAATTGTGATGTGACGCTTACGTTTCATAAATACAAACATGAACTGCGTTGTCATTATTGCAACTATCAACGTGCTATGCCAAATAGCTGTGGTGCTTGTGGTAGCAATACATTAGATACCAAAGGGTTTGGTACTGAGCAAATTGAAATGGAATTAAAAGTACTTTTTCCAGATTTTAAAATTGGTCGAATGGATTTAGATACGACTCGAGGAAAGTATGGATATCAAAAAATAATTGGTGCTTTTGAATCCAAGGAAATCGATGTTTTGGTAGGAACTCAAATGTTGTCTAAAGGATTGGATTTTGAGAATGTTTCTTTGGTTGGAATTTTAAATGCAGATACCATGTTGAATTTTCCAGATTTTAGAGCACATGAACGTGCTTATCAAATGATGGTGCAAGTTTCGGGGAGGGCAGGAAGAAGTAAAAAGCAAGGAAATGTAGCCATTCAGACTTACAATCCCAACCATCAAATTTTACAACAAGTTTCTACTACAAGTTACGCAGAAATGTACAAAGAGCAGCTACAAGATCGCTGGCAGTATAAATATCCACCGTATTATCGATTGATAAAAATTACTTTAACGCATCGAGATTATAATAAAGTTGACAAGGGAATTAATTGGCTGGCAAAGGCTTTTCAAAAGTCTTTTGGCGAATATGTTTTAGGGCCCACTGCACCGGCAGTTTCTAGAATTCGAAATAGATATATTAAGAATTTGGTTATAAAGGTTCCACCAAAACAGTCTTTGGCAAATACTAAAAATCAAATTACTAAAATTAAAAACACTTTTGAAGCTGTTAGTGATTTTAGACCGATTCGCTTTATTATTGATGTGGATGCGTATTAAAATTTCTTTTATTAAGAATTAGACCTTTTAGTTACTCACAATCATCTCTTTCCACTTAATAATACTTTTCATTAACGTATATTGAAGTAGTCTTTTTTTTAAACCCCCAAACCTTTTAATGAAGTAACTGAACATCAACAGCCATGGATACTTGTTGCTGTTTTTGTTCTTGTATAAATGATTTGAATTCTTCTCCTCTTTAAAATTCGCTAGGGAGTCTAATTAAATAAAATATGGAAGAGGCAACCTTTTGAATACTTTAGGAGTCTTTATATTTGTGAGGCAATGAAAACAAAAGAAAGCATTGAAAATTATTAAACTGTATACAAACCAGAATTCGCTTATAAAAAAAGCGATACAGAACAACAGAGCGGCACAAAAACAATTGTTTGACCAGCATTCTCCTAAAATGTTGGGAGTGTGCAGACAATATGTAAAAGATCTCCATCATGCAGAAGATCTACTATTAAAAGGATTTTTAAAGGTTTTTACCAACTTACACACTTTTAAAAATGAGGGGAGTTTTGAAGGTTGGATTCGAAGAATTATGGTAAATACGTGTATTTCACATCTTCGAAAAAAAAATATAATCGATCTATCTGATGAAGATTTTGTTTTTAATGCTGCTGCTACTGATAATCTAGAAAACACTACCGTAAATGATATTCAAAAATTAATAGATGCATTGCCTGATGGCTATAGGGTCGTTTTTAATTTATTCGCCATAGAAGGATATAAACACTCAGAGATTGCAAAAAAATTAAAAATTTCAGAAAGTACCTCAAAATCGCAATTATTTAAAGCACGTAAATTATTACAATACAATTATCACAAAATGAATACAAGAATTCATGAAAACAAATAAGTTAGAAAATCATATAAAGAAGACATTAAGAGCCAGATCAATTGTACCTGCTTCATCTGCCTGGGAACGTTTATCTGTGCAATTAGACACACAGGTTAAAAGCAAGAAAAAAGGAGTGTTTTTTTACATAGGTGTTGCAGCAAGTATTTTAACGCTCGTTTCTGTTGCAATTCAATTATCTTTTAATAATGAAGCAAGCATTCCAATAAATAATGACGTTGTTATTCAGCAAATGAATACAGATGTACTGAAGAATGAAATTGAAAAAATAAAAAATGAAGTTCCTTCAAAAGAAGCAATTTCGACGCTTGTTATTAAAGATGAATCTAAAATTTTTATAAGTAAAACTGAAAATAAAAAAAACAACTCTGTTTTAAAAGAAGTGCCAATTCTTCAAGTATTGGACATCGGAACTCCCATTAAAAAGGAAACTAAAACGATTGTTGCTCAAAATGAAAGGGAGTCAAAAGTTGTTTCTGATGCTTCGCTGAGTTTCCCGAAAATAGACTTAATGCCTTCTTCAAATAGCGTTATTCATGTAGATTCTGGAGATTTATTATATGCTGTTACTCATTCACAAGAAGAAGTTCTAAGCTATTACAATAAGAAGCGTTTGAGTAGAGAGTCTATCCTTGAAATCATTAATAACGAGTTAGAGAAATCCAATTTAAAAGTGGATCCAAAGACTATTTTAGCGGAAGTGGAAAGAACGATTCATGATACCTATTTAGAAAATAACTTTTTAAAATCAATTCAGGAAAAAATATCTACCCTTGCAACAGCTATTGCAAGTAGGAATGATTAATTGATACCCATTCATTCAAAAATAAATTTAAAATAATTAATAAGAAGAAAATGAAAAAAACAATAGTAGTATTCATTTTGTTTGCTGTAACATCAATAGCAGCGCAACAAAAAACATTTGAGAACGAAGTAGCAAAGATCTCTAAACGCATTGATTTGATTACAAAAACACAAAAAGATTCACTAAAAATTAAAGTAATTCAAATTACAAAGCGGCTGGAAAAAGGAGAAATTACTCAAACAACTGCAGCCACTTTAAAGGAGGAAGTAGCTAACTATCATGCAAGAAGAATCGAAGAACTTGTTGGACAGCAAGAAAGGATGTTACAATTATTAGTGCAAGATAAAACGAATGGAAAAATTGCAAGCCAAACTCAGACTCCTGATGATGAAGAGGTCAATACATTTTCGGTTGGTGGCAAAACCTTTCGGTTTACTCTTGAGGACGAAAACAGCAAAGAAAAAAAAGCGAAAAGAAAATCCAACTCGATTAGAAATACGACCAGTCAGTTTGTTTTTGCAATGGGAGTAAACAACGTATTAGAAGGACATAAATTAAGTTCTTTAGAGGAATCGGAATATCAGTTTTGGCAATCTCATTTTTATGAAGTAGGCTATACTTGGAAATCAAGTTTTAGTAAAAAATTCATGCCTTTGCACTTTAAATATGGTGTGTCTTTTCTATGGAATAATTTACGCCCAAAAAATAATCAGCAACATATTATGAATGGAAACATGATTTCTTTAGCAACAAGGATAGATGAAGAGTTATCGGAAAGTAGATTGCGTCATGTACAAATGAATTTCCCAATACATTTAGAATGGGATTTTTCTAAAAGGAAAAAATCGGATAAAAAAGCTGTACGAATTGGAGTAGGGTCGTTTATTGGGTTTAAATTGGGGACCAGACAATTCTTAGAGTATATCAATCTTGAAGGAGTAGATGTTGAAGAAGTTCAATATGGTAATTTTAATATGAATACGGTAAACTATGGAGTAAGCGCTTATGCAGGGTATCAATCTACCAGTTTGTATGTAAAATATGATGTGAATCCATTGTTTAAAAACACAAAAACTAGAAATATATCCATTGGAGTTCGATTGGATTTAAATTGATTGTTAGCAAGTAATAAATAGAATGTGCAATTTCCGTCTCTAAAACACTACCGGTCATGTTTTACGAGATCAAAAAAGCTTTAAAATATTGTTCATAAGATGTTTTAAATAATAAAAAAGTCACTATATTTGCAGCCTTAAATTTAATCAATAAATATTTAATTATGAATCATTACGAAACTGTTTTCATTTTGAATCCCGTTTTATCTGACACTCAGATAAAGGAAACAGTACAAAAGTTTGAGGACTATTTAGTTTCAAAAGGAGCTGAGTTAGTATCCAAAGAAGATTGGGGCTTAAAGAAATTAGCCTATCCAATTCAAAAAAAGAAAAGTGGTTTTTATCACTTATTAGAGTACAAAGTTTCTGGTCAAGAAATTACAGCTTTTGAGTTAGAGTTTAGAAGAGATGATAGCGTTATGCGTTACCTTTCAGTTAAATTAGACAAACATGCTGCAGCTTGGGCGACCATAAGAAGCGAACGTGTTAAATCTACTAAAAAATAAGACATGGCTACAATAGAACAACAAGCAAAAGGAGGTAAATCTGCTGACGTTAGATATTTAACGCCATTAGACATTGACACAAAGAAAGAAGCAAAATACTGTAGATTCAAGAAAAAAGATATCAAGTATATCGATTATAAAGATGCAGACTTCTTAATGTATTTAGTAAACGAACAAGGTAAAATTTTACCAAGACGTTTAACAGGAACATCATTAAAATATCAACGTAAAGTTGCGCAAGCAATTAAAAGAGCGCGTCATTTAGCGTTAATGCCTTACGTTGGAGATATGTTAAAATAATAAAGAAGTAGAGATATGGAACTGATATTAAAACAAGACGTAGAAAATTTAGGATTTAAAGATGACGTTGTAACTGTAAAAAATGGTTATGGAAGAAACTTTTTAATCCCTACAGCAAAAGCCGTTTTAGCTACTTCATCTGCAAAGAAAGTCTTAGCAGAGAATTTAAAACAAAGAGCTTTTAAAGAGGCTAAATTAATTGAAGATGCAAACAAAGTTGCAGAAACAATTAAAGGATATGAAATTAAGATTGCATCTAAAGTAGGTTCAGGAGACAAATTATTTGGTTCTGTGAACAACATCGATTTAGCTGCAGCATTAGCAAAAGCAGGAACAGATTTAGATAAGAAATTTATCAAAGTTGTTGGTGGTTCTGTTAAAAGATTAGGTAAATATGACGCTGCTGTTCGATTACACAGAGCAGTCGTTGCAGATATTACTTTTGAAGTTGTTAAAGAGTAATAACAATCTTCAATAATTTTTATAAAGCTCGTTAGAAATAACGAGCTTTTTTATTTTAAAATTTTGTCCCATTGCAACTTAATAAGAGTTTTTTTAAACGTTTGGGAAAACAATAATGAATCGCAATTTTTAAACTAACAAAATGAAGTACAGACAATTAACCAAAGAACAATTTGAAAACTTACACGAAGAGTTTGCACGTTTTTTAGCTTCGCAAAGCATCGATGCAAAAGAATGGAATCAAATAAAAGAAGAAAATCCAAAGGTAGCAGTAGATGAAATGAATGTTTTTTCTGATGTTGTTTGGGATGATGTACTAACAAAGACTCAGTATTTAGAGCATTTTTCTGAAACAACTGCAAATCTTTTTAAATGTGAAGATGAAGAGATTCATAGGATTGCAATTAAAATAAATTGGGATATTAACTTATTAGAGCAAAAAGGGTTTGAGTGGTTGATGCAAAACCCAATGGATAATTCTGTTGACATCTTTAAAGGATCTAAACCTTATAAAGAGGAAAGAAATACCGAACTATTTGATTTAATTGAAAAAGGGAGTAATATTTCAAAAGGGGAGATTTTTGATTATTTCAATCAGTTAGTATCTTAACAAATCGTTTTACCTTTCATCTATACATAGGTTTATATAATCTTCTCATAGAATCCTTTCATCGATTCTTTTTTATATTTACTCCGTAATGATGCATTTTTGTGTTGGAAAAGAAGGACTAAGATTCATTCTTAGTGTAAACTAACTTAAAATAAAATATTATCAACGCAAGATTAGCCATAGCCGAAAACGAAAGATTAACCAACCATTTTCATAATGATGTAAAAAACTATGCCATTAAAAAAGGGAAAACATTACAAGAATCATTGCACATTTTATGCACCTTAAAAATGAATTGGTGTACCAATGACAATGAAAAAGCATCTCTGTCTATAAGAGCAAAGAATGTTGAGAAAATGATTAAAAATTCTCAATAGTAGGTTCGTATTTAATTTGATGAGTATAGTAGCAGTACAGTTTAAAATTACTTCTACCTTATAACTGTGTATAAAATATCTACGAATATAAAATTAAAAACACCCCTAATAAAATCCCAAATAAAGGAATTAACTTTTTTCTTTTATTTTTTTCCTTAAACACAAGTCCACCAATAACCACAGCAATCAGTAACTGACTTCTTTTAATCGCAGATAATAGCATGATTAATGCGTCTGGATCTTGTAGGGCTTTAAAATAAAAATAATCTGCAGTTTGTAATAAAATCCCAACGGCAACAATGGTCCAACGCCATTTAAATTTCGCTCTTTTTTCTTTATATGGAAACCATGTAATCGAAAGAATGAAAGTCAAAATTAGGAGGGTATACCCACAAAACCAGAACTGTAAAGTTTGTGGATTTAATACTAATTTTTGAATTAGAAACTTATCATACAAACCACTTGAAGCACCTAAAAATGTTGCTCCAACAATGGCAAAAATCCATTTGTTTTTGTGGAAATTAATCCCTTCTTTCTTTCCAACTTTAGCGTATAAAATTACAGACAAAATAATCGTAAAAAAACCAAGCCATTGTAAAGAATTTGGTTGCTCGTTATAGATAAAAATAGCACCTATAAAAGTAAAAAAAGGCCCTGAAGAACGAATTGGAGTTACGATGGTAATGGGCAAATGTTTTAACGCCTGATAGGCCAAAATCCAGGACGCAGTCATAATCAATGACTTTATAAAAATAAAACCATGGGTAGATCCCGGGATTTTTGTAATATAAAACCCCATTTGCTTGGCGTAATCTGGAGCATAAATAGAAATAATGAAGAAGGGGAGTAGCAACAAAAAACCTGCGAAAATAGTCCCTAAAAGCACAGGTAAAACGGCATTTTGGTGTACTGCATGTTTCTTACATAAATTATGTAATCCTAAAAAAAGTGCTGCCAACAAACCCAAATACATCCACATGGCGCGAATATACTTTTTTATGCTATTTGAGGCCTATATTAATGCTATTTTTTGAAGGAAACGTTTAAGAGAATAATAAGAAGGCTTCATGATTTTACTCAAATGTATGACGTAATTCGTTTGTGGAAGAAGCACTAAGCAGTTGATTGAAGGTTTTAATACTATCAAAATTCTTTGTAATTTCTTTTGAAACTCCAATACCAGTAATTCCTGTTGTTAAAATATGCTTTACGTCTTCTGTTTTAATCCCACCAAAACCGAGAATAGGAGTCGTTGTGTTTAGAGCCTCCACAATTGCTGTATACCCATTAATTCCTAGCGCGGTTGAAATCGTTTTTTCACCACTCTTAAACGGGCCTAAATTGATGTAATCTACTTCGTCTGCTAACAATGCTTCGCAGTCTTGCAACGTATTTGCAGTTCCTCCAATCATCTGCCAAGTATATAAATGTATTCTTGCAATTGTAGCAGAAGGGTCTGATCTTTCCAGATGAACACCATCTGCTTTCACTGTTTTTGCAACTTTATAATGCGTATTAATGATCAATCGGGTTTGAAAATGAGACGTAATCTCTCTTGCTGCTTTGGCAATTTCTAAAATGGTTTCTTCAGAAAATTCATTCAAACACAATTGCACTAATTCAACTCCAGAGGTACAGGCATTTTGAATGTTTTCAAGGTGTTCTTTTGGAGTACTTCCCTCAGAAATATAATGTAATTTTGGAATGGTCATAATGTTGAATAAAAGAAATTAGGATGCTTCTATAATACGGGTGCTTATATTGTAACTGTTTTATAGTGGGTCATAAAATAAGACTCAAAACGTTTTAAGGTTGGGTGCATTTTTTCAGCATACATTACAAACTGGCATTTTTGAATGCTTTGCGTCACAGATATTAAATCTGCAGAAAATGATTTTTGAATTAAAAAATCAGCATCATCAATACTAAATATTTTTACTTGAGTAGTATTTAATCCTTCTGCTAAAATTAATTTATTCAGCGTTTTGGGTGTGGAAATAAGGATGTCGACTCCTTCAAAAATTTCTGACTTTAACAAATCAATATGAGCTTTTTCATCACCAAAATAAACTCGTAAAGAAGTAGGTCTTGTATACTTTAAAAAGAGCTCATACAATTGTTGTGCTTTTTCATTGTTCTCAACGATTACAATAGCTCTTGGCGCAGTTCCAATTTCTTCACACTTCAATTTTTGCATCGTTGTTAAAATCAATGCAATGGTTTTTCCACTTCCTGATGGAGCTGTACAAAAAATATTTGCACCACTTTTTATAACAGGGATACTTGCTTTTTGAAAAGGTGTAGGGATTGTGATGTCTTGATCCTCTAAGAATTCTTTAATCGTTGGATGTAATTTTTTAAAAGGCATGGGAATTATAAACAGTTTGTTATTTGTAATTGCACTGCAAATGTACAACTAAATTGATGTAGTTATTTCGTCAGCTTTCAATTTTATAATGGTGCCTTGAGTCCATCTTTTAAAAAATGGTTCTATTTTTTACTTATGGTATATTACAGCTTACTAATGATGATCCGTAACTTTCTAAAAATTTTTAAAAGCCAATGTTTACGTGATTTCTTAATATGAAAGTGATTAATACTAATGTAGTTAAAATTGCAATTGTGATAAGTAGAATGTCTCATAGTTATAATTTATTAAAACGCTAATATAATAATTTGAGTATAATTGTACTATAATTTATGTTATGTTAAATAGAATGTTTTGAAACACATAACATAACTATTATGATAGACAAATAATGTTTCTAACACCTCCTCTTTAAAATTATTATATAAATTAGCAAAAAACAAGACTGTTATGGATTTAGAGATTATTTACAAGGATGATTATTGTATTTGTGTGAACAAACCCAATAATGTTGTTGTGCACCACTCTTATCTTTCGAGAAATGTTTCCGATGAGCAATCTTTATTGCAATTACTAGAAATACAATTTGGTGAAAAATTTCACCCGATACATCGTTTAGATCGAAAAACATCTGGAATTATGATCCTAACAAATAAAACGGAAAATGTATCTAAGTTTCAAGCGCTTTTTACGAACAAAGAAATACAAAAAACCTATTATGGAATTGTTCGTGGCCATGCCCCTGAAAAAAAAGTAATTGATTCACCCGTAAAAGGAAAAGATGGAAAATCGTACAAGGAAGCCTTAACACACCTAAAAACACTTGCCACAATTACATTGGACATTCCCGTAAAACCCTATGATTCATCCCGCTATAGTTTGGTGGAAATGGAACCTAAAACAGGAAGAATGCATCAATTAAGAGCGCATACACTCAAAATTAGCCACCCTTTAATTGGTGATGCAAAATATGGAGATAAAAATCATGACCTCATGTTTGAAACCAATTTTGGTTGGAAGAATCTCTTTTTACACGCTGGTCGTTTAAGCTTTAAGCATCCATTTACAAATAAAATAGTAAACTTAAAAAGCGAATTCCCAGAAGATTGGAATTCGCTTTTTAAAAAATTTGATTGGAAGAATCCAATCCTATAAACTGTTAATATTCAATTACTTTCAGTACTAATTTTCCGTTTTTATCTCCAGAAAAAAGTCTTTCATAGGTTTCTTTGAAGTTTTCTATGCCTTCATAAATATCTTCACGCGACTTTAGTTTCCCTTCTTTCAACCAAGTTCCCATTTCTTTTGCAGCAACAGCAAAGTCTTTGGTGTAATCCATTACAACCATCCCTTGCATCGAAGAACGCGTTACTAAAAGCGATAAATAATTACTAGGTCCATCGATTTTATGTTTTTTATTGTATTGTGAAATTGCCCCACAAATAACAACACGTGCATGCATTCTAAGTTTACTTAATGCAGCGTCTAAAATAAGACCACCAACATTGTCAAAATAAACATCGATACCTTTCGGACACTTTCTCTTTAATGCAGTATAAATATTTTCTGATTTGTAATCAATAGCATCGTCAAAACCTAACTCGTTTTTTAGGTAATCACATTTTTCTTGTCCACCAGCTATCCCAATTACAGTACATCCTTTAATCTTTGCTATTTGTCCAACAATACTTCCCACAGCACCTGCAGCTCCAGAAACCAATACAATATCTCCTTCTTTGATCTTACCCACTTGAGTAATTCCAAAATAAGCAGTCATTCCTGGCATTCCTAGCGTACCTAAATACATTGGCATTGACGCCAAACGTTCATCTACTTTGTACCATCCATCACCATTTCCAATCGCATATTGTTGAACGCCACCCCAACTGGTAACACAATCTCCAATTTCAAATTTTGGATTGTTATTCGTGGCGATTACTCTCCCAATTGAACCTGCACGCATTACATCATCTAAAGCAACAGGTTGTATATATGATTTAGTATCATTCATCCAACCACGCATAGCAGGATCTAACGAAATATAATGCTGTTGCACTAAAATTTCACCGTCCTGTAATTCAGGAACTTCATTTTCTTGAAATTCCCAAGTAGTATCATCAGGTGCACCTATTGGTCGCTTTTTTAATATAAATTGTTTGTTGTTCATTGCTTATAATTTGTGCTTAAATATATACTTTTTTTTTAATAATTTAAGAGTACTTTCAAATCATTTTCAAAACTATTTTTTGCTAGATATTGATTTTCTAAATCTCCTTGAAATGGAATTGGGGTTTCTAAACTCCCAACTCGTTTAACTGGAGCATCTAAATAGTGAAAACAATTCTCAGTAATTAAAGCAGAAATGTCACTGGCAATACCTCCAAAGAGAGAATCTTCTTGTAGAATAATGGCTTTCCCAGTTTTTTGAACAGAACGGTATATTGTTGCAACATCTAACGGTTGTAATGTTCTTAAATCGATTAAATCTGCTGAAATTAATGCGTTTTTCGCGAGCGTTTCTAAAGCCCAATATACCCCTGCGCCGTATGTAATAATTGAAATTTGATCCCCTTTTTTTAATTGATTTGCTTTGCCAATTTCGATTGTAAAATGATTCTCACTTACTTCTTGATATACAGAACGGTACAACGCTTTGTGCTCAAAAAACAAAACAGGATTTGGATCGTCAATAGCTGCAGCCAATAACCCTTTTGCATCTTGAGGAAAAGCAGGATAAACTACTTTTAATCCAGGGGTCTTTGTAAACCAAGCTTCGTTTGTTTGACTGTGAAATGGACCCGCTCCTACTCCTGCTCCACAAGGCATCCTAACGACTATCGCTGCTTTTTGGCCCCAACGATAATGCGACTTTGCCAATAGATTTACAATAGGATTAAAACCGGATGAAACAAAATCAGCAAATTGCATTTCCATTACAGCTTTCATGCCATTTACAGACAAACCGTATGCAGCTGCTACAATTGCAGATTCGCAAATGGGGGTATTCCGGACTCTCTCTTTACCAAATTGTGCTACAAATCCATCTGTAATTTTAAAAACACCTCCATATTCAGCGACATCTTGCCCCATAATAACCAAGTCGTCATATTTTTCCATTGACTGCCGTAGCCCTTCAGAAATTGCATCTACAAATCGAATCTTATTCTTTTTATCAGAAGGTGCAATATCTTGGTATTCAGTTATTTTATATACATCTTGTAATTCAGTTGCTAAATTTGGAGTAATTTTATCTTCCTCAAAAGCAATCTTTAAGTGGGCATCTATTTCTTCTTTTATTTCTGAAGTATACTTGTCTTTGATTTTATTCGTTAAAATAGATTCTTTCAATAAGTACTGCTCAAAATTTGAAATTGGGTTTTTTGCCTCCCATATTTCCAGTAATTCTTGTGGAACGTATTTGGTACCACTTGCCTCTTCGTGTCCACGGAGTCGAAATGTTTTAAATTCGATTAAAATGGGTCTGGGATTTTCTCGAACACTTTCGGCAATTTCAGAAACTTTTAGGTAGACTTCTAGGATGTTATTTCCTTCAATAATATGACTCTCCATACCATAACCAACTCCTTTATCTGCTAGGTTTTTACAATTGAACTGTTCTGCAGTTGGAGTTGAAAGTCCATACCCATTATTTTCAATACAAAATAACACGGGTAAACTCCAAACAGAAGCCACATTTAAAGCCTCATGGAAATCACCCTCACTAGTTCCTCCATCTCCTGTAAAAACAGCACAAACTTCTTTGATTCCTTTTATTTTATTGGCCAATGCTATGCCATCTGCAACACCAAATTGAGGTCCTAAATGAGAAATCATTCCAACAATCTTATAGTCTTGTGTGCCAAAATGAAAACTACGGTCTCTTCCTTTGGTAAAACCATTCATCTTTCCCTGCCATTGAGAGAAGAGTCGTGAAAGTGGAATTTTTCTTGTCGTAAAAACACCTAAGTTTCGGTGCATCGGTAAAATATATTCCTTTTCTTTTAAGGCCATTGTCACACCGACAGAAATTGCCTCTTGTCCAATACCAGAAAACCACTTTGAAATTTTTCCTTGTCGAAGTAAAATCAACATTTTTTCCTCGATCAATCGAGGCTTTAGCATGTTTCGATAGAGTTCAAGCAAGGTTTTTTTTGATAAGTGGTGTTGCTTGTAGTGAATAGGTTGAGACATTTTTTACAGTTTGTATTACAAACATAAAAAATCCCCATCAAAAGATGAGGATTTAATAAAAAATATGTTGTTTATTTTATAATTCTTTAAAAATTGCGTGCATCATCCGTTTTTTATCATTGATACTTTCTTCCAATGCAATCATGGTTTCTGTTCTATTTACTCCAGGAATTTCATCGATTGCATAGATTATATCCTTTGCGTCTTTAGTCCCTTTCGCTCTTACTTTACAAAATATATTGTACATCCCCGCAACTACATAAGCAACTGTAACATTTGGAATTTTCCGCAAATCTTCAATTACATTTTGAGTCATCGAAGTTTTATCTAAAAAGATCCCTACGTGTGCTATAAAAGAATAGCCCATTTTTTCGTAGTTAAGTGTTAGTGTAGAACCTTGAATGATCCCTTCATCTTCCATCTTTTTGACACGAACATGAATGGTTCCAGCAGATACTAAAAGTTTTTTAGCAATATCTGTAAATGGAGTTCTTGCGTTTTCGATTAAGATGTCTAAAATTTGATGATCAATTTCATCTAACATGTATTTTTTCATAATTGCGTATAATTCAAGCTTAGAAGCAAAAATATGAATTTAATTTATAAAAACAGTCAAAATGATGATAAAAATTTAATTAAATCACGAATCGAAAACGATTTCGTTATGCGAAAGTGGATTTTTAATCTGTTTTTCCATTACCTTTTGAAGATCGAATACCAATTTATTTTTAATAATTTTTTCTTCATATTGATATGCAACGCAATTTTTTGTTTGATTTGGGTATCTGTGAACCACGTCATAGAAATTCTTAACATTATTTGGAATATCAAAATAACGCTTGTACGAAGTATAATCATCATTCATAGCAATGTGATAAATACCCTGTAATAATGCGAAAAAGTGATATTTCCTTGTCATTTCCCGTTCATAATCATTTGGATAATGCCCTGCTTCAATTAAAACAGTATTGTATCCCAACTTTTGAAAATTATCGCCAGTTGCAGTTGGGTAAAATTCATCAGTATACCGTCCAACACCATTGGGTATTACTTGCTGTAACAAGTTGTTCATGGCAACAATAATATTCATTGTCTGTATTCTACCCGCTGTTAATGCTCTGTCTACATCCTCTGAGGGCGCCAAAAATGAAATGGTAGCAGGTTTCGTAGTTCCTTCTACGCCAAAGATTGTTCGCTGATCATGTAAATTAAAACTAAAATCGGGTTGAAAGGTATCTAAAGCGTTTCTTAAAATCTTACTTTCGATAGCACTACGTTCCACTGCATCTCTATTTAAATCTACTTTTTTGGAATTGACTCTTGTATATACTTCTGCGCCATCAGGATTCAACATTGGAATGATTTGCAGTGTACAGGTATTTAAAATTTGCTGAATGCAAGGAGCTTCCGATTGTGTTAGCGTATTTAAAAGATCGAAAATAACCTTGGTGCCTGTACTTTCGTTTCCGTGCATTTGACTCCAAACAAGTATTTTCTTTTTCCCTGTTCCTAACTGAATACTATAAATGGGTCTTTGTTGTTCCGAAAAACCGATTTGTTTTACAGAAGTGTTTTTTTCATGTTTAAGAATAACGGGAGTAATGTCCGCCAACCGAATCCATCTTCCAAATAATGCGGTCTCCTTTTCTTTATTGAAAAATGAGTCTAATAAATCGACTGATAGTAATGACATAAAATTGAATTCTTTATCCATTTCAAAAATACTCAATTCAGTTTTGTTGGCAAGTTATTTTTTTACAAATGTATACTCAAGACATATTACAATTGTAAACTATATTTTTAATGAAAAAAGATATTATTGTAAACAAATACTACGTTGTTTAAATTTGTAACCTTCCATAAAACACAAAAGAATAGAATTTTATTATTATAAATATTTAAAATACTAAATATTAACAAATTAAACATACTATCTAATGTTTAAGTTTAACTTTTTTTAAAAATTAAATGTTAAAAAAAAACTTACTATTGTTTCCTAGTTAAAGTTAAGTTACTTTTGTAATATTAAAAATAATTACATTGGTAAACATTGTTGAATTTACAAATCGATTAAAGAAAGTGATGGAAACCCATCAACTTACGGCATCTTTATTTGCAGATAAGATTGGTGTACAACGCTCTAGTATCTCCCATATATTGTCAGGCAGAAACAAACCGAGTCTCGATTTTATCTTAAAAGTAACAAGTGTTTTTTCGGACGTTGACATCCAATGGTTATTAAATGGCCTTGGAGAATTCCCTAAACGAGAACTACACGCTCCTATGCCATCTGTAAAAGAATCTACAAATTCAGCACCGATAACCGATATTAATGATAAAAAAATCAAAAGGATTGTGGTTTTCTATAAAGATGGTACTTTTGATGAGTATCACAAATAAAAAAAAATGATGGAATTCCATCATTTTTAACGGTCTTGTATAAGAATAGTGGCGGTTTTAAGACCACAAACTTTTCAGTCTAGACCAAATATTATTGTTATTACTATTCTTTATTCCGGCAGAATTACCGCCATTATTTTTATACGTTGTTGTGCTTTCGTACTTTATTCTCATATGTTCTTCAGGTCCGAATCGGTCAAAAACATAATGCATTATTTTGATTCCATTAATTGACCATTGATAATTATCAAATCCTTCATTTCCTTTTGAACTTCCTGTCGGTTTTCCAAACGCATTTTCAAAATGAGATTGGAAATCATCAAACGATTTTTTTGGGTCGTCATAATTTGTTCTAAAGAATTCTAATTCATTTAAAACTCCATTCTTTCTTGGCTCAAAGTGAAATCCGATCAAACTTTTCAGTCCATTAAGAGATTCGCAAGGGATTGTATAATATCCGCTTGTCACGTTTTTTAATTCAGCTGTCTTAAATAATTCCAAGAACTCTTTCTCGTCTATATTCCAAGGAACAAAAACATTCGGTGAGTCTATTTTAAATCCTTTTTCTATTTCCATTTTTGGTTTTCAGGTATGAAGCACAACAATCATATAACAACGATTTAGACTTAAATAAGCGCTGCCATTGCCGTTTTAATAATCTGAATGTTGACTTTTTTATTCGATTTATTTTGTTTTTTTTGAATTTGAATCATTCTTCTCATCTGGTTGATCATTACTTTATCAAAATTAAAACTCTTGTATTGAATTCCCTTAACAATCATGTCTTCAACTAAATTTTTAATTGCTTCTTCGTTATTGCTCTCAGAAATCTGTTGAAATGCTTTTTGATAGATTGCTTTGGTTTTGTCATCTCCCGATAAATACATCCCAGAAAGTACATTTTGTGCTATAAATGGAAGTTCCTCTTCATCTTTTTCTTCAATAAAAATTCGGGTCAGTGGTGTGGCTAGTATTTTTCGAATTTCATTAGGCAATGATTTCGATTTTTCAACCGCCATTTGTGGATCTACATAATACAAAGCAACCAAACTCTTACCGATAACAGCAAACGACTTGCTCTCTAGGTTTTTTATAAAAATTGACTTTAACTCAGGATCTAATAACTTCCCTAAGGTTTCAATAGCAGCCGATTTTACCAACGTTTTTGGATCTAAAGTTGCAATTTTAGCAATTTTACGAATTACTTCTTTTTTAGAAAACTTATTAATTAAATCGATATTTTCTAATGCCAATATTCGGAGCTTGTAATAAGAATCATTTAAAGCTTCTACAACTGCATTAAAAGCAGCTTTGTCATCTTGTTTTTTAACAACTTCCAATAAAGCGCTTCTTCGATCGCTGTAATTTTCTGCATTTTTTAGTTGAAAGATATAATCGCTTAAAACCTTGTTTTCGGTAATTTCACAAAGCAAAACACCATCAGCATTTACTTGAATAAAATCGGGTTGTTTTCGGTACGAGAAGGTAAAAGATGCGTCATTTCCATCTACAAAAACATGCTCCCGTCGCGAGATACCATTTTCGTATATATCAATCGCAAAAGGAAATTTAAATTTCTCCGCTTGTAACTGGATAATATTAACAGTCACCTTGTCTTGAATGATATTGTAATCGTAAGAAACTTCTATTTGTGGATGGTTTGCTCCAAAAAACCACTGATTAAAAAACCAATTTAAATCTTTTCCGGTTAATTTTTCAAAAGCCAATCGAAGTTGGTGTACTTCTGCCGACTTATACTTGTTCTCTGTTAAGTATAGATTTAATCCTTTGAAGAAAGCAGTATCTCCTAAATAATTTCGCAGCATGTGCAATATCGCTCCTCCTTTGTTATAACTCACCAAATCAAACAAATCCTCCTTATTAGAGTAGTTAAAACGAACTAAATTTTTATCAGAATTCGGACCATTCAAATAGGCTAAATTATTTTCAAACAAATGTGCATTTGCTTCTTGTTTCCCATACTTGTGTTCCCTCCACAAGTATTCACTATAATTTGCAAAAGATTCATTTAAAGAAAGGTTTGCCCAGCTCTCTGCAGTAACATAATTGCCAAACCAATGATGAAAAATTTCATGTGCTATGGTATTCTCATGTGTGTTTTCGTCAATTAATTGCCCCGGTTTTTGATAGGCTTGATCACCATGAACAACCGTAGTCGTATTTTCCATGGCACCACTCACATAATCTCTAACCACAATTTGACTGTATTTATTCCATGGGTATTCTATACCTAAAAGTGTAGAAAAGAAACCTATCATTTCGGGAGTATCCCCAAAAATATCCTTGGCATAGGGTGCATATTCTTTTTCAACATAATATTCAATAGGAATATTTTTATAAACATCTTTGATTACTTCAAATTTGCCAACTCCCATGAAAAATAAATAAGGTGCATGTTTTTGATCAAATCTCCAGTAATCTGTTCGGTTAGCACCATCTTTTATTTGACTTACTAAGACTCCATTTGAAAGCGTTTGGTATTGATTTGGAACCGTCATGTAAATTTCTTGTGAAGATTTCTGATTTGGACTGTCTATCGTTGGAAACCAACAACTACTTGCTTCTGTTTCCCCTTGTGTCCAAATTTGTGTCGGTTTGTTTTTATCAGTACCGTCGGCATTTATAAAATACAATCCTTTTGCACTATTTATTGCTGCACTTCCTTTTTGCTTAACTTTCTCGGGTCTTGCCGTGTATTTAATATAGAGCGTATAGGACTCTTCTTTTGTGTATTTTTTTGGTAATTCGATGCGCAATTCAAAATTATCATAATTAAAATCTAATTTTTTGTCCTTTAGCATTACTTGATGAATAATCATCCCTTTTGCATCTAAAATAAGTTTGTTTGTTGAAAAGAAATATGGCTTTAGAGTAATCCAAGCTTCACCATTAAGCTGCTTTTCTTTAAAATTAAAATCAACTTTTAATTTTGTGTGTTCTAAAAGATGGAGTTTTTCTCTCTCTCCTCTATAATCAGTGGATTGCTGTGCAAAAATTGATGCAACTGTAAAATATATAAAAAGAAATAATAGTTGTTGAAACTTCATAGGGTATATCCGTAAAATCCAAAAATAAGAAATTAATGTGTCTAACATGTTAACTACCCGTTAAAAAGAAAAAACTGTAACTCTTTTCAGAATTACAGTTTAAAGGTATCATGAGAGTGGTTTTTTACTTTTCGTTAAAAACAGCTTTAAATTGTCCTAACTTAATCATGTCGGTATCTAATTTAACACTGTTCATCATTTCCATGATTCGGGCTGGGTTCATGTTTTCACCTAACAAACGAGCAATACCTACTCCAACATCTTTACTATATCCAAAAGCGATAACTTCATTTATATGGCTTGTTTCACCTATATAATACAACTTCATATTCATTCCTTTTGCTTTGAAACTGCCTAAGTTTTTATATGTTTTATTTGTGAATATATTTTTTAGCTTTAATTTTTCTGTTTCAAATGCTGTATCATTTTCTTCTGTTTTTTTTAAGAATACAACATTCATTTTTTTAATACTTTTTATCGTTTCTCTTACTTCATCAGAAGCATTTTCTTTTGGTGTAAGCATCAATCCAACTGGAAGGTCGCCATACATAAAGGCTTCCTTTTCACTGCTATCTATGATATAGGCTTGTAATGATTTTTCATTGTTACAAGCACTTACTAAAAGAAGCAAAAACAAAATGGAGATTATAAAGGTTGACTTTTTCATGTTTTTTTTTTGTAAAATTTTAAATTTTATTATTGAAGGAAACTACTTTTTATTGGTTTCATTTACAAAAGTATCTGTAATTTCAGCTATTTTATTGACATCAATATTTCCTGTCAACGAAATAATTACAGAATCTACGTTTTCTTTTGTTTTCTTCTCAATCCCTTTTACAAACATTAAAACCTCACTCACATAATCTTTATTTTTCGTGGTTTTCACATAAATTTTAACCCGAGAGTCGTCATCTTTAACGCGCATTAACTCCGTTAAACGATTGTTTTTAATCAATTTAGAAACCATCTCGTCCATTTTATTTGCAATGGCGGAATCATCTGTTGTAAAAACCCTTAATTCTTTTAATTCTTTAATCAGGCTAAAAACCTTCATGGTTTGATTGCCTTCTAATTGAATGTCTTTAAATTTCGATAGCATTTCGAAAGCGTCCTTGGTTACTACAACCACATCTACCCCATCCATATCCTCCAATTTATCAAAAAAGGATTGTGCATAGCTTGCTGACGATGCAATTAAAAAAGCGACTACTATTACTAATTTTTTCATAATTTATAACGTTACTTGGTTTTACTGGTTTACTTGGTTTTATTTTAAAATCGTATTGATCGTGTTTTCATAGGTTTGTACTTTTGCGATAGCTCTTTCTCCTTTTTTAAAATTTAGGGAAAGCATATTAAGCGCATAACTTACTTGTGCTAATGTTTTTTCTTGTTGGTATTTTTCATACTCCTGACTACCAATAAAAACACTTATTAATAATGCTACAGAAGCTGCTACAGATAACCATTTCAATTTTTTTCCTCGTGGTTTTTTAGTTTCTAATTGAATGGTTTTCGTGAAAATTTCTTCTTTAGTATTCGCGAAATAACAAAATAAAGATTCATATTCTTGTAAATGAGGAGCAATTACACCTTCCTTG
This sequence comes from Polaribacter sp., assembly GCA_018663625.1. GTDB lineage: Bacteria > Bacteroidota > Bacteroidia > Flavobacteriales > Flavobacteriaceae > Polaribacter. The sequence goes on along the minus strand of JABJPX010000038.1, from coordinate 169,615 downwards.
AAATAGTTTTTCAAGGTTACTTCTTCTTGCAAGGATGTTTCTGCATTTAAGTATTTTTCTACTAATTCTTCTATGTTAGCTAACTCCATAGTTATGTGTTTTTGTAAGTTCTTGTCTAATTGTCTTTCTTGCTCTGCTAAGTGCAACTCTCACTGCAGTCGGTTGCATATCAACTATTTTCGAAATTTCATCATAGTCATATTGTTCAATGTCTCTAAGCTGAATAATAATTTTCTGTTGTTCAGGTAACCTTTGAATCAATCGATGTACTTGGTTTACACTATCTTGATATTCAATTTTTTTATCTAAACTAGTCTCTTTTTCTTGATAGTTATTATGTATTAAAGTTAAATTACTTGCTTGTTTCGATTTTAATCGATCATAACAATAATTCTTTGTCATGGTCATTGCAAATGCTTCAATATTTTTATAATCGGCAATTTTTTCTCTGTTTTTCCACAATTTCAAAAACAACTCTTGAGTCGCATCTTCAGCTTCTTCGGTAGAAACTAAAAGTCTTTTTGCAAATCTAAAAACCTTATTTTTAAAAGGGAAAACAATTTTTAAAAAATCGGATTGCTTCATTGTTGCACTGATTATTCTTATCTCCTAATTTTGATACAAAACCCTATTCCATAATCTGGTTTACATAACTACGACGAGTTGAATTTTAATTTGTTACAAATAATAAAAAATAATAAATACGATTAGGCTTTAAAATTCGTTATTATGAAAAACAATATACTATGAAATTTGCTATTTTTCGTAAATTTTTACTGGTTTTATTACTGCTATTCTTTTTTTATAGTTGTGCTTCTAAAACGGAAGTGATTCCAGAAGAAATTGAAATAAATGACTTTGTATGGAAAGGCTTAAATGCCTACTATTTTTGGCAAAGTTCAAAGCCTGAATTAGATGACAATCGATTTAACTCTCAAGCATCATTAGACAATTATCTCGCGGGCTTTTCAAATCCAGAAAATATTTTTGAAAGCCTACTTTTCAGACCAACGGATCGGTTTTCTTTGATTGTTAATGATTATACGGTATTAGAAAATGCTTTTCAAGGGGTTACGCTAAACCATGGAATGGAGTTTGGTTTGGTTCGTCATAAAACGATAACAAGTAATGTATTTGGTTATGTGAGGTATGTGATCCCAGAATCGGATGCATCCATAAAAGGCGTTACAAAAGGTATGATTTTTAATCAAATTAATGGTGTTCAAATTACAGAAACCAACTACATTTCTTTATTAAGTAACAATACTTACACCATAGGTCTTGCAGACTTTAATGATGGGGATCCAATTTCTACTGCCACTACAATTACGCTTATTAAATCTCAACTGGAAGAAAATCCTATTAAAATTGCCAAGGTTTTTGATGAAGGTATGGGAAATAAAATAGGTTACCTCATGTACAATCAATTCTCAGCTCCATTCGATTCAGCATTGAACAATGCTTTTTTAACCTTTAAAAATGAAAATATTACTGACTTAATTGTCGACTTACGTTATAATGGTGGCGGTTCTGTTCGGACTGCAACCTATTTGGGAGCCATGATTACAGGGCAATTTAACGAACATATTTTTTCGAAACAAGTTTGGAATGAAAAGGTCTTAGCTTCATGGCCTGAAGAAAATTTTATCAATAGATTTCCGAATCAAATCAATAACGGGATAATTACAGAAAACATTAATTCTGTAAATTTATCTAGCGTCTATTTTATTGTTTCCGGTAGTTCTGCATCTGCCTCCGAACTCGTAATTAATAGTTTACGTTCTTATATCGATGTAAAACTCGTTGGGCTGAAAACCGTCGGTAAGCAAGAGGGATCAATTACATTATATGATGCTGATGATTTTAGGAAAAATGGCTCTAATTTTAATCTAAATCATCGCTATGCGATACAACCTATTGTATTTGAAATTACTAACAAAAACAATCAAAATGAAATCAATGGATATCTTCCTGGTGTAACTTTGCCAGGAATTAAATTGGGGGAAGATTTCGGAAATTTAGGTGTTTTAGGTGAACGAACTGATCCACTTCTTGACCGAACAATCAATTATATTTTAACAGGAGCTAAAGGGAATTTTTATTCTCGAAAAATAATACACAACGGAATTTTCAAATTCGAAATTAACGACACCAACAGGAAACAATATGTATCTTGAATTCAAATAAATTAGTCTATTGTATCTGGTCTAAACTCACTCATATCCGCTTCCCGTTTCGTTTTTGCATACATAAACCCTGATTCCCACCAAGTTCGCATTAATTTCTTGTCAAATACTAATGAATTTGTGGTTAAAATCGTTGGGGTGTAGTATAAGTTTAAAGTAACATTTTTGTTTTTTGCGGCTAATTTCCCAATAGTAATATTGTGTTTTTCAACATGGGTAAGCATAAAGTCAAATACATCAAACAGCAATGAAAAGGGGTTTTTAGAAGGCATTCGATTCAATTGAGTAACTTCTGTATCTAGAATAATGGCATCAATCTCTGTAGCGCCTCTTAAAATGGCTTCTCGAATTGGTATTAAAGCACCAAAACCGCCATCTCCGTATTGGCAATGCTCCTTTTCTAATAAACTCATAAAAGGCACATAATTGCAAGAGCCCCAAATCCAATCACAAAAGTCTTCATAAGAACAATCATTGATCGATTTATACTCAATCTTATTGACTGTTAAATTAGAAATCGTAACCACCACTTCTTTGTGATTGTTTCTAATTGAATTGTACATTTCTCGTGTAATATTTTCTTTGATGAGTTTTCGTAAATTTTCACTTTCACCAAACGTTTTTCTTCCTTTGATAAAGTTCCAAAGTGTGTTCAAGTGATTGATACTAATTACTTTTTCGCCAGCAATTTTTCGAATGGTAAAAGGGCTATTACTAAATATTGATTTTTGATCAACATTGGTATAGAGTTTCTTTAATGCATCTAATTTCCCTAATGCTAAATGTGAAACCATAAGACTTCCTGTAGAAGTCCCTAAAAAAAGATCGTACTCTTTTTCTTCTTCTTTCATCAAATACTGTGCAACACCCCCAGCAAATGCGCCTTTACTCCCACCGCCGGAAATTACCAAAGCTTTTTTCATAAAACTCAATTTGTATTCATTAATTTCGTAGTGTAAAAATATCAAAAATGAAGAGATTTTCAATCCTTATTTTGGCAGCAATTATTTTAATTTCATGCCAAACACCCTACCAACCTAGAGTCATTGAATCTGTAGTAATAAAAAGCTTTCATATAGAAAATACAAGCATTCGAGCAATCCAAGTCATTGATTCAACTAGTGTTGCCTTCGCAGGCTCAAACGGTATCATTGGAATTTTTTCAGAAGACGAAAAGCTTTCACAGGCTCATTTTCCAAGCTATCAAGACTCTATAAAACCCAATTTTAGAAGTATTGCCTTTAATGGAACCGATTATTTTGCACTTTCGATTGGAAACCCAGCTTTGATGTATAAATTATCAGATGGAAAAACAAGTTTGGTTTATTCCGAAAAAAATGAAAAGGTTTTTTATGACTCAGTGCATTTTTTTGAAGATAACGTACATGCAATTGCAGTAGGAGATCCAACAGAAAATTGCGCTTCTATTATTGTCACGGAGGATCGAGGAAAAACTTGGAGAAAATTACCCTGTAGCTCATTACCAATTTTTGAAGAAGGAGAAGCTTTTTTTGCAGCTAGTAATACCAATATAAAAATAAAAGGAAGTACGGTTTGGATTGCTTCAGGTGGAAAAAAAGCACGAATCTTAAAATCAAATGATTATGGGAAAACCTGGGAAGTTTACAATACTCCTATCGTTCAAGGTAAAGGCCCCCAGGGTATTTATTCTATAGATTTTTATGATATGAATCATGGAATTATTGTGGGCGGAGATTATTCAAAACCCTTAGAAAATACCGCAAATAAAGCCATAACTTCAGACGGAGGAGAAACTTGGACTTTGGTTTCAGATGCTCAAAATCCCAATTATAAAAGTTGTGTACAATATGTCCCGGGAACTCAAGGACAAGAAATTTTTGCAGTGGGTAAAACAGGTGTATCTTTCTCCAATGACGCAGGAAAAACATGGAAAGAGATTTCAAAAGAGGGCTATTACGCTATTCAGTTTGTAAATAAAAATACTGCTTGGTTATCTGGTAATAACAAAATTGGCAAACTAGTCTTGAAACAATAGTATCATAAGCAATGCATAGTTTTACCAAAAAATATTAAGATTCGTTGAAATAAAAAAACATAGGAAGGATGATTACCAAAGAAAATATTATTAAAAGGTTTGTAAGTTATGTTACCATAGATACAGAATCAGATCCCAGTAACCCTAATTTCCCTTCTACAGAAAAGCAATGGAATTTAGCACATTTATTAGAAAAAGAACTAAACGAAATTGGTTTAGAAGATGTTGTTTTGGATGAAAACTGTTATCTAATGGCTACATTACCGAGTAATATTGATTATAAAGTACCCACCATCGGTTTTATTTCACACATTGATACGAGTCCTGATTTTACAGGGAAAAATGTCAATCCACAAATACATTCTAATTATGATGGTAATGATATTGTTTTAAACAAAGCACAAAACATTGTGTTGTCTCCTGACTACTTCGACGATATGTTGCAATACAAAGGGCAGACTATTATTACTACAGATGGTACAACGCTTTTAGGAGCGGACGACAAAGCAGGAATTACAGAAATCGTTTCAGCAATGGAGTATTTGGTTCAAAATCCTCAAATTAAGCATGGGACCATTCGAATTTGCTTCACTCCTGACGAAGAAGTCGGCAAGGGCGCACACTTATTTGATGTCGAAAAGTTCAATGCAGATTGGGCATATACCATGGATGGAAGTCAGATTGGAGAATTAGAATATGAGAATTTTAATGCAGCATCTGCTAAAATTACGATCGAAGGAAAAATTGTACACCCAGGATATGCAAAAGGGAAAATGATCAATTCAATGACCATTGCTAGCGACTTCATGAGGAATTTACCAGCAAATGAAGTTCCTGAAAAAACAACGGGATACGAAGGCTTTTTTCACTTGCATGACTTGACAGGAACCGTAGAAAAAACAGTTTTAGAATACATCATTCGAGATCATAATTTTGATTTGTTTGAAAAGCGAAAACTTTTTATTGAGCAAATTGGAGTAGATTTCAATAAAAAATACGGTAAAAAAACGGTCAACATAGAAATCAAAGATCAATATTTTAACATGAAGGAAAAGATTGTACCGGTAATGCACATTGTTACCATTGCAAAAGAAGCGATGGAAGAAATAGGAATCAAACCTTTAATAAAAGCAATTAGAGGAGGCACAGATGGATCGCAACTTTCTTTTAAAGGATTGCCTTGTCCAAATATTTTTGCTGGAGGACATAATTTTCACGGGAAATATGAATATGTTCCTGTAGAATCCATGATAAAAGCAACTGAAGTAATTGTTCGGATCGCAGAAAAAGTCTCTGAAAAATTTTCATAAACCGCCTATTGGGTGTTAAAAAAACAACTACTTTTTAGTTTAAAACTGCTCTGGATTTTTTCCTTTAACATCACTAAAAAAGGCATGAAAATGTTTAAAGTCAGTATCCATATCCTCTGTTAGAGTGTAGGCTTTGGATATTTTTATTTGTTTATTACCAAAATCTAACGTAGCCATTACAATAGGTACATTGGCACCTTTTGCAATGTAATAAAAACCTGTTTTCCATTTGGCGACTTTTTTTCGAGTTCCTTCGGGCGACAAGCCCAAACGAAATTCTTCTTTAGAGTTAAATAACTGTACAATCGAATCTACTAAATTATTATTCTGACTTCGATCAACAGGGGTTCCTCCTAATAAACGGAATAAAAAACCAAAAGGTCCTTTAAATAGAGAGCCTTTTCCAATAAAATTGACCATTGTACCTAAAGTCATCCTTGATAAAATTGCAATTGGAAAATCCATCCAACTTGTGTGAGGTGCTGCAATCACGACATACTTTTTGATATCTTGAGGAAAATCATTAATGATTTTCCAACCTAAAAGTCTAAATAATATAAAACTTGAAAATGCTTTCATTGTATATTTTAAAGTCCTAAATTTAAGGACTTAATTTGATATGATGAATAATTTAGTAATTAACTTTTTAATAGTTGTTTTTGGAATTTCAATTGGCTTATTTATAGGTAGATTGCTGGGGAAATTAAAATCAGAAAAGGAGAAGTCTGTTTTAGAAGGACAGAATGCTTTACTGCAATCTTCTCAAGAAATTGCAGAAAATGCAGCGTTAAAAGTTCAAAAAGAACTTCGGTTTTTGCAACAAGAAAAAGAACAATTGCTAACAATCAATTCTGGTCAAGTTGCGGATTTAAAAAATTTGCAGCAAAAATTAGATGAGAATAAAGAGGAAGTAACAAAACTCCAAGAAAAATTCACCAAAGAATTTGAAAACTTAGCCAATAAAATATTTGAAGATAAATCGACAAAATTTACGGAACAGAACAAACAAAATATTCAAACTATTTTAAACCCTTTGCAAGAAAAGATTAAAGGTTTCGAAGATAAAGTTGATAAAACACACAAAGAAAGTATTGATTATCATGCTGCCTTACGCCAGCAAATAGTAGGCTTGAAAGAAATGAACTTGCAAATGAGTAAGGAAACTATCAATTTAACAAAGGCTTTAAAAGGAGACAATAAAACTCAAGGAAATTGGGGAGAATTGGTCTTAGAACGTGTTTTAGAAAAATCGGGATTGGAAAAAAATCGCGAATATTTTGTGCAGCAAAGTTTTACCAATGATGAAGGTAAAAGAGTCTTACCCGATGTAGTGATTCATTTACCGGACAATAAAAAAATGATTGTCGATTCGAAAGTTTCTTTAACCGCTTATGAGCAATTTGTTAATTCTGAGGATGAAACCCAAAAAGCCCTTTTTCTAAAGGAACATATAAATTCTCTTAAACGTCATATAGAACAGTTGAGTGAAAAGAAGTATGAAGATATTTATAAAATTGAATCTCCAGACTTTGTGTTACTATTTATTCCAATAGAACCTGCTTTTGCCGTTGCAATAAATTCAGATAATTTCTTATATAATAAGGCTTTCGATAAAAATATTGTAATTGTAACGCCTTCAACATTATTGGCTACACTCCGAACCATTGATACCATGTGGAACAATGAAAAGCAACAAAAAAATGCACTAGAGATTGCAAGACAAGCTGGGAGCTTGTATGACAAATTTCACGGCCTGTTAAACGATTTAATAGGAATTGGAAAGAAAATTGATGCTTCAAAAACAGATTACAATGCTGCCATGAACAAACTTGTTGAAGGAAACGGAAATTTGATTAACAGTGTGGAGAAATTAAAGAAAATGGGTGCAAAAGCAAAGAAGGCACTTCCAGAAAATATTATAGAGCGTGCAAGTGATACTTTATAGATAAAGTAGCTTTTGTGTGATAATTTGATTGTTGGTAATTATTTTGACAACGTAAATTCCTCTGTCATTTGAAGAAAGGTTGAACATATCACCGCCCAAATCACAATCATCATAGGGAATATTTATACCTAACGAAGTAGTGCTTTCTAAAAAAGAAAGCAATTAAATTTCTTCATAAACAAAGGATTCTTTTGTAAATGTAGGAAGAAATTTAATTGCTGAATCATATTTTTTACATCACAAACAATCTTCTGCAAGACATCATATCAGAAACACGGTTTCCAATTTTATGCAACGCTTCGTCATTATCTGCATGTTGTATTGCTTCATCGATAAAATCAACTACAGCAGCCATGTCAGAAGCTAAGAGTCCACGTGTTGTAATCGCAGGTGTTCCAACACGGATTCCAGAGGTTACAAAGGGACTTTTATCATCAAAAGGAACCATGTTTTTATTCACGGTAATGTCTGCCTTTCCAAGTGCTATTTCAGCATCTTTTCCAGAAATATTTTTGTTTCGCAAATCAATCAACATCATGTGATTGTCTGTACCTCCAGAAATTAGATCATATCCTTTGGCTACAAATGCTTTTGCCATAGCAGCCGCATTTTCTTTTACTTGAATTTGATATTCTAAAAACTCGTCGGTTAATGCTTCTCCAAAAGCAATTGCTTTGGCGGCTATTACATGCTCTAAAGGCCCTCCTTGATTTCCAGGAAAAACAGCAGATTGTAATAATGATGACATTTTTTTTACTTTTCCACTTTTCAATGTTTCTCCAAATGGATTGTCAAAATCTTGCCCCATCATGATCATTCCACCTCTTGGTCCACGCAATGTTTTATGAGTAGTAGTTGTAACGATATGACAATGTGGTAAAGGATCATTTAAAATTCCTTTTGCAATCATTCCAGAAGGATGCGAAATATCTGCCAATAAAATAGCGCCAACACTATCTGCAATAGCTCTGAAACGCTTAAAATCAATATCTCTAGAATACGCAGATGCACCTGCAATTATTAAATTGGGTTGTTCTTTCGTAGCGGTTTCTTGAATTTTATCATAATCTAAAATTCCTGTTTCTTTCTCAACTCCATAAAAAGAGGTTTTGTATAATTTACCGGAAAAGTTTACAGGAGAACCGTGTGTTAAGTGCCCTCCATGTGATAAATCAAAACCTAAAATTTTGTCACCTGGTTTTAAACACACTGAAAAAACAGCTGTATTTGCTTGAGATCCTGAGTGTGGTTGTACATTTACATAGGCAGCACCAAATAACTCTTTGGCTCTATCAATCGCAATTTGTTCAACAATATCAACAACTTCACAACCGCCATAATAACGTTTTCCGGGATACCCTTCTGCATATTTGTTGGTTAAAACAGAACCTTGAGCTCGCATTACTTGGTCACTTACAAAGTTTTCTGAAGCAATTAATTCTAATCCGTTTAATTGTCTTTCTTTCTCCTCTTCTATCAGGTCGAAAATTAAGTTATCTTGTTGCATTGTTGTGTGTGTTATTTGAGTTTACAAAAATACTGAAAATGATGCATCCATTGAATAGGTTTTATTGATATTTTAAACATTTATATTAACAATTATTAAATCCAAAAAAAAGGGGGTATCAAAATACGTTATTGATTATTTTTCAGGGTAAAAATGAAAAAAAAATGCATAAATTTGATTTAAATAAAAAAATCAAAAAATGATTATAACTGCAAACAATCCAAATAGAAAATCTTGGTTGAATGTCAACAAGGATTCCGATTTTCCAATCCAAAATATTCCTTTTGGTGTTTTTATCACCAAAGAGGATATCATAACAATTGGAAGTAGAATTGGTGATTTTGCCATTGATTTAGGCGCATTGCATCAACTGGGTTATTTTAATGGAATTCCATTAACTGACGATATTTTTTTGCAAGACAATTTAAATGATTTTATTGCAGATGGGAGAAAAACATGGCGCTTGGTTCGAAACAGAATTGCTGATATTTTTGATGTTACAAATGGAAAGCTAAGAGACAATGCAACCCATAAAGAACACATTATATTCAGAATGGACGAAGTAGAAATGCTATTGCCAGTTTCGGTTGGTGATTACACCGACTTTTATGCCAGTAAAGAACATGCTACTAATGTAGGCTCCTTATTTAGAGATCCGGAGAATGCATTGTTACCAAATTGGCTTCATATCCCTATTGGATATCACGGAAGAAGTTCTTCGATTATTCCATCTGGAACTCCTGTTAGAAGGCCATATGGACAAACGAAACCAGCTGAAGGTAGTAATACACCTAGCTTTGGACCTAGCAAACTATTAGATTTCGAATTGGAAATGGCATTTATAACAACCGATGCAAATACATTGGGAGATCGCATTCCAATTCACGAAGCTGAAGAACATATTTTTGGATTGGTACAATTTAATGATTGGTCTGCAAGAGATATTCAAGCTTGGGAATATGTGCCTTTAGGACCCTTTTTAGGGAAAAGTTTTGCCTCAACGATTTCTCCTTGGATTGTAACGCTAGATGCTTTAGCGCCTTTTAGAACCGATAACCCGAAGCAAGTACATGCTCCTTTACCTTATCTAAAACAAGAAGGAAAAGGAAGTTATGACATTCATTTGCAAGTTGCTATTCAGCCAGAAAATGGTGAAGAAACCATTCTTTCAAATTCAAATTTTAAATATATGTATTGGACGATGGCACAACAATTGGCACATCATACTGTAAATGGATGTCCTATTGAAGCTGGAGATATGATGGGTTCTGGAACTATTTCTGGACCAACAAAGGACAGTTATGGTTCAATGTTAGAATTGACTTGGCGAGGTCAAAATCCAATCACATTAAAAGATGGAACGACGCGTAAATTTATCAATGATCATGATACCGTTATTATGCGTGCACATTGTAAAAACGAGAATGTACGAATTGGTTTTGGTGAATGTGTTGGTAAAGTATTGCCTGCCAAATAAGTTTTTAAAAAAAAACTCCAAAAAAAAAGCGCTGATATACAGCGCTTTTTTTTTATTATTTTATTCCTCAATGGGTGGATACCCATGAATCTTTTCAAAATCTCTATCAAAATTTTCGCGTAGGTAGGCATTTAATTTTTTACGATAATCCTCTTTTAACCAAGTGACAAAATTATGTGTACTTTTTGAAATACATTTTGCATACCTGTTAATGCGATTATCAATCTCCTCTCCTATTTTCTTAGCTAAAATTAAGGCATCAAAGACATCTTCACTGTTTTCAATACACATTTTTGCATGATGCACAATTGATTTTTCTAATACTCTTTTTGAGGATTCACCATTTCTAATGGTATCAATATACACGTACTTAACATCAAAATAAGTATCAGTAGATTTTTCAAAATCTTTTTTTATGTTGGTTGGTAATTCATATCTAAAAGTGCTTTCGATATCTTCATCAGAAAGAATAGCATCTAGATAATAATCAGGCGACTTGAACATTTTCTGCCAGTCTAAATCAGCTCCCCAAGCACCAAATCGATGGAAATTATTTCCTAAATCGACTACATTAAACGAGTTTTTATTTGCTAAAATTCTGGATCCACGACCAATCATCTGATAATATAATGTCAATGACTTTGTTGCTCTATTTAAAATAATAGACTCAATTGTAGGCTCATCAAAACCCGTCGTTAAAATACTTACCGAAGTAATAATGGCATTGGGTGTTTTCTTAAACCAAGTAAGAATAAAATCACGCTCTTTTCTTGTATTCGTATTGTCTAGGTGTGCAATCGGATATCCCGCCTTTTTAAAAGCCTCATATACTTGAATCGAAGTATTAATTCCGTTATTAAAGATCAGTGTTTTCTTTCCTTTAGAGGTTGCTTCATAGGCTTCAACAAGCTTACTCAACATGTCTGAATTGGTATACAAATCTTCTGAAGATTTTACGGTATAATCTCCATTTGCACCTACTTCTAGTGACGTTAATCCTACATTAAAGGAATGCAAATTTACACTTGCCAAATAATGATTATCAATTAAATGTTGAATGGTTTCTCCAACAAATAACTCTTGATAATTCTCATACATTGGTAACTTGATGTTAGAACTCAATGGAGTTGCCGTAACTCCCAATATAATGGAATTGTCAAAAAACTTAAAAATCTTTGTAAAAGAATTATAGTGCGCCTCATCTACAATGACCAAACCAATATCAGAAATGTCAAGTTTTTCGTCATTCAACCTATTTTTCAAAGTCTCCACCATGGCAACAAAACAATCGTATTTATCTTGATCATCTAGTTGAGCGGTACTGTTAATGATTTTATTTTCAACTCCAAACTCGCTAAGCATGTTTGAGGTTTGCTTACTCAATTCTATTCGGTGCGTTAAGACTAAAACTTTTTTCTTATACTTAGAAATATAACGTCTTACAATTTCAGAAAAAATTACCGTTTTACCACCTCCCGTTGGAAGTTGATATAACAAGTGGTAATCATCACCCGCATTATCAAATCGTTGAAAGATTTCCGTGATGGCATCTTCCTGATAATTATATAATTCTTTTCCTGAGGTATTCTTTAACGTGCTAATTTCTGCCAAGATTTTAAAAATTTTGAAATACAAAAATAAGACTTAAAATAGGTTTTTCACTACTTTAGCCTACTGAAATTTTGTTAAATTTATTTCTATGATCTCATTATGCGAAGAATGAGCAACAGTAACTCCATTTCGAACTACTATTAATTGAGGAGATTGATGGACAACTTGGAAAGAATATCCTATTTCATCCGATATATTCCGATGGTTTAAAAGATCTAAATAGTACACTTTTAGTTTCTTCATTTCCGCTGTAAAAAGGTTTTCGAATTGTTTGATGACCATTCTGCTAATTCCACATCGAGTTGAATGCTTAAAAATAAGTACAAATTCAGTTTCAGATTCTGATTTAATGGTTGCTAATTGCTCTAAATTTGTGAGCGGAATCCAATTGATAAATGTTTCTGCAACTCCTTTTTCTTTTTTATTACTCTTAAAAACTCCCTCAAACAATCCCATATTTCCTTTTTTTATTATCAAATTCACTGCAAATGTAGGGAACTTTTTTTAAGTCAAAAAGTCAGTGAAAATAAGAGATAACAAGACAAAATGACTTGATTATAATGAGTTTATCAAATGGTATTAGAATTGCAAAAGAGAAAATAAGGAATTAAAAAAATAAAAAAAATGAATTTTAATAATTATACCACCAAAGCACAGGAAACCATACAATTGGCTCAAGAAATTGCACAAGTATTTGGGCATAATCAGATAGAAAATGAGCATATTTTTAAAGCATTGACACAAGTTGATGAGAATGTACTTCCTTTTATCCTTAAGAAATTAGATATAAACATCGCCATTGTAATTCAGACTTTAGATAAACATTTAGAAAGTTTACCTAAAGTATCGGGTGCTGATTTATTACTTTCAAGAATCGCAAGCAAAAGTTTAACGGAAGCTGCTGTAATTGCTAAAAAAATGAAAGATGAATTTATTTCCATCGAACATTTGATTCTAGGTATTTTTAAATCAAAAAGTACAATATCACAAATTTTAAAAGATTTAGGAGCTACTGAAAAAGGTTTAGAGCATTGTATTAATGAGCTAAGAAAAGGTGAAAGAGTAACATCACAAAATGCAGAGGAAACCTACAATTCTTTAAGTAAATATGGAAAAAATTTAAATCAGTTAGCGAAAGACAATATGTTAGACCCCGTAATTGGTAGAGATGATGAAATAAGGCGATTGCTTCAAATTCTTTCTCGTAGAACCAAGAACAATCCTATTTTAGTTGGAGAGCCCGGTACCGGTAAAACGGCGATTGCGGAAGGGTTAGCGCATAGAATTGTAGATGGAGACGTTCCAGAAAATCTAAAAGACAAACTTATTTTTTCTTTGGATATGGGAGCCTTAATTGCGGGCGCAAAATACAAAGGAGAGTTTGAAGAACGCTTAAAATCAGTCATTAAAGAAGTCACCACTTCCAATGGAGATATTGTTTTATTTATTGATGAAATTCACACACTGGTAGGCGCAGGTGGTGGAAATGGGGCTATGGATGCCGCTAACATTTTAAAACCTGCTTTGGCTCGTGGAGAATTACGTGCAATTGGTGCAACTACTTTAGACGAATATCAGAAACATTTTGAAAAAGACAAAGCACTAGAAAGACGTTTTCAAAAGATTCTAGTTGATGAGCCCGATACAGAAAGTGCAATTTCTATTTTACGCGGAATTAAAGAAAAATATGAAACACACCATAAAGTTCGCATAAAAGATGAAGCAATTATTGGTGCTGTAACATTATCGCAAAGATATATTACCAATCGGTTTTTACCAGACAAAGCAATTGATTTAATAGACGAGGCTGCTTCTAAATTGCGAATGGAAATTAACTCTAAACCAGAAGAATTAGATATTTTAGATCGTAAAATAATGCAATTAGAAATTGAAGTTGAAGCAATTAAACGTGAAAAAGACGAAACAAAGTTGAAAGGTTTGCGATCTGAATTAGGGAATTTTAAAGAAGAACGAAACGAGATTAATGCAAAATGGAAATCTGAAAAAGAAGTTGTAGACAATATTCAAAATGTAAAATTATCGATTGAAAACTTTAAAATTGAGGCTGAAAAAGCGGCCCGCGAAGGAAATTATGGAAAAGTTGCAGAAATTAGGTATGGCAAAATTAAAGAAGCTCAAGACAAATTAGAAGCGCTACAAGACTATTTACTAGAAAACCAATCTGAAGACTCATTAATTAAAGAAGAAGTTACTTTAGATGATATTGCAGAAGTTGTAGGTAAATGGACCGGAATTCCAGTTAAAAAAATGATTCAATCCGAACGTGAAAAATTATTGCATTTAGAAGATGAGTTGCGTAAAAGAATCGTAGGTCAAGAGGAAGCAATAGTTGCTGTTTCCGACGCTGTTAGAAGATCTAAAGCTGGATTGCAAAACCCAGATAAACCCATTGGAAGCTTCTTATTTTTAGGAACAACTGGTGTTGGAAAAACAGCATTGGCAAAAGCTTTGGCAGCCTATTTATTTGATGATGAAAATGCAATGACAAGAATCGATATGAGCGAATACCAAGAACGTCATTCTGTGAGTAGATTGGTGGGAGCGCCTCCTGGTTATATTGGATATGATGAAGGGGGGCAACTAACAGAAGCTGTTCGAAGAAGACCTTATTCTGTAGTGTTATTAGATGAAATTGAAAAGGCACACTCAGACACTTTTAATATTTTATTGCAGGTGCTAGATGAAGGAAGATTAACCGATACTAAAGGTCGTGTTGCCGATTTTAAAAACACCATCATAATTATGACATCGAATCTGGGAAGTACGATTATTCAAGAGAAATTTGAAGTTTCAAAAGCAGACCCAGCTGTGGTTTCCGAGGCTGCTAAAATTGAAGTACTAGGACTTTTAAAACAGACTGTAAGACCCGAATTTTTGAACAGAATTGATGATATCATACTATTTAGTCCCTTGAATAAATCTGCTATTTTTCAAATTGTAAAATTACAAATTGAAGAATTGAAAAAAAGGATTGACCAACAGAAAATCACAATAGATGCTACAGACGAAGCAATTACCTACCTAGCAATGAAAGGGTACCAACCAGAGTTTGGTGCGAGACCAGTAAAAAGAGTGCTTCAAAAAGAAGTACTTAATACGCTTTCGAAAGATATATTATCAGGAAAAATAACAACTGATGGTATTATTTTATTAGATTGTTTTGATGATAAACTCGTTTTTAGAAATCAATCTGATTTGGTGAAAAATTTATAATTTGAGTTTAGATGAACTATAAAAAGTGATGTTATGTAAAGACATCACTTTTTTGGTTTTACGTATATTTGTAATATAAAATACTACTCATGAAAAAATACACACTCCTTCTTCTTTTTGTTTTTACCGCGCTATTTTCATGTACTACTGAAGAAACAACGACCTATTATTTAATACGTCATGCAGAAAAAGTAAGAACAGATGCAACCAACCGCAACCCAAATTTAAACGATGCGGGAAAAGAAAGGGCTGCAAATTGGGGAACTTATTTTAAAAATATAGATCTAGAGGCCATCTATTCAACAAAATACAATAGAACGATACAAACTGCTACACCAACTGCAAAGCAAAAGAAACTCCCGATTCAATACTACGACCCTAGAAAGATGTATACGGAAGAATTTGCTGCAGCTACAAAAGGAAAAACAATATTAATTGTTGGTCATAGCAATACAACACCTGTTTTTGCAAATAAAATCTTAGGTGAAGCAAAATACAAAAACATGAACGACGACGACAATGCAAGCCTCTACATTGTTACAATTGTAGGATCTAAAAAGAAAAGTCGTATCGAAATTCTAGAATAAGTTTACTTTTTTGCAACCAACATCATGTGTGGACTAAAAGACAAAACAGATTCGTCTTTTTCAGTGACTTCTAAGAGCGCCAATAATGTTTTTTTCTTTTGAAGATTTAACATATTTGCAAAGTATTCATTGTCCAACCAAATCATCCCTTCGACCGCAAATAAATTGACAATCTCTAAACCCTGAGAAGTGAATTCTTTCTTTAATTGTTTTGGTTTGTGATAAAAACCATCGGACAACAACCAAGGAAATTCCTTTGGTGGATTGTGAACACCAGTAGTTAATTCTGTCTTACACATTTCAAAAAAAGGTTTTTTATGCACCAAACCTTGCATTAATCCTGCAACTGTTGATGCAGACGAATTGATAGCAAAACCTAAAACTATCCCTCCTTTTTTCAATACTCTTTTTGCTTCCTGAATGGTTTTCAATCGATCTTCTTTTTTTTGAAGGTGATACAATGGTCCGTGTAAAATAACCAAATCAGCCACCTCATTTTTAAGTTCGAGATTTCGCGATTCCCCCAAAGTTACTGAAAAGGGATTCTTTAATTGCTGAGCACGCTTTTGCGCCAATTTAATGTGTTTTTCAACAGGTTCTATCATATGAACATCGTGCCCCATTTGCGCCAACCATTCACTGTACTTCCCGGTACCGCCTCCAACATCAATAATAGTTGCATTGGTTTTGGAAAGATGTCTTTCAATAAGCGACTTGATTCGTTCAAATTCAAAAAAACCCATACCACTGTCTAAGCGTGTTTCTTCGGAAGCTTTGTTATAAAAATCGTTTAGTGCGGTACTAATGAGTTGCTTTTTGCTCATTTTAATCTTTTAAAAGAGTTACTTCAATATTTTCTAAAATAATTTCTGATACTTTTTTCAATTGCTTTTTATCAAAAGAAACATCCAAATCGATCAATGGCGTTTCTGAATTTATCGGTTGGTAGTTGTGATAGTCTACAAATCGAATTCCGTTTTTGCTACATTGTTCCTTTAGAACTCGAAAACGTTTTCCACCTCCATTTGTATGAAAAGAATAGGCCAAATAATCGATTAAAAAATCTTCTTTTCCGACCCAATATACAAAGACATCCTCAAAATCTTCTCCACCACCGTCTTCCGAAAATGTTATCATAATCTTGTAATAATCCTTTCCTGCAACAACAGATGAGGGCAATAGTTTCTTTTGTACTGCTTTGTCATTCAATCCATATGGCAACACAGAAAAATAGTGAACAGAATTAATCGAATTTTGATATTTTACGTTCACAGAATCTACTACTTTAATGGGTACACCATCTTTAAAACGCGTAAACCCCTCATTGGATAGGACATCTCTAACAGTAGACGTAGCATTGTGAGCTGTTCTTTCTAAAAGAAATTTCCCATTTTTCCGAATTGCGGCATATTTTTTATCTCTAAATTGAAACCTTATTTGAGTATTTCCCACTTTATCTGCCCCCGAATGAAGCAAGGTTTTATCCACAATTTGTTGCGCAGTAAGTGGGTTTTCCTTCTTTACACAAGAAATAAAAAGTGTGAATGTAATTAGAAAAAAAAAGCGCACGAGCATTGAGGTGTATTTAAGCATAAATTGGCTGCTAAATTACACATCTTAATCTTAATCAAAACTGTATATTTGTTAAAAATTGGTTCTTGATTTCCCCTTAAAGAAGTAAAGGGCATTTACGAGCAATAACGATTCTAAAATCCAGTCAATGACTGTTCAGAAAAACATCAACATTCAAAATAAAAAGGCACGTTTCGAATATGAAATTCTCGACAAATTAGTTGCCGGAATTCAATTAACGGGTACTGAAATAAAATCGATCCGACTTAGCAAAGCCAGAATTACGGAGAGTTTTTGCGAGTTTAATGAGCGAGGAGAATTGTTTGTGGTCAATATGTATATTGAAGAATATATTTTTGGACATCAATTCAATCATATGCCAAAAAGTGAGCGGAAGCTCCTGTTGAATAAGCGTGAACTTAAAAACCTTAGAAAAGATGTGGAAGCAAAAGGAAATACGATTGTTCCCTTGCGTTTGTTTATTAATGAGCGTGGTTTTGCGAAATTGGAGATTGCTTTGGCAAAAGGAAAACAAATCCATGACAAGCGCGAAGTTTTAAAAGATCGAGATAATAAACGTGATTTGGCCAGAATTAAAAAGAACTTCAATTAGATGTATAAGAGAGTCTAAAAGCAGATACATGTTACGAGAAAAATTAAAAAATCGCCATATTATTTTGGCTTCTGGATCTCCAAGAAGACATCAATTCTTCAAAGATTTAGACATTGCTTTTACCATTCAATTAAAAGATGTAGAAGAAATATATCCAGCTTCACTAAAAGGACTCGCAATAACTGATTATTTAGCTGATTTAAAATCTAAATCCTTTACCAACTTAAAAGAAAACGATGTACTGATTACCTCGGATACTATTGTTTGGCTCGAAGGAAAAGCTTTAGGAAAACCCAAAGACAAGCAGGATGCTTTTAAGATGCTAAGAGCGCTCTCGGGTAAAAAACATGAAGTAATGACTTCTATTTCAATAAAAAGCAACCATTATCAGAAAATTGTAAATGATAGTACCGTAGTATATTTTAAAGAAATTTCTGACGAAGAAATCAATTACTATATCGAGAATTACAAACCTTTTGACAAGGCAGGCGCCTATGGAATTCAGGAATGGATTGGTTTTATTGCTATTGAAAAAATAGAAGGTAGTTTTTTTAATGTAGTGGGGTTACCAGTTCATAAACTCTATGACTCGTTAATGAAATTATAAATTGTATCGCTCCTATTTGATCTTCCGAAAAATTTTTACAAACTTTTTAACATAATATATGAAAGTCTTGGTTGTATTCTCTCTTTTTTTTTTCTTAAAGAGAAATAAAAGTTTATTTTTACACAAATTTAACAACACACATTCTTATAATGAAAAAATACACCTATACAGAAAAAAAAGATACTAGATCTGGTTTTGGAGATGGTTTAACAGAATTAGGTAGAACAAACCCTAATGTAGTTGCGCTATGTGCCGATTTAATTGGTTCTTTAAAAATGGACCAATTTATCAAAGAGAATCCAGAAAGATTTTTTCAAATTGGGATTGCTGAAGCAAATATGATTGGAATAGCAGCGGGTTTAACAATTGGAGGTAAAATACCTTTTACAGGGACTTTTGCGAATTTTACAACGGGTCGTGTGTATGATCAAATTCGTCAATCAGTTTCATATTCAGACAAAAATGTAAAAATTTGTGCCTCTCATGCAGGTTTAACCTTGGGAGAAGACGGTGCGACACATCAAATTTTAGAAGATATTGGATTGATGAAAATGTTGCCTGGAATGACAGTTATTAATACTTGTGATTACAATCAAACAAAAGCAGCTACCATTGCCATTGCAGACCATGACGGCCCTGTTTATTTACGTTTTGGGAGACCAAAAGTGCCGGTTTTTATGCCAGCGGATGAAAAGTTTGTTGTTGGAAAAGGAATTCAATTAACTGAAGGAACAGACGTAACCATTGTTGCAACTGGGCACTTAGTTTGGGAATCTTTACAAGCAGCGGAACAATTAGAAGCGGAAGGAATTTCTGTCGAAGTGATCAATATTCACACCATCAAACCTTTGGATGAAGACATTATTCTAAAGTCTGTAGCTAAAACAGGTTGTGTTGTAACTGCTGAAGAACATAATAAACTAGGTGGTTTGGGAGAAAGTGTTGCGAGAACATTAGCACTTAACACCCCTACTCCACAAGAATTTATTGCAACCAATGATACTTTTGGTGAATCTGGAACCCCAGAGCAATTGATGAAAAAATACGGATTGGATGCGGATGCTGTAGTTACAGCCGTTAAAAAAGTAATATCAAGAAAAAAATAAAAATTATATATTATGAAAAAAGTAATTTTAATCATTTGTTTAGTATTTGCTTTTGGTCAAACCACTAATGCACAACTCCATTTTGGAATTAAAGGGGGTGTAAATTATAATTCGGAATCTATTATTGCGGTTACTGAAAATGTTTTTAAAGGAGCAGAAAGTAAAACAGGATACCACGCAGGAATATGGTTGCGAGCAAAGATACCTGTATTGGGACTTTACATTAGACCTGAGTTGGTATATACAAATTTAGAGAGCAGCATTACTTACTCTCCAGCAAGAATTGGTGCAAATGCACTTCAAACAGATTTTAGTTTTCAAAAAATTGATATTCCTGTATTGTTCGGTAAAAAGTTCTTTGGCGTTGGAAATATATTTATTGGGCCTAGTTTTCAATATGTTTTAGCGCAAGGTTTTGACGTGAGTGATATTTCAGAGGTAACTGGAGACGGTTTTACCGTTGGACTCCAGATAGGTGCTGGAATTGAATTTGGGAAATTAGGAATTGATGTGCGTTTGGAAAGAGGTTTCAACGATATTGAGTCTCGTTTTTTAGATGAAACATCTAGTATTGAATTTGACACTCGAGTAAATCAAGTACTTGTAGGATTGTCGTATCGTTTCTAAAAGAAACATTCTAACATAAAAAAAGCGCTTGAAGAATTTCAAGCGCTTTTTTTGTATTGTAAAAATAATGATTTTGTTAATTAATCGATGGATTTAAGTAATCCGCTAATGTCGGGTTGTCAGGATCATTAAAGTCATTTGCTGGATTTCCATCACCATTAGCATCTTCATCTCTTGTAGCTACGCCATCCCCGTCATCATCGCCATCTAAATAGTTAACAAAAAAGTCACCGTTGGTATCATCATTTCTTGGATCACCGTCTCCGTCAGGATCTTCTAACCAAGAAGGAATTCCGTCATTATCATGATCTGTGTCTTTTACAAAATCAAATAAACGGATGTAAAAGATTAAGTTTTCGTTGGAACGAATGGAACCGGTGGTACCCGAATTTCCATAAGCTAAACCTGAAGGAATGAATAAAATACCCTTACCTTCATTTTCATAAGTAATGGGTCCGTTATCGGTTATATTATCTCCATTTTTAAAATTGGTAAACCCATAAGACCATCCTCTAATTACTGAGTTTAAAGTAAACCAGATTGGTATTTCTCTGATTTCAAATCTTGGAGTAATACTATCGGTTCCATTAATTCGAAACCCTTCATACTTTACAAAAACAGAATCTAAAGAGGTTGGAGAACCTTTGTCTATTGTTGGTGTACCAACATGTTCTGGTTCCGCTATATAATAATACAACTCATATTCAATTTCATTTTCTGTTACATTCATGGTCTTCAGATTCGCATCTTCAGAAAGCGGTGTTGCACCGGCCACTAAAGTTTTTACAGAATCAACCGCTGTATCATAGTAATGTTTGGTAAAGAAAATCGATAATGAGTCTTTGTCAATGAGTGCTTGTGCTTCATTATCAAATACCTCAATAGGAGTCGTATCTGAATTGCCACATGCATATGCAAAAACACTTAGGATACAAAGTGCAAAAATATTTTTTAATTTATTCATTTATTCGTCTTAATTTGGTGTCGCAATTTAGCAATTTAATACCTTTGTAAAAAGGCAAAAGTACTTTTTTAACAATTTTTATGAGAATTGACAAATATCTATGGTGCATTCGGGTTTACAAAACCCGTAATATCGCTACAATAGCCTGTAAAAAAGGCCATGTAAAGATAAACGACGCCAATATAAAACCGTCTAAAGAAGTCTTTGGAAACGAGCTTCTTTTGGTGCGAAAAAATCAAATCAATTATCAATTTAAAGTTTTAGATTTACCAGAGAGTCGTGTAGGCGCAAAAATTGTGGATTTATATCGAAAAGATGTCACTCCAAAAGAGGCTTTTGAGAAAAACGAAATGCTTAAATTTGCGAAAGATCATTACCGAAAACAAGGAACTGGACGCCCTACAAAAAAGGACCGACGTGATATAGAAGATTATAGAGATATAGAAGATATAGAAAACCAAGATGACTGATACAAAAAACATTATTCTAAACACCTTAGCGGTGTCGCAAAAAACACGGAGAATTGCTTATCAAATTTTAGAAAGTAATTCCAACGAGAAAGAAGTTATTATTGTCGGAATTGTTGGGAATGGTTTGCTTTTTGCTAAAGAAATCGTGAGGGATTTAAACCAAATTTCAGACATTAAAACAACGTTATGTGAGATTGTAATCAATAAAAAGAATCCCTTAGACACAGTTTCTACCACTTTAAGTGAAGAAGATTATAAAAATAAATCGATTGTTTTGGTAGATGATGTTCTCAATTCTGGAGCTACTTTAATCTATGCTGTTAAACATTTTTTAAACGTTCCTTTAAAAAGATTTAAAACAGCAGTTTTAGTAAATCGAAATCATAAAAAATATCCTATAAAGGCAGATTTTAAAGGAATCTCATTGTCTACTTCTATCAAAGAACACGTAGTGGTAGAGTTTAACGAAAATGAAACCATTGCCTATCTAATGTAATTTTTTTTGTATTGCTGATACAATTTCTAAGGTTTCTTTTTGATCTGTTGTAATTTTATGATGCGCTTGATCGTAGAAAAAACGTCTTTCAAATAGATGTTTTGCAACGTATTCTTCCAGCTTCTCATCCCCAATTTCTTTAACCAAAGGCCTATTTTCTTTACCTTTAATCAATCTTTCCACCAAAAGTGCAATACTTGCTTGTAAATAAAAAGAAGTGGTTTGCCTCGCTTTTAAAATGTACTCCATATTGTTTGCATAGCAAGGAGTTCCTCCTCCCAAAGAAAGGATGAAACGCTCCTCAGAATTCAGGAGTTCGGTGAGATAGGCATGCTCTATTTTTCGAAAATAGATTTCTCCCTTCTCTTTAAAAATAGCATTGATCGTACTTTTTTCTTTGGATTCAATGTGCGCATCTAAATCGATAAAAGGCATCGAAAGCTGCTTGGAAAGAAGCACACCGATGGTCGATTTCCCGGAAGCCATATACCCTAATAAAACGATTTTCATTCTTTTGAAGTTTCTGCAAATATCGATAAAAAAAAGACAATTTTATAGCGTTAAGTTTTAAGAATGATATTATATTTGCACTCGATTTAATTAGGTCATGACCTGGTAGCTCAGTTGGTAGAGCATCTCCCTTTTAAGGAGAGGGTCCTGGGTTCGAGCCCCAGCCCGGTCACCATGAAAAAGTTAAGCGTTGTGCTTAACTTTTTTAATTTTATAAAAGCGCACGTGGCGAAATTGGTAGACGCGCAGCCTTGAGGGGGCTGTGTTCGCAAGAACGTGGAAGTTCGAATCTTCTCGTGCGCACTTTTATAACTTCCCCCCTTTTAATTTTCTTTTTTAAATTTTCTTGCTTTTTATGGATATTGCTATATTTTTCCAAGCGTCATTTTAGCACCCGACACGACACGAAGTAACGTAAATTCCTGAGATATCTATTTTTTTCTCTGAAATAAAAAATATTCACTTTTTTTCATTTTCACAAATAATTAACCAATCTATACCCGAATATTCTTAAATTTGTTCCTATGCAAAAAATACTCTTCGGTTTCCTTTTTCTTTTTACAATCAATAGTTTTTCTCAATCAGACTCACTAAAAGTATCCGCTTTAAAAGGTCAAATTGTGCACGGGACCAGTAAACGTTCCTTAAGTGCCGCACATATTCTAAACTTAAATACGGTTGTAGGAACCATTACTAATGACAAAGGTTTTTTTGAACTGCCAACCAGAGCAAATGACACCATTTTGGTTTCCTATTTGGGGTTTGCTTCCATCAAATTAAAAATTACCAACGATTTATTAAAAGGTAATGAATTGGTGATTGCGCTTTATGAAAAACCAGAAGAGGTGCGAGAAGTGATCATCAATTCCATGAAACTGATTGGGGTTTTAGAAGTAGATATCAAACAAGTACCGAAAGATAAATTTACACGAATTCATATCAATGGTCTGCCACAAACCTATGAGGTAGGGAAACCAAAAGAAAAAGACTTCTCTTCTCCATTAGCAGCACTGTTTCAACCTGTAGATTTCTTGTACTCTCTTTTTGGGAAGAAACCCAAACAATTAAAGAAACTTCAAAAGTTAAAGAAACAAGATGATTTGCGGAAAATGTTAGCTGGAAAATTTGATCGTGAAGTGATGATGGAATATTTAGAAATGGACAGTCAAGAACTCTCTGAGTTACTTTCTGATTGTAATTATTCGGAGTATTTTATTAAAAAAGCCTCTGACTTACAGATGATAGAAGCTGTATTGGATTGTTATGAGAGTTATAAAGCACTTAAAAAGGGAAAGATTGAACGCAATAACATTCCTGAAAGAAAACAAAATTAGTACAAAAAAAACGGCCAGAAACATCGTTTCTGACCGAACCCTACATTAATAACTAACTAACCTTATATAATTTTCGGGTTTTTTATTTTAAAATACTGTTGTAATATACTTGTAGTTGTACTTTCTTCGAGCGTTCCAAGTACCTCTTTTTGACTGAACTATTTCTGCCGAATAATTTTTCTTACCTTCTTGTAACCCTTTTTCTTCAATTTTCATTTTTTATAGCATTTAATTACACTCATAGGACGGGTTCCCTTTTGTTTCGTTACACCCTTTTTTTCATTTAACATATATTTAAGGATTTTTGTTTCGTTCATTCGGATAACATTGGCACAAAAAAAATCCAGCCTAAGCTGGATTTTTAAATAATGTGTGGAAAGTTTACTATTGATTCCCTAAGATGATTGGCATTCCAGATTTCCCTGAACCAATAACAACTACTTTACTATTCGGAGATTTAGCAAGCTCTAAAGTCGCATCAATTCCTTTTTCTTGTAAAATTTTATCCGTTAATGACGCACTTAAAATTTTGTTTGCGATGGCTTTTCCTTCAGCATCAATTTTTTGTCTTTTTGCTTCTTTTTGAGCTTTCGAAATTCGGAACTCATATTCTAAAGATTCTTGCTCTTGTTTTAACTTCGTTTCAATGGCGGTTCGAATGGTTGCTGGCAATTTTACATCTTCTACCAAAACTCTCGTTACCAATAAAAATTGATCTTCTAATACTTTTTGAACTTCGTCTAAAATTTCTTGTTCAATAACATCTCTTTTACTTGAGTACAATTGTTCTGGTGTGTAACGACCAACAACGCTTCTTGCTGCTGCATTAATTGCTGGATCCAACAATTCACGTTCATAATCTTCTCCTTTAGTTTTGATTAGTTTTCCTAAGTTACTAAATTCAGGTTCATACCAAATGGTTCCATTTACTTTTACTTCCAATCCGTTCACAGAAAGTACATTCATTTCATCGGAGATCGATTGCTGACGTACTTTTCTTACAATCATTTTATTCCAAGGCAACATAATGTGAAATCCTTCACCATAGGTTTTTTCGGTATCAATACCACTTCCAAGGCTTTCAAAAATAACCCCACCTTCTCCAGGTCCAATAGTTACGGTTGATTTAGAAAATAAAAAAATTCCGATTACGGCAACCATTATTAAGAAAACTCCTCCTTTTGGAAAGTTGAGATCTACTTGATTCTTCGTCATTATTATTTGTTTTTAAGTTTTTTCAAATTTACGAAATTAATATTCATTCACGAAAAGAAAACGATGTATAAAGCTCGGCAAAAGTTTACAGCGTGGCTGATCTATTTTTAGGAATTCAACATTTTTTTTCCATGAATTGTAGGTTTTCCTTTTGTATCCAAAGCAACCATTACAATGGTGTCAATCGTAATAATTGTTTTATGGGTGCGGCGATCTCTTACTAAACAGGAAAGGGTTATGGAAGTACTGCCAAACTGTTGCACTTCCAGGCCAATCTCTATAATAGCCCCCAATTGTACAGGACGTACAAAATCAATAGCACCCATATGTTTAACGGCCGTTCTTGGGGTTTCTAACTGAATACTGGTATACATCCCTATTTCCTCATCAATCCATTCTAATATTCTTCCTCCGAACAAAGTCCCATTCGGATTTAAATCTTGCGGTTTTACCCAGTGCCTTGTGTCAAATGTCATCTTTATTGTTCTAAATTTATCGCATTGAATGCTGTTAATTCCCCATCATCAAAACGCGTGTCCATTTCTATTGGATTGCAACATGTTTCGCAATCTTCTACATAATTTTGATGAGATACACTGGTATCTAATAACATCGAAATTTCTTCCCAGCAGTAGGGACATTGAAAAAAGTGTTCTAGCATTGTTTAAATTTTTCCATAATATTTTCTTACAAACCATTCTATCGTTAATAGCATAAGAAGTAATGCTAACACCCATTTCCAATCTATTAAAGCCTGTTTTTTTAGAACTGTCTTTTGGAGGGTTGCATAGTCCTCATTATCAACAAAATCATCAACCAATTCTAAAATTTCAGTTGAATGGTATACCTTCCCTCCTGTGCTCTTGGCCAATCGATTCAATTTCGTTGTATTAGCCTTGGTAAATTGTGCTTCTATGCGTGCTTCTGAAATTAAAAAAACACCACTGTCCATACTTTTCTGACCCTCCACAGTAACGGTATACTGGTAACTTCCAGGAGATAAGTTTTCTACAGTAACTTGAAACGAGTTATGCGCCAAAGAAAACGGAAACTCTTGTTGTTCCTTTGTAACGGTATTGGTTACGGAAAAGAGCAATGAAGCTCTGGGGTCGAATTGATAATTTTTATCGGTATAAAAAGCTGAAATACGTATTGGTACATTGGATAAATACAGACTTTCTAGACTTACTTCCAAACGCTTACGTTTGCTGTTTGACGCTAAAAACTGAACTAAATTCCCCGTAAATTCATCGAAACCTTCAAATGAATTACTTTGCAAATAATTGGCAGCTCGCCATTTCCAAATTCCTTCTCCAAAAATAACTGCTGACTTTTGGTTATTTTGCTCAAATGTTGCTAATAAAGGTTGTTCGGAGGCAACTCCAAAAACACGCTGTTTTAGTAAAACGTGATTTTCGGTGGATAGCAACACTTCTCCAAATTGATCTTTTAGTGGTGGAAAATTATTAAATCCGATATCTTTTTGCAGAAAGGGTTGAAATGAAAACTGATAATTGGCCATATAGTTTTCTGTTTGAGCGATTGCATTTTTAGAAAATCCAAGTTGCTGTTTGTTGAGAAAAGGCCAATCTGTATTGGAGCCAGAAATTACTAAATAATTGGATTTTAATGTTTTTAGCTCTTTGAATAAATTATTGAAGTTGTTGTTTGGTTGATACAATATAAATAATTGATAATCATTTAGTTGAATATTTTTATTTTTAACAGAAAACAGATCAACTGTTCGTTGTTTATCTTTTTCTATAGACCGCTTTAAAGCTCCCAAATCGGGATGCAAAATAGCAGAAATAACTGCTATTTTTGTTTGCTCATCAATCACCTCAATAGAGAAATCTTTGACATTGTTCTTCGTGTTTTTCTCTGTATCGAAAGCTTCAATAGATGCTTTGTAAAAATTAATTCCTTCTTTAGTAGCCGTGAGATTCGTCCGAATTGTTTTTGATTTTTCTGATGCTGAAAAACGAACTTGTTGTTTGAATATCGTTTTTCCTTTCTTCTCAATCCGAAATACGGTGCTTATTGGAACAACTCCTTTATAAAAAAGATGAACTTCTACTGGAAACTGATGTTTTAAGTAACTGTATTTATTGACGTTTAATTGGCGAATTTGAAGATCACTATAATTTACTGTATCTCCCAATACAATTGGAGATATGGGCATTTTAGAACCAACAAATTCATAATCACTCCCAGCTGTTTGATTGCCATCTGAAAGGAGCACAAGCGCCCCTTTTTTATTCTTGTACAGTTTATTGATTGCAGTGATGCCCTCAGAAATTGCTGTTACTGGCGCATCGAATGTTAAAGAATCTTTCACATTTACCGATGCTCCAAAAGAAAAGTAGGAAAGTTCAAATTTGGTGTTTAATGGAACATTTGTCTCAAGCTCTTCTAGGATGGTTTTTACCTTTTCTTCTTCTTTGAAAAATGCTGTTGATGCTGAGTTATCAATTAAAACGGATAAAACAGGTTTTGTGTTTTCAATTGTTTTTTTTTGAACTGCTGGATTGATCAGCAGTAATAGCAACATAAATATACTGAATGTTCTGAGTGAAAATAGAAATATTTTTCTATGACGCACGTCTTTTGATCCCTGAATGTATTGGTAATAGGCGATTGCCAAACTCAATAGGAATGCAAGCAATATATAAAGTGCGGTGGTTGTTTGCAATGTTTTTATTTTACGGAAAGATATAAAGAACTATCTAAAAAAAGAAAACCTGTAACGTTAAATTGTTACAGGTTTTTATAAGATTAATTTCAAAGATACTAGGTCATCATACCACCATCTACAGATAAGGTTTGTCCTGTAATATAGGCACTCATATCAGAAGCTAAGAAAACACATGCATTCGCAATATCTTGAGGATTTCCTCCTCTTTTTAATGGAATACCATCTCTCCAACTTTGTACCACTACAGCATCTAACTTGTCTGTCATTTCGGTTTCAATAAAACCAGGAGCAACGACATTGCTTCGTACGTTTCTTGACCCTAATTCTAATGCTACAGATTTAGAAAAACCGATAATACCTGCCTTTGAGGCTGCATAGTTGGCTTGCCCTGCATTCCCTTTTAAACCTACAATAGAACTCATATTAATAATAGATCCCGCACGTTGCTTCATCATTGGACGAATCACTGCCTTTGTAAGGTTAAAGACAGATTTTAAGTTGACTTCAATTACGCTATCAAAATCATCTTCTGAGATCCGCATTAACAAATTGTCTTTAGTAATCCCTGCATTGTTTACTAAAATATCAATCGCACCAAATTCTTTTAAAACTTCTTTGGCCAATTCCTGAGCTGCATCAAAATCTGCTGCATTCGATTGATACCCTTTCGCAGCAACTCCAAAAGCTTTTAATTCTGTTTCCAGTGCTTCTGCAGCTGTTACTGACGAACTATAAGTAAAGGCTACATTAGCACCTTGTTTTGCAAATTCGATTGCAATACCACGTCCAATACCTCTAGTAGCACCAGTGATGATTGCTGATTTGTTTTCTAATAATTTCATATCAATAGGATTTAAGTAGTTGATAATTAAATGAAAATTCCCGCAAAATAAGCGGGAATATACTTTATATTTTTGAGTAGTTCTTAACGCTTCTCGAATTTATATTGATCTTTATTTCAAAACTTTTGCAACCATTTCTCCAATTTTTGCAGGAGAACTTACTACATGAACTCCGTTTTCTGCTAAAATTTTCATTTTCGCTTGTGCAGTATCATCAGCACCTCCTACAATCGCACCCGCATGTCCCATTGTTCTACCAGCAGGGGCAGTTTGCCCAGCGATAAAACCAACAACAGGCTTTCTATTTCCATCTGCTTTGATCCATTGTGCTGCTTCTGCTTCTAAATTTCCACCAATTTCACCAATCATTACAATCGCTTCTGTTTCGTCGTCGTTCATTAACATTTCAACAGCTTCTTTAGTGGTTGTTCCAATAATTGGATCTCCTCCAATACCAATGGCAGTTGTAATTCCAAAACCTTGTTTTACAACTTGGTCAGCAGCTTCATAAGTTAAAGTTCCAGATTTAGAAACAATTCCTACTTTTCCTTTTTTGAAAATGAAACCTGGCATAATACCTACTTTCGCCTCTCCTGGAGTAATAACTCCTGGACAGTTAGGACCAACTAATGTACAGTCTTTCGCGTCGATGTATGCTTTAACTTTTACCATATCTGCGGTAGGAATTCCTTCTGTAATACAAATAATTACTTGGATTCCTGCGTCAGCAGATTCCATAATAGCATCTGCAGCAAATGCTGGCGGTACAAATATAATTGATGTATCTGCTCCTACGTTTTCTACAGCTTCTACAACCGTATTGAAAACTGGTTTATCTAAATGTTTTTGACCTCCTTTACCTGGAGTTACACCACCAACAACGTTGGTTCCGTAGTCAATCATCTGACCGGCATGAAAGGTTCCTTCACTACCTGTAAAACCTTGAACAATAATTTTTGAATTCTTATTTACTAAAACACTCATTGGTTCGTTTTTATTTTTTTTACAGCTGCAAAAATAGTTTATTGTAGGTTTTAAAAAAAGAATTTTAAGAATTCTTTCGCCCTTTTAAAAAACGTTTCATTTCTGCCAACTCTTTTAGTTTCTCTCTTGATTCTGCCACAGGGGTTCCAAAGTAAGATTTCCCTCCTTCTACAGATTTTGTTACGCCTGTTTGCCCCAGTATTACAGCTCCTTTACCGATTGTAATTCCACTATTTGTACCTACTTGACCCCAAAGGGTTACTTCATCTTCGATGATTACACAGCCTGCAACTCCTGTTTGTGATGCTATTAGACACTTTTTTCCAATAACAGTATCATGTCCAATATGTACTTGGTTGTCTATTTTTGTTCCACGGCCAATAGTCGTTGATCCAGTAACCCCTCGATCTATCGTACAAGAAGCGCCTAAATCTACATGATCTTCTAGTACAACGTTTCCTCCAGAAAGTAACTTATCAAATCCTTCAGGTCTATTTTTGTAATAAAAGGCATCGGCACCTAAAACGGTATTTGCATGAATGGTCACATGATTTCCAATGATCGTGTTGTCGTAAATGGTGACATTTGGATGAATCATACAATGGCTTCCTATAGAAACATTGTTACCAATAAAAACATTGGGTTGAATACGAGTTCCATCTCCAATACTTGCACTTGCTGCAATACTTGCGGTTGCAGCTATAAATGGTTTGAAATGATGCGTCAGCTTATTGAAGTCTCGAAAAGGGTCTTCGGAAATAAGCAATGCTTTGCCTGTTGGGCAATCCACTTTTTTATTGATTAATATTGTTGTTGCTGCTGAATTTAGTGCCTTATCATAATATTTTGGATGATCTACAAAAACAAGATCTCCTTTTTCAACAACATGAATTTCATTGATCCCAGATACTGAGAAATTAGCGTCTCCTACATATTCACATTGAATAATTTGAGCAATTTGTTTTAATGTTTGTAAATTATTAAACTTCATTTTTTGGAAACAGTATTCAGTAAATGGAATTCAGAAAGCGCAGCCAATTGAATACAAAATATTTAAAATTATTCTTTTATTCTTTCTTGATACGTCCCTTTGGTTGTTTCAACTTTAATTTTATCTCCTTCATTAATGAACAAAGGCACATTTACAATCGCACCACTTTCTACCGTTGCAGGCTTTGTTGCATTGGTAGCCGTATTTCCTTTGATACCTGGTTCTGTATGGGTTACTTCTAAAACAACACTTGCTGGTAATTCTACAGATAATGGCATGTCGTCTTCAGCATTAATAATGATGGTTACAATCTGTCCTTCTTTCATCAAATCTGGAGAATCCAATACTGATTTTTCCAATTGAATTTGAGAATAATCTTTTTCATCCATAAAATGATAGGTCTCCCCTTCATTGTATAAATATTGAAATTTATGCGTTTCTACTCGAATGTCTTCAATTTTTCTTCCTGCAGGAAATGTATTGTCTACGACTTTTCCATTGGTAACACTTTTTAATTTTGTTCTAACAAACGCAGGTCCTTTTCCTGGTTTTACGTGAAGAAATTCGACTACTTTATAAATATCATTATTGTATTTAATACACAATCCGTTTCTAATGTCTGATGTTGTTGCCATGCTATTTATTATTTTTTTAAAACCAAGAGGGTTTCTTTGTTTAATTATTAGTTAGAGAACTTTTTTCTTTTTTAGCTCCCTGAATATCCTTTCATAATTCCTCGTTGAGAATTACGAATAAATAGGATGATTTCATCTCTTTCCGGAGTTGCCTCCATTTCTGCTTCTATTTTCTCTAAAGCTTGTGTGTTATTGTACTTACTTTGATACAAAATCCTATAAATATTCTGAATTTCTCTAATTTTCCCAGTACTAAACCCTCTTCGTCTTAATCCAATTGAATTAATTCCTACATAGGACAGGGGTTCTTTTCCTGCTTTGGTATATGGGGGAACATCTTTTCGAACTAAAGAACCTCCGGAAACCATTGCATGGTCTCCAATATGTATAAATTGATGTACTGCTGCCAATCCACCAATAATTGCATGCTCACCAATAATGACATGCCCCCCTAAAGCAACTCCATTTACAACAATCGAATTATCTCCTAATACACAATCGTGGGCAATGTGAGCAGTTGCCATAATTAAACAGTTTTTACCGATGGCTGTTTTACCAGATGCGTTGGTTCCTCTGTTAATGGTTACACATTCTCTAATAGTAGTATTGTCACCAATAACCGTTAAAGAATCTTCTCCCTCAAATTTTAAATCTTGTGGAATTGCAGAGATTACTGCTCCTGGAAATATTCTACAATCTTTTCCAATTCGTGCGCCTTCCATGATGGTTACGTTTGATCCAATCCAAGTTCCAGAACCAATTGTTACGTTGTTATGAATTGTGGTAAAAGGCTCAATAACTACATTTCGGGCTATTTTTGCTTGCGGATGAACGTAGGCTAATGGTTGATTCATGTATTATTTAATTTTAGAAATTTGTGCCATTAATTCTGCTTCAGCAACTACTTTTCCGTTTGCATACGCATAGGCTTGCATATGACAGATACCTCTTCTAATCGGTGTTATTAAGTCGCATTTAAAAATTAGCGTATCTCCTGGCAACACTTTTTGTTTGAACTTAACATTGTTCATTTTCATGAAAAAAGTTAAATAATTTTCTGGATCTGAAACGGTACTCAAAACCAAAATACCTCCACATTGCGCCATCGCTTCTACTTGCAATACGCCTGGCATTACTGGTGATCCTGGAAAGTGTCCAACGAAGAAATCTTCATTCATTGTTACATTTTTCATTCCTACGACATGTGTTGGTGAAAGTTCTAAAACACGATCCACCAGTAAAAAAGGAGGTCTGTGTGGTAAAATTTCCATAATCTGATGAATGTCTAACAATGGTGGCTGATTTAAATCATATTGTGGCACCTTGTTTCTTTTCTCTACTTTTATAATCTGAGCTAGTTTTTTTGCAAACTTAGTATTTACTTGGTGCCCGGGTTTATTTGCGATGATTTTTCCTCTGATTCTTGTACCTACAAGAGCCAAATCACCTATTACATCCAAAAGCTTATGTCTTGCCGCTTCGTTTGCCCAATGCAATTCTAAATTATCTAGAATTCCGTTTGATTTCACGGAGATTTCTTTTTTATTAAATGCTTTTTTTAATTTTTGCATTGTACCATCAGACAGTTCTTTATCGACGTAAACAATGGCATTGTTTAAATCACCACCTTTTATTAAATCATTTTCTAGAAGCATTTCTATTTCATGCAAAAAGCTAAATGTTCTTGCTGCTGCTATTTCTTCTTTAAAGTCTGATAGTTTAGATAATGTCGCATTTTGAGTTCCTAAAATTTTAGTCCCAAAATCTACCATCGCGGTTACTTCATACTCCTCTGATGGCATTAACATAATCTCACTGCCTGTTAATTCATCTTTGTAAGAAATGATTTCTTTTACAATGTATTCTTCAATATCTTCTTCCAATTCTATGATCCCTGCTTCTTCTAATGCTGCTACAAAAAATCGAGACGAACCATCCATAATTGGAGGTTCTGAAGCATCCATTTCAATCAAAAGATTTTCGATATCTAAACCAACAGCAGCGGCTAAGACATGTTCTGATGTTTGTATTTGAACACCGTTTTTATCTAAATTTGTTCCTCGCTGTGTATTGACAACATATTCTGCTTTTGCTTCCACAGTTGGTGTTCCCTCTAAATCCATACGAACAAACGCAAATCCATGATTTGCAGGCGCTGGTTTAAATGTCATATTTACAGTAACACCTGTATGTAAACCAACTCCAGAAAGAGATATTTCCTTTTGAATTGTTTTTTGTTTTTTACCCATTTGTTTTTGTTTTTTGAGCATTCAGCTCTTTTTCAATTGTATCCATTTTTACTGCCAGTTGGGGTAAATTTTTAAAATAAACATAGCTTTTATTATAATCTTTCGCATTGAAAGCGGGAATCCCATTCACAATACTATTGTCTTTTATATTTCTGGTAACACCGGCCTTTGCTAATACTTTTACGTGATCGCCTATAGACAAATGACCTGAAATCCCTACTTGTCCACCAATCATACAATTTGCGCCAATTTTGGTAGATCCTGCAATACCTGTTTGGGATGCAATGACAGTGTTTTTTCCAATTATTACATTATGAGCAACTTGAACCTGATTGTCTATCTTAACACCTTTTCTAATGATTGTTGACCCAAGGGTTGCTCTGTCTATGGTTGCACCTGAACCAATATCTACATGATCTTCTATAATTACATTTCCAATTTGTGGAACTGCCTGATATGCTCCGTTTTCATCGGGTACAAAACCAAAACCATCTGCACCAATAATAGCTCCTGAGTGTATTTTGCAATTTTTTCCAATAAGGGAATCGGAGTATATTTTTACACCCGAAAAAAGAGTGCAATCATTACCAATAATTGTATTATCTCCAATATAAACATTAGGATAAATCTTTACATTATTACCAATTTTTACATCATTTCCAATATAAGAAAATGCGCCAATGTATTCATTAGATCCGATAGTGGCTGATTCAGAAATATAATGTGGTGTCTCTCTTCCTAACTTATTATTTTTTACAGTATTGTAAAACGCCAATAGTTTTGAAAAAGACTCATAGGCATTTTCTACTTTAATCAAAGTAGCACTTACTTCTTTTTCTGGAATGAAACTCTTATTAACAATAGCAATAGAAGCATTTGTCTCATATAAATAGGAGTTGTATTTTGGATTTGATAAAAAGGTCAAAGAACCTTTTTCTCCTTCTTCTATTTTAGATAATTTTGAAACTTCTTTTGCCGGATTTCCAACAACTTCTCCTTCTAATATCTCTGCTATTTGCTCGGCTGTAAATTTCATAAGGTGCAAAAATATAAAATTTCTTAGGATTGCGCTAATTTCATTTGCTTTGGATAGCAAACAAAGTGTTTAATCACGGGTTTGGTTAATGCTTGCAAATTTAATTGGTCGGATGCTTTTGCAATATCTTTTAATTCTCCATTTTTATTTAAAA
Source organism: Polaribacter sp. (assembly GCA_018663625.1). Taxonomy (GTDB): domain Bacteria; phylum Bacteroidota; class Bacteroidia; order Flavobacteriales; family Flavobacteriaceae; genus Polaribacter. The sequence continues at coordinate 134,641 of JABJPX010000038.1, read as the reverse complement.
TCTTAATTGGCATTGACGGATTGTAAGCCTGATTTTGAATTTTCATTTGAAACACGAAATAACGAGCTTCACTATCCGATAAATTCATCGTCGATTTTAGTTCAGAAATTTTAGCATCAATATCCGCTTCAGAAAAATGTGCTTGTTGAATTTCAACTTTTAGTAAATTCCGATCAACTATCATTTTCGACAATAAAGAAAGTACTTTATCTGAACTATCGGTCCATTCTTTAATGGCAGACAGAATATCATAATCATCTAACTTAGAAAATATTTCTAATGTTTCATCTGTAAAGTTTTCTTTAGTAATCTTCGTGGTCAGAAAATAGGTCAATGCTTTGCTTGCAAACAAGCGTTCGCCTTTTTGAGATAATTCTTTTGCTCTTCTTAAAACATTTACCAACATGTTCTCTGCAGACAAACCTGTTTTATGCAAATACACTTGCCAATACATTAGTCTACGTGCAATTAGAAATTTCTCTACAGAATAAATTCCTTTTTGTTCGATCACCAATTCGTCATTTACAACATGAATCATTGCAATTAATCTTTCCGAGGAAATGTTCCCTTCGGCAACCCCTGTATAAAAGCTATCTCTTTTTAAATAATCCAACCGATCAATATCTAATTGACTGGAAATTAGTTGATTTAGAAATCTTCGATGATACTTTCCTTCGAAAACACGGATTGCCATTGTTAGTTGCCCGTTAAATTCTTTATTCAATTTCTCCATAAATTTCAAAGATATTTCTTCATGAGAAATACCATCAACAATACTATGTTCCAATGCATGAGAGAATGCTCCATGTCCAATATCATGTAATAATATGGCAATATATAAAGCATTTGCTTCCTCATTAGAAATATCAACTTCTTTGAAACGCAGAACGCGAACTGCTTTCTGCATTAAATGCAAACAACCAATTGCATGATGAAAACGGGTGTGATTTGCTCCAGGATAAACCATATTAGAAAATCCCATTTGTGAAACTCTTCGCAATCTTTGAAAATAAGGATGCTCTATGATATCGTATAATAATGAATTTGGAATATTGGTAAATCCGTAAATGGGATCGTTTAAAATTTTTAATTTATTTGATTTCAATGTTGTAATTCAGTTAATTCTATGGCAAAATACAAACAATAGTTCATAACTTTATTTAATTGGGAATATTTTATCATTTTAAAACAGAGAAACCTATAACAATTGAATACTTTTATCGTTAGAGTTTTAAATTGATAGCTTATGACAACGATACAGATTTTATGGGTAGATGATGAAATAGATTTATTAAAGCCACACATTCTATTTTTAGAGCGAAAAAACTATGAAGTAACCCGCTCTACAAACGGTGCAGATGCAATAGAATTAGTAGATCAAAAGAATTTTGATATTGTTTTTTTAGATGAAAACATGCCCGGACTTTCTGGATTAGCAACACTTTCTGAAATTAAAAAGAAACAACCGAACTTGCCGATTGTAATGATTACAAAAAGTGAAGAGGAATATATTATGGAAGAAGCAATTGGCTCTAAAATTGCAGACTATCTAATAAAACCTGTTAACCCCAATCAAATCTTACTTACTTTAAAGAAAAATTTAGACCATTCGCGGCTCATTTCTGAAAAAACAACTTCCAACTATCAGCAAGAATTTCAGAAAATTTCGATGGATTTGGCAATGGTAAATTCCTATGAAGATTGGATTGAGTTGTATAAAAAAATCGTTCATTGGGAATTAGAATTAGAAAACATTAGTGACTCTGGAATGTTGGGTATTTTAGAAAGTCAAAAACAGGAAGCCAATACACAGTTCTTTAAATTTATTAAAAAAAATTATGAAGATTTTTTTACTGCGCATGACAAACCTACTTTTTCACACACATTATTTAAAGATTATGTAGCACCCGAATTAAGTAAAGAACAAAGTGTTTTGTGGGTTATAGTTGATAATCTTCGCTATGATCAATACCGAGTCTTAGAACCAATAATTAACAATCATTACAAAAAAGAAGAAGAACATTCTTATTTCTCAATCCTACCAACAGCAACTCAATATGCAAGGAATGCCATTTTTTCTGGATTAATGCCTTTAGAAATGGAAAAAAAACATCCCGATTTATGGAAAAACGACATCAATGAAGGGAGCTTAAACCTCTATGAAAATGAGTTTTTAACAGCACAAATAAAACGCTTACGATTAGATATTAAACATGAATATTATAAAATTACTTCTTTAAAAAACGGAAAAGAATTAGCAGACAATTACAATGCTACTAAGCAAAACGATCTAACTGCTGTGGTCTATAATTTTGTAGACATGCTTTCCCACTCGAAAACAGAAATGGAAGTAATAAAAGAATTAGCTGGTGATGACAAAGCATATCGATCTTTAACCCTGAGTTGGTTTAAAAATTCGCCCTTATTTGAAATCATACAAAAAGCACAACTCTTGGGTCAGAAATTAATTATTACTACAGATCACGGAACCATAAACTGTAAGAACCCTTCCAAAGTAACGGGTGATAGAAACATCAATACCAATCTCCGTTTTAAAACAGGAAGGCACATTTCTTATGAAAAAAAAGACGTGTATGCAGTTCATAATCCGAAAGATATTTTCCTACCGACTGTTGCCATTAATAGTCCTTTTATTTTTGCAAAAGATGATTTATTTTTTACGTATCCAAACAACTTCAACCATTTTGTAAAATATTATAAAAACTCATATCAACATGGAGGAATTTCTTTGGAAGAAGTGATTATTCCGTTTGCCATTTATAGCCCTAAATAGCTTCTTATTTTCGAAATTCTATATTCATAAACTTTTCGAGATAAATGTCATTTTAAAACAAAAGCGGATCATTGGACACTATCAGTTTTAAAAATAGTTGTAAAAAATCAACACTCAGGTTTTAAAAGCTTATTAGGTTTCTTATTTTTGTAATATGAACAAGATGTATTCTTTAAACGATTTGGCTACCATTGCAAAAGAAGTGATTGCAATATCAAAACATAAAACCCTCTTATTTCATGGAGAAATGGGGGTTGGTAAAACTACATTGATAAAAGAAATCTGCAATATTTTGGGGGTTCAAGATAGGGTTTCCTCCCCTACTTTCTCGCTAGTAAATGAATACCATACAACAACAAATGAGATTGTTTTCCATTTTGATTTTTATAGAATTACAAATGAAGAGGAAGCTTTGGACATGGGTATTGAAGAATATTTATATCAAAATAAATGGTGTTTAATTGAATGGCCTGAAAACATAGAAAATTTACTACCTTTAGATGCAGTTCAAATTCATCTATCTGTTTTAGAAAATGGACAGCGTAACATTCAATTAACCTAAATTTTATGAGTTCATTTTCTCCCTTCAGTAAAGAAGAATTGTTGCCCCAGACAGAAATGTTAGAAATAAAAAAAAGAAAAGGATCTTTATTTATTGGATTGCCAAAAGAAACTCACTTAGGTGAAAAAAGGGTTTGTCTAACGCCTGATGCCGTAGCTGCTTTTACAGTTCATGGGCATCGAATCGTGGTTGAAACTGGAGCTGGAGATGGCGCAAACTATAGCGACAAACAATATTCAGATGCAGGAGCGAAAATTTCTTACAATACTGAAGAAGCTTTTAAATGTTCGATTATTTTAAAGGTAGCACCGCCAACAGAAGATGAAATTGAATATATTAATCCACAGGCAATTTTAATTTCTTCGTTACAATTAAAGACACAAAACAAACATTATTTCGAAAGTTTAGCAAAAAAAAGAATTACTGCAATTGCTTTTGATTATATCAAAGATGAAGAAGGAACCTATCCAATTGTAAAATCACTGAGTGAGATTGCAGGAACTGCTTCTGTTTTAATTGCTGGCGAATTGATGAGTGGTGTAAATAAAGGAAATGGATTACTTTTTGGAAATATTGGAGGGGTTCCCCCTACAAGTGTCGTCATCCTAGGTGCTGGTACTGTCGGAGAGTTTGCTGCAAGAACCGCTATTGGACTCGGGGCAAGAGTGAAAGTTTTTGATAATTCAATTAGCAAATTACGAAGATTGCAACAGTGCTTAAATACACCAATATATACTTCTACTGTACAGCCAAAATCACTCGCCAAAGCATTAATGCGATGTGATGTTGCCATTGGTGCAATTAGAGGAGAAAATAGATCTCCCATTATTGCCACAGAACCAATGATAGAAAGCATGAAGGAAGGAGCTGTTATTGTGGATGTTAGTATTGACAGAGGGGGGTGTTTTGAGACATCAAACATTACAACGCACAAAACACCAACATTTATCAAACATGGCGTTGTGCATTATTGTGTACCAAATATTCCTGCGCGTTATGCAAGAACTGCATCGGTTTCTATAAGCAACATTTTCACCCCTTATCTACTGAACATTGCAGAGGAAGGCGGATTTGAAAATACCGCTCGTTTCGACAAAAGCTTAAGAAATGGTTTGTATTTTTATCATGGAGTGCTTACCAATAGAACCGTGGCGGATTGGTTTGATCTTCCTTTTAGAGACATTAACTTGTTGATATCTTAAAAAAAATATCGTTTTTTTTTACTACCAAAAGCAATAAAAGGTAAGAAAACCGGTCCTAAAACACTAAGAAATAAGTTGTAAATTACTGTATAAAACAACTCCTTTTCCATAAATTTGCAACTCAATATTCAACGATGCTCGTAAAAAGAATTTTTTATTATTTAGTGGGATTATCTCTTGGTTCTATTGCCGTTTATTTCTTTTGGCAAAAGAAAAATGCTTCTTTTGACTATGGAATGGATGCTAGGACACTTAAGACAATTCGTATCAGAGAACGTTTGTTTTCTGAAGAAGCAAAACTTTCTATGCAACAACATCGTATTGACACCACAATGATTTCTACCATATTGTATTTAGGAGATGTTAACTTTAACAAAAGTAATCAATGGAAAAAGCCTTGTGGAGAATATTATATTACCGGAAGCGATGCATTAGAAAACATTCACTTATTGGTAAAACGTTGCGATTCTACTGCTACCATAGAAAAGATAATGATTCACTAACTTTTCTTATACCGATCGTTTAAACCTTCACCAGAAAGAATCATTGGTATAATTTTCTCGAGTCTTTTTGCTTTTGTTTCTGTTCTTTTTGCTGCTGCTATATACAATGCAAATTCATGCAGTTTGCTTTTAGAAAAACGATTAAACTCAACTTCTAGCTGCTTATCTATTGCCAACCGTTGCATCAATTCTAAAGGAATTATCAAGGGTTTCGTGTTTCTAGTAAACTTTACCTCATTCCCATTTTCTACGTGAGCCATTGCCTCTAGAACATATTCTTTAATCAATGGAAGGTCAATTTCATCAATCGAATAAAAGCGCCATTGCAGCATAGCTTTGGTTTTGCCTTCTTGTGCGTTGATGAATTTTTTTTGTTTATCTTTTAATAATACTCCTTGAAAAAACCACAAACCACAATACTTTTTGAAAGCAGCCAAACCTACTATATTTTTTCCTTTAAAAACATAAGTAGGTGCCCCTCATTTTATCGTTTCTTCAACAGGTAAGTCTATAAACACAGAACGCAAAAGCGCTAACTCCTGTTTCCAAGCTGCTTTCTTGTTTATATAAATCTCAATGGGCGTCATTTAATATTTGTTAAATTTTGACGATAATGGGCTTCAATCTTATCCACATTTTTAATGGTTGTTTTCAACCAATTAAAGTATAAAATTTGTTTTTCTTCGTCAGATAATTTCCAATCAACTTCTGAATTCCTCAATTTTGAAGTTACTTCTTGTAAAATAATAGCAGCAGCAACAGAGATATTTAAACTCTCTGTAAAACCTACCATTGGAATTTTTAAAAAACCATCTGCATTTTCCATTACTGTTTCAGAAACTCCTTCAGCCTCCGATCCAAAGACAAAGGCGGACTTTTTAGTAACATCAAAATCTTGCAATGCACAAGAATCATTGTGCGGTGTGGTGGCGATAATTTGATACCCTTTATCTTTTAAAGAAGCTAAGCAACTTGCCGTATTATCTCCATCATCGCGGTAACGATTGTAGCTAAGCCATTTTTGAGAACCTTTCGCGACGTGTCTCGAAATCTTATTGTTGTATTTATTCTCTATTGCATGCACATCTTGAATCCCAAAAATATCGCAGGTTCTTACCACAGCACTTGCATTATGAGGCTGAAAAATATCTTCCAAAACAACCGTAAAGTGTCGGGTTCTGTCTTCTAAGACTTTCTTAAATAACGATTTTCTCCTCTCCGTTAGATAACCTTCAAAATAAGCAAGTAGTTTTTGATCCATCATAAAAACAAACTTAAATATAAATATGCTTACTTTTAATTAAAAACAGCATTTTAAAACGACATCTCTAAAAATACCCTAATCATTGAAATCAATAATCGAGTAAACCCCCAATTTATTAATTAATAAAAAAAAATGACCCCATCATAACTTGAGCGGTCATTTATATGCAGTCGATTGTAAAAGAGGTTACGCCAATGTTACGCGTATTTTTTTCTTTTTCAAGCGTGTATTGTTTAATTTTTCAATCAAATCATTGACAATTGTTACAGGAACTGCAACAAATGCACAATCCTGTTTTAATTCGATGTTTCCTAATTGATCTTTAGTAATATTTCCCTGTTTAAAAAAGAGTCCAGCAATATCTCCTTTCGATATTTTATCTTTTCTACCACCGGAAATAAACAAAGTTTCCCAATACTGAGCTTTGCGGGGGCCTCTTTTAGAAATATCTTCAGTCTTCGATTTTTTAATAAAATCAGGCAAATTTTCTTTTTCCCATTTCAACACGTAAGCGGTTCCTTTTGCGTCAACTCTTGCAGTTCTACCATTTCTGTGCGTAAATTCTTCTTCAGCCTTAGGAAGCTCATAATGAATAATAAATTTCAATTCAGGAATATCGATCCCTCTAGCAGCTAAATCTGTTGCTATCAAAATTTGACTGGTTCCATTTCTAAACTTAATCAAAGAACGTTCTCGGTCTCTTTGTTCCATTCCACCAGAAAAACAGCTGTGTGATATTTTATTTTTATCCAAAAACTCACTTACTTTATTAATACTGTCTTTTAAATTACAAAAAATAATGCCGGGCTGATTTCCTAAATGCAAGATTAAATCTACTAAGGTTTCGGATTTGTTTTTAGTAGCGGCAACGACTGTTTTAACCTCCAATTTAGAAACTACTTTTTTCTTTAAATAATTAATGGTTCTAGCTTGATCTAATCTAACAAAATCAGGAATCTCAACTCCTTGTGTTGCAGATGTTAATATACGCTTATATAAAGTAGTTAATTGATTAATAATCCCCCTCATTTCATATTCAAAACCAACTTCTAATGACTTGTCAAATTCGTCTAAAACTAAGGTTTTAATATGGGTTTTAGAGAAACGTTCATTTGCAAAATGATCTGCAATTCTACCAGGTGTACCAATTAAAATAGCGGGTACATGTTTCAATTCAATTTTATCTTTAGACATTGGTCGACCTCCATACACAGCATTTACCTTAAAGCCAGACCCCATGTTACGAACCACTTGTTCAATCTGTATTGCCAACTCTCTTGAAGGTACTAAAATTAAGGCCTGCACCTCACTCGAATTTGGGTCTAGTGCTTCAATAACTGGCAATAAAAAAGCCAATGTCTTTCCTGTTCCTGTTGGAGATAGTAATATCGTATTGGTATTTGATGCGATTACAGAAATTGCTTCCTCTTGCATCGGATTCAATGCATGAATGTTTAATTTTGCTAAAATATCTTGTTGCTCTTTTATTCTATTTGCCATATATATATTACTATTATCCTGTTGCTACTTTTTTCGATTCACCACTCACTGTTCACTTTCTCTTTCACTACCAATCTATAGGAAAATAATCTTTTAAAAACTTCCCAGACCAGTGTTTTCCTGTATTAATACCATCAATTAAAGGATCCATCACCCTTGCAGCACCATCAACAATATCCAAAGGGGGCTGAAAATCATGTATTTCTACTTTCTTTTTAGACAATTCTGCAGGATCTTCATCCGTTACCCAACCTGTATCGACAGCATTCATATAAATTCCTTTTTTTGCAAAAGTTGCAGACGAGGTGTGCGTTAGCATATTTAAAGCCGCTTTAGCCATGTTTGTATGTGGGTGTCGGTCTACTTTTTTAAAGCGATGAAACTTCCCTTCCATTGCAGAAACATTGATAATGTGTTTCATTCCTGTGTTTTCTTTCATCATCAAATTAGACAAACGATTGCACAACACAAAAGGTGCAACTGCATTGACTAGCTGGACTTCCACCATTTCCGTAGTTTCAATTTCACCCAACTTTAAACGCCAACTATTGGTTTTTCTTAAATCTACCTGTTGTAAATCTGCATCCAACTTTCCTTCTGGAAATACTTCTTCCGTTTGTAGTGAATTGTCAAAACTATAAGGAATCTGAGACAGTGCTGCAGAATTTCTCAAACCGATACCCGGTTCAGGTCCGTGCCAAGTAACAGGCAAGACATTATTTTCACTTGTTTTAGAAGTACCAAAACTTAAATCAGCAATTTCTTGCAAACATTCTGAATGATTGACAAGCAATGTTTGTGCTAATTTTGGTAATTCTGAGATTGCTAATTTTTCATTTTCCATTAAATGGAAATAAAAACCAGAAGGTCTTCTTACTGTTTGAGCGGCGTTATTTATTAAAATATCCAAGCGATCGTATTTCTGTTCTATATAATTACAGAAAATTTCTACACTAGGAATATGACGCAAATCTAGCCCATGAATGTGCAAACGATCACTCCAATCCTTATAATCTTCTTCCTTTGAAAAACGAATAGCAGAATCTGCAGGAAATCGAGTAGTAGCAATAACAGTTGCTCCTGATCGTAACAACATCAATGTAATATGATATCCTATTTTCAATCGCGAACCGGTAATCACCGCAACCTGATCTTGTAAATTGGTCGTTTGAAACCGTTTTGCATAATTTAAATCACCACATGAAATACACATCGTGTCATAAAAATGGTGTAATTTGGTAAATACCGTTTTACAAACATAACAGTTTCTTGGTGATTCTAATTCTGGAGTATCTTTTAAAAGACTCGCTGATGTCAATAATTTAGGTGCTACGAATAGCGCTGCTTCACGAGCAGATCGAATTCCTGTTGACTTTCTGGCATGAATATCCTTAGCAATCATTTTGCGTTTTGCCGCCTTTTTAGCATCTTTTCTACGACGCTGAAACTCATCACGATTTGGCCTTGACAATTCACCTGCTACTTTAAACAGTGCAACTCTTTGTGCTTCGGGCAATTCGAATAGTTGATTAGTATCCGCTAATAACTGCTGTATCGTATTGATACATTGGGCAATCTCTAGATTGCTAATTTGATCACTCATATGCATTAGAAACTAGTGTTTCTTTTTCTTTTTAGCAGTTTCAGTTTTAGGGGCATTTGAAGTTGCTTGTGCCAGATAATTTGCCAATACTTTCTCAATCAACTCCTCTTTCGTTAAATGATGAAAGACCGTTCTTACTTTTTTTCTAAATTCTTCCGAAATAGTTTTGTTCGGTTTGGTCTTAAATATTTTCTTAGCCCATAACAATCCATTATTTTCTTCAATGCTTTTTGCATCTGCTTTTTGAAATGTATGGAAGATAATGCCTAATTCTTTTTCAAAATCGGTAATATCTGGAGTTTCTTCTTCCTGTATAATTGTTAAAGAAAGTCCTTTTGCTCCTGCTCTGGCAGTACGTCCACTTCGATGCACATAAGCACCATAAGTATCCGGTAAATGATAATTGACTACATAAGCAATTTCTTTTACATCGATTCCACGAGCCGCCAAATCGGTAGCTACTAAAATATCAATATGCCCCTCTCTAAATTGCCCCATGATACGATCCCGAATTCCCTGTGTTAAACTTCCATGAAGTGCTCCGGAAGAGAATTTGTTAATCGCTAAATTTTTGGCCAACTTATTTACAGCAGCTTTTGTTTTACAGAAAATAATCCCTCTTTGACCTTCTTTCGAATTTAGGAAATGTAATAAAACCTCCAATTTCTCAATAGGCGCTACAACAACATATTGATGGTCGATGCCTTGATGTCCAGCTGTGTCCATATTTGCCGCTATCTCAACGACGTCATGGGACATGTAATTATTGATCAACTGCTTAATAGCACCTGGCATTGTTGCTGTAAATAAAAGTGTTCTTCTTTTCTTGGGAATTTCCTTGATAATGCTATCCAGTCCTTCTTTCAATGCACTGACCATTTCATCAGCTTCATCTAAAATAAAATGAGAAATATTTTTAATATTTATGGCATCACGCTGCACTAAATCGGCCAAACGACCTGGGGTTGCAACAACAATATGTGTGGTCTTTTTTAAACGTTCTATTTGAGGTTTTATCGGAATTCCTCCGCAAATAACGGCAATGGAGATCTCTGGACTATTTACAGCAAAGGATTCTAAATTACTATGTATTTGTTGACCTAGCTCTCTTGTTGGAGCCAAAACAATTGCTTGAATTACGTCTTTTGTTGTATCTATTAATTGTAGTAACGGTAAGCCAAAAGCAGCCGTTTTCCCAGTTCCTGTTTTTGCCAATGCAACAACATCTTCTGTTTGAGACAAGATTACTGGAATTACTTTTTCTTGAATATCTGTAGGTACGGATATCTGAAGCGATGATAGGCTTTGTTGAATTTCTGAGTTAATTCCTAAATCGGAAAAACGGTTTGACATAAAAAATGTTTTAAGCAAAGATAGTTACACTTTTAAAGAGAAAAGTGTGCGGAATGATATATTATTCTAAGATAGCGGAAATAAAAAAGACCCATCAATAATGATGGGTCTTTTTAAAAACTTTAAGTATATATTTAGATAACCTTTACGTTAACTGCATTTAATCCTTTGTTTCCTTCTTGTAAATCAAATTCTACTTCATCACCTTCATTAATCTCATCGATTAATCCAGAAATGTGTACGAAATGATCTTTTTCAACTCCTTCTTCAGTGATAAATCCAAATCCTTTAGATTCATTGAAAAACTTTACGGTTCCTTTGTTCATTATATTATAATTAAATTATTAAGTAACAAATGTATAACATATTTTAACACTAAGCCCTTTTTAAACTTTTTATTTTTAGTTTTTCTTTTTTTATAAAAAAACTACAAACAATACAGATTTTGCTGTTACAGGAATTTACCTTACCTATCTTCTTATACTCTTAAAAAAACTCCTCAAGAGAATCGGAACTTATAAACGTTTTCGAGAAGTTATAAAATAGACACCCGTTAATAATACAACAGATGCAATAATTGATTGGGTTGATAGCTGCTCGTCCAAAACATACCAACCTAAAATCATCGCTACGATTGGGTTTACATATGCAGAAGTGGCAACTTTTTCTGGAGAAACATTTTTTAGAAGAAAGTTAAAAGAAGTAAATGCAACAATTCCTCCAAATAAAATCAATCCAACAACAGACAATTGAGCCTCAAAACTCCAATTTGTTGGCAATAGCCAAGTCTCTTGCAATCCAAAACTTATGGTTAATAGCAATACTCCAGCACTAATCATTTGATATCCAGTACTCACAAAAAAGTTTTTGGGTAAATCGGCTTTTGACACAAAAATACTCCCGTAACTCCAGCTAAGCACACAAGTAAACATCACAAAAATGGCTAAAAGACTCCCCTCTTTTGTTGATATTCCTTGTTGGCTGACTAACAAATACATTCCTATCATTCCTAAAACAACTCCAATAATGGACTTTACTTGCATTTTTTTACCGTCAATCAAACGCATTAAAATTAATACAAACAAAGGTTGTGTAGAAGCCAACAGTGCTGCAAAACTACTATCGATATAATTTAAAGCCCATACGAAAACACCGTTTCCGTATACTAGAAAAAGAAATCCGGCAATCGTGGCATTTAAAAATTGTTTTTTTGAGATTTGTAAAGGCTTTTTTAAAATTTTTGCAATCAGCAAAATTAAAACCCCAGCGATTAAAAAACGCAAAGCAGCTAAGGAAAAAGCAGGAATTTCAGTGACTGCTATTTTATTTAGCAAATAAGTAGAACCCCAGATTCCATAAATAGAGAAAAAAGCGAGTATTATTAATATTTTATTTTTATCCCGTTTCAAAATATTGTTTTAGGCCGGCGAAATTAACCATTTAATTTGAATAAACATTTAGGACTTCTATTTCAATTGGAATAAAAAAAGCAAAAAAAAAAACTCTACCAATAATGGTAGAGTTTTATAAGTTAATATGCTGAAAATTATATTTTAGTAACTTTTACTGCGTTCATTCCTCGCATTCCTCTTTCCAATTCGAAAGATACTTTGTCGTTTTCTACAATGGTGTCTATTAAGCCACTTACGTGTGTAAAATATTTTTCATTGTTCATGGAATCGATGATAAAACCAAAACCTTTAGAAGAATCAAAGAAAGAGACTTTTCCTTTTCTTACAGGATCTTCTTCTGGTAAATCTTCTTTTTTAGGAACTGAAACAGCGATGTCTTCTAATTCTATTTCTACTTTTAAATCTGGATCCGGTGGCGTATCTGTTAAATTACCATTATGATCAACATAAGCAAACTGGATACCTGTTGACCCATTTTCTTCCCTTTCCGCTTTTCTTGCGTCCATTTTCTTTTGCTTATCCTGACGCTTTTTTAAACGTTTCTTTTCCTTTTCACTCTTACTAAATGTCTGTTGCGATTTTGCCATTAACTAAATAAATATTTTTTAAAGATTGATATGTTAAAGATAAAATACTTTACTTATGATTTAAATATCGAACAAATTTAAAGGAGTCGTGTATTCTTTCTTACTAAGCAAAGGTAATATTTTTTACTGATTTACCGAAGTACATCACAAAAAAACAATTGAGAACCACTTTTCTGATTTATAAAACTATATGGACTAATGGGACTTATTTATCTGTAGCAGTTTCTCTCCCTTAGGATTGAAAGTATTAGATAGATCTTCTTTGATAGTTCAGTTAATTTAATAAATTTACAACAGATTTTAAAAAATGATTAAAAAGTACCTTTTACTATTCTTTTTCTTAATCTTAGTGATGATTCCTACCACGCTAAATGCACAGCATTCAATCGCTAGAGAATGGAATGAACAACTTTTAGAAGCGATAAGAAAAGATTTTGCACGCCCTACCGTTCATGCCAGAAACTTGTTTCATTCCTCTGTACTAATGTATGATGCATGGGCGATTTTCAACAATACAGCACAACCTATTTTTTTAGGTACCACTTTTGGTGATTATTACACAGAATACGCTCCTTTAGCGATTCCTATTGATAAAAATGAGGCCAGCAAAGAAATAATGAGTTATGCTGTTTTTAGACTATTAATGCATCGTTTTGCTAATTCTCCAAACGCGATGGAGACCTTGGCATCCTTAGAAACCTTTTTTGCTTCTTTAGGATACGACAAGAATAACACCTCTTTGGATTATAGCGATGGGTCGTATGCGGCACTTGGCAATTATATGGCCAGTAAAATGATCAGTTTTGGTTTTCAAGATGGAGCAAACGAAGAAAACGCATATGAAAATCAATTTTATGAGCCTGTAAATAACCCTTTAGCATTGGAGCTGTATGAAAACAATGATGCTATTGATCCAAACAGATGGCAGCCTTTAGCTTTCGATGTGTTTATCGATCAATCTGGAAATCCATTCCCTTTAAATACACCCGACTTTTTAAGTCCAGAATGGGGAGAAGTCACCCCTTTTGCATTGCAAAGTGCAGATTTAGAAATTCTAAATAATGATTTTGATTCGTTTGTCTATAACAATCCAGGAGCCCCTGCTTATATTCAAGAGTCGAATGAAAACGGTATTGAAGATCCCTACAAATGGCATTTCTCCTTGGTAATTTCTTGGTCTGCACAATTAGATCCTACAGATGATGAAATCATCAATATTTCTCCAAATACGATTGGGAATGTTGCCATGAGTGATTTTCCATCAACCTTTGATGAATACAAAAACTTTTATAATTTTGAAAATGGAGGAGACATTGGCGTAGGGCATCAAAAAAATCCGATTACTGATGAAGCATATGAGGATAACTTTGTAAAAAGAGCTGATTATGCGAGAGTTTTAGCTGAATTTTGGGCCGATGGACCCGACTCTGAAACACCTCCAGGGCATTGGTTTACGATTTTAAACTATGTGAGTGATCACCCGCTTTCCAAAAAAACATTTGGAAACTCTTCAAGAGCGCTTCAAGCATTAGAATGGGATGTAAAAAGCTATTTAACGCTAAGCGGTGCCATGCATGATGTTGCAATTAACATTTGGGGAGTTAAAGGATATTATGATTATATACGTCCTGTTTCTGCGATAAGATACATGGCCTCTAAAGGACAAAGTTCAGACATGATGTTGCCAAATTACGATCCACACGGTTTGCCATTAATAGAGGATTTAATAGCAGTCATTACGGAAGGTGATGCCTTAGCAGGCAGCAACAATCAACATCTTGGAAAAATAAAAGTAAAATCATGGAAAGGACCTGATTTTATAAACGATCCGGAGATGGATATTGCAGGTGTCGATTGGATTTTAGGAACCCGTTGGTGGCCTTATCAACGTCCCTCTTTTGTCACCCCTCCTTTTGCAGGATATCTTTCTGGTCATTCTGCCTTTTCAAGAGCAGCTTCTGAAGTGTTAACTTTAATTACAAATGATGCTTTCTTTCCAGGCGGTATCGGTGTCTTTGATGTTGCTCAGAATGATTTCCTCGTATTTGAACAAGGACCTACGGAAAGTTTCTCTTTGCAATGGGCCACCTACAGGGATGCTTCAGATCAAACGAGTCTATCAAGAATATGGGGCGGAATTCATCCTCCAATAGACGATATAAGAGGGCGAATTATCGGAGATAAAATTGGAAAAGAAGCCTTTAATTTTGCTAGCACTTTTTTTAGTACCAGCTTAAATGTTCAAAATGAAACCAATAGTCTTGACATCAAAATTACTCCAAACCCAATTGTAGAAAAACTTTTTATAACTACTACAATCTCTAATTTAAGTCGCATCGACATCTATAATGTACTTGGAGTTAAAGTGTTCTCTGAGGAGATTAATACTAACAATGCTATAAATATTTCCAACTTAAAAACAGGCGTTTACTTTGTAAAAATAAACTCGAGCAATGAGAAGTTGTATTTTATAAAAAAAATTATAAAGTCAAACTAAACAAAATAAACACCCCTTTAAATTACTATTTTAATCACCATCCTCTAGAGAGAAAAAAGCATTCACTGGAATTTTAAATAGTGTAGATAGTTTTAATGCTAAAACTGTAGACGGTACATATCGATTCTTTTCAATTGAGTTGATTGTTTGACGTGAAACCCCAATTTTTTTCGCCAAATCTTCTTGAGTTAAATCTAAAATTGCACGTTGTACTTTTAAAGTGTTCCTCATTTTTTTAATGCTGTTTTTTTAATTTCCAAAAGAATAATAATTGCACAATTAGCATAAAAAATAAGACTTGAAAATAATTAAAGCTCTCATATTCATTGTCTTGTTGTAGTACATAAGAAACAGCAAAGTTTACAATCGGTTGCACCAGCGCATATACAATTGCCAAAATAAATGCCAATCGATAGGATTGTGATCTTAAGCTGTCAATATATTCATCTTCAATTTTCTCTTTTGATACAGAGATCAATAACAATCCAATTAATAAGATTCCATGTAAAAAAGGTTTCAACCATTCAGGATTGTCAATGTATTTGATTGCAATCAACAACACAAAACTAGCAATAGTAACTATAAAACCTACTTTTTTATAGTGCATTCCGAGTTGAAATTTATTCATTTTTTCAAGTTGAATTCTTTCTCTTTAACATATTTTAGACTTTTTCATAATGTTTTTATTTTTTTATTAAAACAAATATAATACATATTAACAAATAAACTACACATAATGACAAATAAACTTTACTTTTAGATTATTAACTTATTTTTATTACATTTATAATATCAATCATTAAAAAACTTAAATTATGCAAGAATCAAAAAAACCAAATGTTGGCTTTTGGGTCATCAGTTCAATTGCACTTATATGGAACCTCATGGGAGTCATCAATTACATTGCTCAGGCGTATATGACTGAGGATATGAAAGCAACAATCTCTGCAGCACAAAGGGAATATATCGAAAATGTTCCCGTTTGGGCAACAGCCGCTTTCGCCACCGCAGTATTTGCAGGATCTTTTGGATGTTTATCTTTATTATTAAGAAAAAAAATAGCAAAGCTCCTCCTCCTCATTTCACTATTAGGAGTTGTAGTACAAATGTCTCACGGATTTATGAGCGACATTGAGGATGTATATGGCCCTGGCGGAATTGCAATGCCAATAATGATTATTGGATTATCGGTCTTCTTAGTGTGGTATTCTCGATTTGTTGATACTAAAGGATGGCTTTCCTAAAAGAAACATTTTCAAAAAAAGCTGCCAACGGCAGCTTTTTTTTATTCAAAGAGTGCAGCAATAAATTCTGCCACACATGCTGGTTTTTCTTGTCCTTTGATTTCAATGGTACAGTTGAAAGTTACTTTCACTCCGTTATCGCCAAGGTTGACAATTTCTTTGACAGAAGTTAACATTCTTAATTCACTATTTACGGGTACTGGATTTGGAAAACGCACTTTGTTCATTCCGTAGTTTAAACCCATAGTTACACTCTCAATTTTAAATGCATTTTCGAGCATTTTAGAAATCATGGCCACAGACATAAATCCATGTGCTACGGTGCTTTTAAAAGGGCTTTCTTTTGCCGCTCTTTCTTCATCAATATGAATCCATTGCTTGTCTAAAGTCGCATTTGCAAAATCATTGATCATTTGCTGGGTAATCGTGTACCATTCGCCATCTGGCAATGGTTTCCCTAAAGACGCTTTAAAAGCATCAATATTTTTAAAAATTTGAGTTTCCATCGTATAATTTTTTTAGAGATTAAATCATCTTTTACTTTGGGTAATTCTGAATGAAACTCATTATTACTTTTCTACTTCCTTAAATTTTATGTTCAGTTCTTTTTGTATTTCATGAATTCGTTCCAATTCACTTGGCAAAATAAAAGCAATAGAATTTCCAGTCTTTCCAGCTCTTGCTGTTCTTCCACTTCGATGTGTATAGTATTCTAATTGTTCTGGTAATTGATGATGAATGATAAATTCCAAACCTCTTACATCGATACCTCTTGCAGAAACGTCTGTAGAAACTAAATATTGTAAACTCTCATTTTTGAAAGCTCGCATTGCTTTTTCTCGATCTCTCTGTTGCATATCCCCTTCCAAAGCACCTACAGAAAAGCCTTCTTCTTTTAGTTGATGACACAAATTCTGAACACCTAATTTGGTTCTACAAAAAATGATTCCTCTTTCAGTTCCTCGTTTTTCGATATATGAAATGATATCTTTGGTTTTTTGTTTGATCGTAGTTTTCACAAACTGATGCTTGATATTTTCATTGACCAAAGCATTTTTATTCACCTCAATTCTTGGAGCATTCGCATCCATATAGGTTTTAATAATTCGCTGAATTCCCTCTGGCATAGTTGCAGAAAATAACCACGTATTTCTTTCTCCGGTTGTGAATTTTAAAATTCGGTTTAAATCCTGTTTAAAACCCATAGACAACATTTCATCAGCTTCATCTAATACCAATGTATGAATGTTGCTAATGTCGATATCTCCACGCTCGATTAAATCTACCAATCGCCCAGGAGTAGCTACTACAACATGCGTTGTTCTTTTTAATTTTTTAATCTGAATATCTATTTTTTCTCCACCATAAACCGCTTCTAAAAAAATTTTATCATCCGCATACTTTGTATACTTAAAAAGTTGTTTTTTTATTTGCTGCACCAACTCTCTTGTTGGTGATAAAATCAATGCTTCAATTTCATCTTTCGTCGCATCAACTTTTTGTAAAATAGGCAAACCAAATGCTGCTGTTTTCCCAGTACCTGTCTGAGCCAAACCAACAAAATCTGTTTGTGATTTCAATAAAATTGGAATTGCCTTTTCTTGAATTTCTGACGGAACTTTAATTCCGAGTTCATTCAATCCTTGAATATAATCTTTTCGAATTCCTAGTGCGGTAAATGTTGACATAATTGCGGTTTCTAATATAGAAGGGCAAAGATACTTTTATTTAAAAGGTTCTAATACTTTTAATACGTTTTCTCTAATTCTGGTTGGCTTATAGGTTTTGGCGTCCAGCATTCCATAAATGGTTTTTGCTTTTACTAGTACCTTCTCATTGGTAGAAAATTCAAAATACCGTTCCGATTTAAAACCCTTTGTATCTCCAATCCATGTTTTAGAAATAACCAAATCGTTTAAAACAGCTTGTCCAACATAGTCAATCTCATGTCTTAAAACTACCCAAATATAGTCTAGAAAGGGAGAATTCGATG
Organism: Polaribacter sp.; assembly: GCA_018663625.1. Lineage (GTDB taxonomy): Bacteria > Bacteroidota > Bacteroidia > Flavobacteriales > Flavobacteriaceae > Polaribacter. Next base: position 116,127 of record JABJPX010000038.1, on the reverse strand, counting down.
TTAAAGCAACCCAATGCTGATGGGAGATTTCATCCATCCATTTCACATAAACAGCATTGTTAACATGGTTCAAATCGTCAATATCGGCTACGTTTACAATGCGTTTTAGTTGAAAAGTTTCGCTCATCGGTCTATTTTCAACAAACTTATAAAATTTTAATGCATCCATAACAATTATTGATGTATCAATTACACAATTAGTTATTAAAGTAGCATCTTTGCATTTCAAGAGAATTATGACAAAACTAGCAGGAGAATTAGGAACAGAAAAGATAAGTAGATTATTGATAAAACAAGCAGTTCCTGCATCTATAGGAATACTTGTAATGTCTTTAAACATGATTGTTGATACCATTTTCGTCGGACAATGGATTGGTGTTTTGGCCATCGCAGCAATTACAGTTGTTTTACCAATTGCTTTTATGATTTCTTCTATTGGAATGGGAATTGGTATTGGAGGAAGCTCCATCATATCTAGAGCTTTGGGAAATGAAAATTCCGAAAAAGCATTGCTTACATTTGGAAATCAAATTAGTCTAACTACCATTTTGGCGCTTCTTTTTGTGGTATTGGGCAATATCTACAGTACAGAAATTTTAACCCTTTTTGGTGCTAAAGGAGCGATTTTAGATCCAGCACAAGCCTATTTTGATGTCATTATATTTGGTGTTCCTTTTTTAACCTTTGCCATGATGGGAAACCCCGTGATTAGAGCAGTTGGAAAACCAAAGTTCGCCATGTATGCCATGCTGATTCCTGCAGTTGTCAATATTGCATTGGACATTCTCTTTATAAAATACATGCACCTTGGGATGTACGGCGCTGGATTAGCTACTGCTATTGCCTACGCAAGTTGTGGATTGTTTATTCTCTATTTCTTTATTTCGAATAAAAGTGAATTAAAAATTATCCCTAAAAACTTTGGGTTGGATTTTTCTATTGTAAATGAAATTGTAAGATTAGGAGGCGTTTCCATTGCAAGACAAGGGACTATCAGTATTTTAATGATCGTGTTAAACTATTCTTTGTATAAGTATGGCGGTGAAATTTCGATATCTATTTTTGGAATCATCAACCGCGTGATGATGTTTGCACTGTTTCCAATCATGGGAATAACACAAGGTTTTTTACCAATTGCTGGCTATAATTATGGTGCCAAAAAATACGATCGTGTAAAAGAAACCATCCAAAAAGCAATTGTTTATGGCTGTGTCGTTGCAGGATTTATTTATATCATGATAGTGCTCTTTGCAAAAGAAATTATTAGTGTTTTTTCAACCGATGCAACTCTATTGGCAGAAACACCTAGGGCCATGCTTTTGGTTTTCTTAGCCTCCCCAGTTATTGCCATACAACTCATTGGCTCTGCTTATTTTCAAGCAGCAGGAAAAGCTTTGCCTGCATTGTTTTTAACTCTACTAAAGCAAGGTGTCTTTTTAATTCCGTTGGCCTATATTTTACCCATGTATTTCGGGGTAGATGGTGTTTGGTATTCCTTCGCCATTGGAGATGTTTTAGCAACCATTATCACCTACATTGTAGTAAGAAGAGAAATAAAAAAAAACTTACAATAGGTTTCTAAAGAATACTTTCTCCGTTTAAATTGGTTGTTAAAAGATCACTAAATAGATTGAAAAAAGGACGCAATGCTTTGTAACTCTTTGTAACTTCTTCGATGAAGTTTTCAGATAAAACTTCAGCATCCGTAAAATTTCGAGAGGCGATAAAACCTTTTTTACGCAATAAATCGATGTCTTTATGCGCTTTATCAAAGCCTCTAGGGGCCGTTTTTAGTTCACTAAAACTTTCGAATTTCCCACCAAAGTAGAGTTGATACTCTTTGTCGGCTAAAATTGCTCTAATTTCAGAGGCATCCAGTTCAATTTCTTTGCGAATTCTTAATAAATCGTCCTTACTTGGCTCCCAAAAACCACCTGCTAAAAAAGATTCTCCTGGGCGGATTCGTAAAAAATAGCCTCCTCGTAATTCCTTCCCCAACCTTGAATACGAATTCGCAAAATGCGCTTTGTAAGGAGTCTTATCATGGGAAAAACGCACATCTCTATAAATACGCATCATTTTAGATTTCTCAATTTCATCATGCAATTGTAATTGCTCATGAATGGCTGCAAAAACTCCTTTTGCATTTTTTTGCGCCTCTAGGTACTTCGGTTTAGTTTCTGAAAACCAATCTCGATTATTGTTTTTTTGGAGGTCTTTTAAATATTGAAGTGTTGATTTTTCGAATTGCATCATAGAAATTTTAAAAGTGAAATTTACGAAAAGAAAATGAAAATCGTTTTGTAATTTCGAAGATCAATGCAACAAAAAACAAAAGACATCCAAAATCATTTTGAAGGTTTTCTAGAAACTCCGTCTTTATGGACTGGAAACGCGGTTTATAATTTAAAACAGTTTCAAATTGACCAAAAATCAATCTCTTTAAACAAAGAAATTGACGGGAAATTAAGACTTGGAAAGTATATCGAACGTTTTGTTTCCTACCAACTTAGTCAACACGAACAGCTTAAAATTATTTCAGAAAACATTCAAATTCAGAAAGACAAGATTACATTAGGAGAATTAGACTGTATTCTTTTGAAAGAACAGAAGCCCATTCACTTAGAAGTTATTTATAAGTTCTACCTCTATGACGTTTCGGTTGGAACTGATGAAATAGCACATTTTATTGGTCCAAATAGGAAAGATTCCTTGGTGTCTAAATTAGAAAAGCTTAAAGAAAAACAGTTGCCCCTTCTCTATTCCAAAGAATGTCAAAAATATTTAGAAACAGTTGCTTTAAATCCTAATGACATTGAACAACAAGTCTATTTTAAAGCGCAGTTATTTGTACCACTCTCAAACAAAAACATTCAGTTAAAGCAGTTAAATTCAGCCTGTATTGCTGGTTTTTACATCAATTTAAAAGCATTGCAACAATTTAAAGAGAGTAGCTTTTACATTCCCAATAAAAAAGATTGGCTGACCGTACCGCATCCAAATGTTGCTTGGCAATCTATTACATCCTTTACAGAAGATTGCGCTGTAATTAGTCAAAGAAATTTTTCACCAATGTGTTGGATAAAGCATAAAAACGGTTGTATTGAAAAATTTTTCTTAGTGTGGTGGTAAGATCTATTTTTACTTCTGCCTATTTTTCAACTCCGTTTCAATATCTTGTAATGTAAATCCTTTTGCTTGTAGGAGCATTAAATAATGAAACAACAAATCTGCAGATTCGTATAAAAACAATTCATCATTACTGTCCATGGCTTCTATGACCACTTCTACAGCTTCTTCACCTACTTTCTGTGCAACTTTATTAATCCCTTTTGCAAACAAACTTGCAACATATGATTTTTCAATATCCTTATTCGCAACTCTTTCAGCAATGGTGGTTTCTAACGAAGAAAAGAACCCATAATTTGGCTTATTTTCTTCGTTCCAACAGGTAGCAGACCCTTTGTGACAAGTAGGCCCATTCGGTGACACTTGAATCAATAAGCTGTCATTATCACAATCTAACTTAAGATCGACCAAATGCAATACATTACCACTTTCTTCTCCTTTGGTCCACAGGCGTTTTTTGGTTCTGCTAAAAAAAGTAACCAACTTGGTTTCTTGAGTTTTAACCAATGCTTCCTCGTTCATATATCCCAACATGAGCACATTTTTTGTAGTTGCATCTTGAATGATTGCAGGGACTAAACCGTCGCTATTTTTATTGAAATCGATATTCATAATTTTATTTTTTTGAATTTGTAATTCCTAATTATAACCTAATTGGAATTTTATTTTCTCTTAATTGAGTCTTTAAATCCATAATTGCAATTTCCCCAAAGTGAAAAACACTTGCCGCCAAAGCGGCATCCGACTTACCGATTGTAAAGGTGTCTATAAAATGCTGCACGGTTCCAGCACCTCCTGAAGCAATAATTGGGATGTTTAACGTCGAAGACAGTTTTGCCAAGGCTTCATTAGCAAAACCTGCTTTTGTACCATCGTTGTTCATCGAAGTAAATAAAATTTCTCCGGCACCACGTTTTTCTACTTCTTTTGCCCACTCAAATAAGTTGAGTTCTGTGGGAATAGTTCCTCCTGCCAAATGGACCATCCATTGGCCATCTATTCGTTTTGCATCGATCGCAACAACCACACACTGACTTCCAAACTTGCCTGACAATTCATTAATCAATTCAGGTCTTTTAATTGCGGATGAATTGATAGATACCTTATCGGCTCCACAATTTAACAAAGCGGTTACATCGGCTATCGTAGAGATTCCGCCTCCAACAGTAAACGGTATGTTTACTTGTTCTGCTACTTTTAAAACCATTTCTAACATGGTTTTCCTGCCTTCTAAAGTTGCCGAAATGTCTAAAAAAACCAATTCATCTGCACCTAATTCTGCATACTGTTTTGCCAAGATTACTGGATCGCCAGCATCAATTAGATTCACGAAATTGACTCCCTTTACCGTTCTTCCATTTTTAATATCCAAACATGGAATGATTCTTTTTGTTAACATTTTATGAGTTGATTATAAAATTTTCTAATTGTTTTAAACTGATTTTATGCTCATAAATCGCTTTTCCGATGATCACTCCTTCACAGCCCATATTGGCCAATCTTGGCAACTCATCAAAAGCTGAAATTCCACCCGAAGCAATCAGTTTTAGGTTTTCTGATTTTGATAAAATTTCTTGGTACATCTCAAAACTGGGTCCTTCTAGCATCCCGTCCTTAGAGATATCGGTGCAAATAACATAGGTAATTCCTTTTTTTTGATACCCATTTATAAAAGGGATCAACTCTAAATTACTTTCTTCCTGCCAGCCGTTTGTAGCAATTTTTCCTCCTGATGCATGTGGATAAAAATCGGCGCCTAAAATAATTTTCTCAGCTCCAAACTTCGAAATCCAGCGTTCAAAAGTCACAGTGTTTTTTACAGCAATACTCCCTCCTGTTATTTGATTGGCTCCTGAATTAAAAGCGATCTCTAAATCTTTATCAGATTTTAAGCCTCCACCAAAATCAATTTTCAATTGGGTCTTAGAAGCAATTTGTTCTAATACTTTGTAATTAACAATCTGACTTGCTTTTGCGCCGTCTAAATCAACAACATGCAAGTATTCGATGCCTGTTGCTTCAAATTCTTTTGCAACTTCTAAAGGGTGCTCGTTATATATTTTCTTCGTAGCATAGTCTCCTTTGGTTAAACGAACGCACTTTCCGTCTATGATATCGATGGCGGGTATGATTCTCATTGCTTATAAATTTAAAAAATTTTGTAAAATTCTTGAACCGATAATTCCACTCTTCTCTGGGTGAAACTGCACTCCATAAAAATTATTTTTTTGCAAAGCAGCGGCATATTCAATTCCATAATCTGTAGATGCAATTCCTTCCATACATTTTTCTGCATAGAAACTATGCACCAAATACATAAATTCGTTTTCTTTTATGCCTTTAAATAAATCGGATTTTAAACTTGAAATGGTATTCCATCCCATTTGTGGTACTTTTAACGCATTCGAAAAACGTTTTACCGCCACATTAAAAATACCCAATCCTCTAGTGTTTCCTTCTTCAGAAGAATTGCACATCAATTGCATTCCCAAACAAATTCCTAAAACTGGTTGTTTTAATGTAGGAATAATTTTGTCCAAACCACTTTCTTCTAACATGTTCATGGCAGCACTTGCCGCACCAACCCCTGGGAAAATAATTTTATCTGCGGTTCTGATTTCATTAAGATCATTTGATAATACTGCATCCACTCCCAAACGCTTAAAAGCAAATTGAATGCTTTTAATGTTTCCTGCTCCATAATCAATGATAATGACTTTCATAATTTGTTTTATGTATTAAAAAATTGGTTAAAGCATTCCTTTAGTAGAGGGTAAAAACATCTTGTTTGCATCTCTTTTTACTGCTATTTTCATTGCTTTGGCAAATGCTTTAAAAATTCCTTCGATCTTATGGTGTTCGTTAGTGCCTTCTGCTTTTATATTAAGGTTGCATTTTGCGCCATCTGTAAATGATTTAAATAAATGAAAAAACATTTCTGTAGGCATATCTCCAATTTTTTCACGCTTAAAATCGGCATCCCATTCTAGCCAGTTTCTTCCCCCAAAATCAACAGCAACCTGTGCCAAACAATCATCCATTGGCAAACAAAAACCATATCTTTCAATACCAAGTTTGTTGCCCAGCGCTTTGTTGAATAATTCTCCAAAGGCAATCATCGTATCCTCTATGGTGTGATGCTCATCTACTTCCAAGTCCCCTTTTACCTGAATCGTTAAATCCATTGCACCATGACGCCCAATTTGATCTAACATATGATCGAAAAAAGACAATCCAGTGTGAATTTTATTTTTACCAGAACCGTCTAAATTCAGTTTGATATAAATCTGCGTTTCATTGGTATTTCTTGTAATTTCTGAAACCCGGTCTTCCAGTTTTAAAAATTCATAAATTTTAGCCCAATCAGTAGTTTTAATAGTAATACAGTCTAAAATTTCTTGTTGAGTTGTTTCTATTTCATCAATCCCTAAGGCTGGATTTTCTGATAAATAAATCCCTTTTGCACCCAAGTTTTTTGCCAACTCCATATCTGTTATTCGATCTCCCAGTACAAATGAATTTTCTAGATCATAGGCCTCCGAAAAGTATTTTGTCAACAATCCAGTTCTCGGTTTTCGTGTATTTGCATTTTCATGAGGAAACGTTTTATCAATCAATACCTCAGAAAAAACAACGCCTTCTTTTTCAAAAGCAGTTATAATTTTGTTTTGAGCGGGCCAAAAGGTGTTTTCAGGAAATGAAGCTGTACCCAAACCATCTTGATTTGTAATCATCACCAATTCATAATCCAATTCTAAAGCAATTTTTGCCATGTATTGAAACACCTTTGGATAGTATTCTAACTTTTCTAAACTATCTAATTGATAATCAACTGGCGGCTCTAAAACCAAGGTTCCATCTCTATCTATAAATAATACTTTCTTCATTTAAATTTCTTTTAAAACTTGAATTAAACGGCTATTTTCCAAACGAGTACCAACTGTTAAACGCAAACAATTTTCACACAAAGGCTGTGATGTTCTATTTCGAATTACAATGCCTTTTGTAATTAATTGATCATAGCGTTTGGTGGCATTGTCAACCTTAATTAGCACAAAATTACATGCTGAAGGATAAATTTCTTGAACATAATTTATCGTTTTTAAATTTGAAACTAAATAGGCTCTCTCTTCTTTGATTTTTACAATTTCTTGCACCACTTCATCGGATTGCAACAATCGCTCAATGGCACTTTGCTGCGACAATTCGTTGATATTATAAGGTGGTTTTATAGTGTTTAAAATTGCGATTATTTGTTGAGAAGCATAACAAACACCTAAACGAATTCCTGCCAGTCCATAGGCTTTTGAGAGTGTTTGTGTGATCACTAAATTAGGGTATTTCTTTAATTTTTCTAACCAACTTTTTTCATCAGAAAAGTCGATATACGCTTCATCGATCACCACCAGGCCTCTAAACCTTAATAACAACGCTTCTATTGTTTCGATTGAAAAACTATTTCCTGTGGGGTTATTGGGTGAGCATAAAAACAAAATTTTACTCTGTGCATCTACTGCTTTTAAAATTGAATCAACACGGGGTTGGAAGTTGTCGGATAATAAAACAGTTCTATTTTCAATGGCATTGATACTTGCCAATACAGCATACATTCCATAGGTTGGTGGCAATGTAATAACGTTATCTACATTCGGTTCACAAAATGCTCTAAAAAGTAAATCGAGTACTTCATCAGAGCCATTTCCTAAAAGAATATTTCCTGTCTCTACATTTTTCATTTCTGACAACAACGTTTTTACTGCATGTTGCTGTGGATCTGGATACCGGTTTACACCATTTTCAAACGGGTTTTCATTGGCATCTAAAAAAATCACCTCTTTTGTAGTAGCATCTTTGTATTCATCTCTAGCCGAAGAATACGATTTTAGCTCCTTAATATTCGCTCTTACAAGAGAATTTATGTTGAAATCTGTAATCATTGTAAATCGTTTAATCGAACTGTAACCGCGTTTTTATGTGCTTGCAATCCTTCTGCTGCTGCCATTACTTCAATGGTGTTCCCAATATTTAAAATTCCTTCTTCGGTGATTTCCTGAAAGGTGATGCTTTTTAAAAAGCTGTCTAAATTCACACCAGAATAGGCTTTTGAAAAACCATTTGTGGGCAGTGTATGGTTAGTTCCCGAAGCATAATCTCCAGCACTTTCTGGGGTATAATTGCCAATAAAAACGGACCCTACATTTTCAATATTATCAAGATAATAATCATTATTATTCGTACAAACAATGAAATGTTCTGGTCCATATTCATTAATGAGCGCCAAGGCATTCTCGTCTGTTTCAACAAAAATAGCTTTCGAATTGTCAATTGCTTTTTGGGCCAGCTCTTTTCTCGGCAATGCCAAGAGTTGTTGTTCTAACGCTATCGAAACTTGATTGATAAATTCCTGAGAAGTAGCTACTAAGATCACCTGACTATCAGCTCCGTGCTCTGCTTGACTTAATAAATCTGCAGCTACATAAGAGGCATTTGCAGAAGCATCTGCCATTACTAGCAATTCACTTGGACCAGCTGGCATGTCTATGGCTACGCCAAATTTTGTAGCCAACTGTTTTGCTACGGTAACAAACTGGTTTCCTGGACCAAATATTTTGGATACTTGTGGAATGGTTTCAGTACCGAAAGTCATCCCAGCAATGGCTTGAATACCACCAACTTTTATTATTTTTGTAATCCCACAAAGTTTTGCTGCATACAAAATTGCTGCATGAATCTTTCCTTCTTTATTGGGTGGCGAACACAATACAATCTCTTTACAACCTGCTATTTGTGCTGGAACTGCCAACATTAAAACCGTTGAAAAAAGCGGTGCAGTACCTCCTGGAATGTACAAGCCTACTTTTTGAATGGGTCTTTTTTCTTGCCAACAGGTAACTCCTGGACTGGTTTCTACTACTACCTTATCTGTTTTCTGTGCAGTGTGAAATACCTCAATATTTGATTTTGCTTGTTGAATCGCAAGTTTTAATGCATCTGAGACCTCTGTAATCGCAGTATTTATTTCTTCTCCAGAAACGATTGTATTTTCTAAGGATACACCGTCAAATAATTGGGTATATTTTGAAATTGCAATGTCCTTGTTTCTTTGTACGTCTTCAAAAATTTGCGTTACTGTATTTTCGATGTCGTCTACCGTTTGTGTAGGTCTTTGTAAAAGCGCGTTCCAATCTTTTTTTGGAGGGTTGTTCATGATTTTCATTATAATACCATATTTTCAATTGGACATACCAGAATTCCTTCTGCTCCTTTGGCCTTTAATAGGTCTATAATTTCCCAAAACTGGCCTTTATCAATTACAGAATGCACAGAACTCCAACCTTCTTTTGCTAAAGGCAATACGGTAGGACTTTTCATCCCTGGTAAAATAGCGATGATTTCTGCAAGTTTATCATTGGGAGCATTCAACAATACATATTTCGAATTCCTTCCTTTTAAAACGGCTTTCATTCTAAATTGAATCTTTTCTAAAATTACTTTTTTATCCTCAGATATTGCAGGAGATACCGCCAATACTGCTTCGGATTCAAATAAAACCTCAATCTCTTTCAAACCATTTTTATACAAAGTACTTCCACTAGAAACGATATCACAAATTCCATCAGCCAAACCAATATTCGGGGCAATTTCTACGGAACCATTAATGGTGTGTAACTGCGCGTTGATATTGTTTGCTGCTAAATATTTGTTAACTGTGTTTGGGTAGGATGTTGCAATGCGTTTTCCATCCAAATCTTTCAATGCATTTGCTGTTGCATTTTTTGGAACAGCGATAGAAACCTTGCATTTAGAAAAACCTAATCGCTCTACAAATTCGATGTCATTTCCTTTTTCAATCAAAACATTTTCTCCGATAATAGCAGCATCTACAACCCCATCTCTTAGATATTGAGGAATGTCTCCATTTCTTAGATAAAAAACTTCTAATGGAAAATTTCTTGCTGCTGCTTTCAATTGGTCTTTACCGTTGTCTATGGCAATGCCTATTTCTTTTAAAATACGCATGGAATCTTGATTTAATCTTCCTGATTTCTGAACTGCAATTCTAATTTTATTCATTTCTTCTTTGTTTGGTGCCTGAGCAACCTTTTGATTTTTAAATATAAAAACCCGTTTGATTGTCTCAAACGGGTTTGTAAATATCTTGAATTTATTCAATACATTTTCAGTTCGCTTGACTGCAAATTTGAAAATGATGATGATGGTTTTGAATAAAGTACATTGTTTTCTTAATAAGTAGCAAATATATTGCCTTTATTTTTCTTAAAGCGTATCTGATACTTTTTTTTTATTTTTTTAGCAACTTTTATCAATATCTAAGTTTACCAATACAATTTTTTATTTTTTTTAAATAGCGCCCCATATTTTTAGGTTTATTATAATAATAAGGTATGCTATTAATATTAAAAATACATCTATTTTTTTTTGAATAATTCAAAAATTAAACCTATTTTAAAAGTGAAAGGGAAAATATTAAAAATGGATTACAAAAAAAAATACGAAGAGCTACTTGAAAAAAATGCGGTACTTCAAGAACAATATATTGAGAAGGTTAAAGAAAAAGATCATAAACTACAAGCACTATTTAATTCAATAGATAGCACGTTTCAATTGATATCCCCCATTTATGATGAAAATGATATCGTGGTGGACTACTATTACAAAAATGTAAATAATAAATTTATCAGTAAAATCGGGAAAACTAGAGAAGAAATAATCGATAAAAGGGGAACCGATATTATTGGTTTCATCGAAGATTACTGGTTCAAATCCATTGAAAAAGTTATAAAAATAGGAAATCCAATCATTTATAGAAACTACAGTGACACACGAAAAACATATTTTGAATTTTATGCTTGGAAGGTTAATGAAAAGGATGTGGCTGTTTTATTAAATGATCTAACTGCACAAAAAGAAAACGAGCGATTTCTTCTTGATTCTAAAGAAGAAATAGATAAGCTTACGATTTCAAAGGAACGACTTATTGCTGTTATTGCTCACGATTTGAGAAGTCCTTTCAATGCCATTATAGGGTTTTCCAATTTATTAATTGATAGTGTAACGCATCAACAAGATTTAGAAGAAACGTTAGATTACAGTAAAATAATACATGGAAAAGCGAAAGAAACACTTGTACTACTCGATAACTTATTGGATTATGGAAATTTAAATAGCAAATACGTACATTTTGATCCGAAAAGAATACCACTTTCCTCAATCATAGACCAAACAATCAAATCTCATCTTCCAGAGGCAACACTTAAAAACATTTCTTTGACATGTAATGTAGAAGAGCAACTTTATGTGTATGTAGATAAAATAATGCTCGAAGCTGTGACAAGAAATTTAATTTCAAATGCCTTGAAATTTAGTTATTTAGATAGCAATGTTACCGTTTATATGAAACAGATTGGTGATGATTGTAAAGTAACCGTTACAGACAATGGTGTTGGAATTCCCTTTGACAAACAAGCAGATTTATTCAGTTTTAAAACCAACAGAACCACAAAAGGAACTCTCGATGAAAAGGGATCTGGATTGGGTTTATTAATTTGTAGAGAATATCTTGAAAGGAACAACGGTGCTATCAGTGTGAAAAGTGAAATTGGTCATGGAAGTGAATTTTCATTTACACTGCCTTTGGTTGCTTCCTAGTCTTACAGGGCTCAAAGTGCTTTTAGGGGTTCTCTTTTTCATTCAACCATAAAAAAACGAATCTACGATTGCAAAGCGATCTCGGGCAAAAGGTTTCTAAAACTCGGTGCATTGTCTCGATAAGAAACCATTTTCTTTTTAGAAACTAGAATTAGCAAATCTTCGCGTAACGTAAATAAGGTTCCTGCTCTAAAGGTTTGCATGAGTAATTTCTCGATTTCAACAAAGGCTTCTGCTAAAGTAAATTGCTTGTAAAGCTCTTCTGTTTCATGTCGATATTTAAATTGAAAAATTTGTTTTCCATTCACTAAAAACAAACGCATATATACGTTTTTCAAGCCTTCACTTTTCCGAAGTGGCTTGCTGAGTGTTAATTTGACAAACTCGTTGTTTATTAGACTATTTTGTAGGGTTTCAAAAAGGATATTAAATTCACTCATACTGCAAAGGTAGATAATGAAACGAAAAAAAAGGGGCTTAAATCATAAAAAAAGCCCAAGTTAAAACTTGGGCTTTTGTATTTTTATCAATGCTGATAGATGCTTATCCTTTAAAAACAATCTTACGCATACGTAAGTTCTCTGGAGTTACCTCTAAATATTCATCTGCTTTGATGTATTCCATATTTTCCTCTAAAGAGAAATTTATTTTTGGTGCAATTTTCATTGCATCATCGGTCCCCGATTTACGCATGTTAGTCAATTGCTTTCCTTTGATCAAGTTTACAGCCATCTCATCAGATTTGGAGTTTTCTCCAATTACCTGACCTACATAAATTTCTTGATTGATATCGATAAAGAAACGTCCTCTATCTTGTAAGCGGTTCAATGCATAAGCAGTTGCTTTACCAGCTGCAGAAGAGACAATAGCTCCTTTTACTTCTTCTGTAAAGTCACCTTTGTAAGGACCGTATTCGGAAAATCTATGGTTTATGATTGCTTGACCAGCTGTTGCTGTTAAAATTCTATTTCTTAAGCCTATCAATCCACGAGATGGAATTGAAAATTCTAAGTGTTGTAAATCTCCTTTAGGCTCCATAATCAATAAGTCACCTTTACGCAAAGAAACCAAGTTTACCGCTTTAGAAGCTACATCTTCTGGTACATCAATCGACAATGTTTCCATTGGTTCATGTTTTACACCATCTATCATTTTAATAATTACTTGTGGTCTTCCCACTTGTAATTCATATCCTTCTCTACGCATTGTTTCAATCAATACAGACAAGTGTAAAACACCACGTCCGTATACATTAAACTTGTCTTCAGAATCTGTTGTTTCAACTTTTAAGGCTAAATTCTTTTCTAATTCTTTGAACAGACGGTCACGAATATGACGAGAAGTAACGAATTTCCCTTCTTTACCAAAGAATGGAGAATTGTTAATCGTAAACAACATACTCATTGTAGGTTGGTCAATTTCTGTTCTTGGCAATGCTTCAGGGTTTTCTAAATCGGCAACCGTATCACCAATTTCAAAACCATCAAGCCCTGTAATTGCACAAATTTCTCCACAAGGCACTGATTCTACTTGAACTTTCCCCATTCCTTCGAATACGTGTAGTTCTTTAATTCTTACTTTCTTAGTAGAACCATCTGCTTTACAAAGCATGTAGTCTTTCCCTACTTCTAAATCTCCTCTAAATACACGTCCAATAGCGATTCTACCAGTAAAAGAAGAAAAGTCTAAAGAAGTAATTTGCATTTGTGGGGTTCCTTCGTTGTATTTCGTTGCAGGTATCGATTCTAGAACCGCATCTAATAAAGGAACGATATCCTTTGTTTCGTTTTTCCAATCAGTACTCATCCAATTGTTCTTTGCAGAACCATAAATCGTAGTAAAGTCTAATTGCTCTTCTGTTGCTTCTAAGGCAAACATTAAGTCAAATACTTTTTCATGAACGATATCTGGAGTACAGTTTTCTTTATCTACTTTATTAACAACTACAATCGGTGTCAATCCTAATTCTAAAGCTTTTCCCAATACAAAACGTGTTTGTGGCATTGGGCCTTCAAATGCATCTACTAAAAGTAACACACCATCTGCCATTTTTAATACGCGCTCTACTTCTCCACCAAAATCGGCGTGACCAGGAGTATCAATGACGTTAATTTTTGTGTTTTTGTAGGTTACAGATACGTTTTTAGAAAGAATTGTAATTCCTCTTTCACGTTCTAAATCGTTATTGTCTAACAATAAATCTGTACGCTCTTTACGATCGTCCAAGATTTTAGCTTGATCAATAATCTTATCTACTAATGTTGTTTTTCCGTGATCGACGTGCGCAATAATTGCGATATTTCTGATTGGTTGCATTTGTAATTCTTAAATTTCGTGCAAAAGTAGTTGATTCCACACAAATTATACTAATTCTAAGAAGTTATTTTGATTGAACAACCTATTTATATACGAATTGAGTGGAATGAATTGTAGATATTAGGTGTAATACTTGGAGTTTCTTGTATGAAGCTACCATTGTGAAAACTTGATCTAATAAAATAGAAAGGTGAAAAAACAAGAATTTGACCTTTTTTGAATACACCTAAAATTGAGTTACTGTTTCAAAAAACTACAAATCTTCCCGAAATGCAGATGGCAAAATATCTGGGATTAATTTGATTAATAAAGGGAGTAGCAATGCACCGCCTGGCAACATAAATACAGCAAAAGAAGGAATTGCTTTACAGATATCCAGTAATTGTTCTTTCACTTTTGTTTTCTCTGCTTCGGTCAAAGCTGTTTTTCTTGATTTTTGAACCAAGTGAACAACTTCCCTACTCTCCTCCAATTCTTTTAAGAATCGTGTTTTGTTTTTATTTAAAAGCTCTTTTATTTCTTCTAAGGTTGTCATGACAACTTTCTTCTTTTACGCTCTGTTTTTATAAGATTTAACTCCCTGCTAGTTTGTCCAGCAACAGAGGTATTTTCCTCAGCTCTTCTTATTAAATAAGGCATCACATCTCTTACAGGACCAAACGGAAGGTATTTGGCGACATTATAGCCTTCTTTTGCAAGATTAAAACTAATATGATCACTCATCCCAAATAACTGTCCAAACCACAAACGGTCATCATTGGGGGCTATTTTATGTTTTTTCGCCAATTCAACAACCAACATTGAGCTTTCTTCATTATGAGTTCCTGCAAAAATAGCCATGTTTTTGTGCTCCATCATATAATGCACAGCAGCATCATAGTTACTATCTGTAGCTTCTTTATCAACACAAATTGGAGACGGGTAGTTATGCTCTTTTGCTCTTTGGCGTTCTTTTTCCATATAGGCTCCTCTCACCACTTTTATCCCAATATGAAAGCCTTTATGATGCGCGCGCTCATGGAGTCCTTTTAAATAGTCCATTCGATCGTGTCGATACATTTGCAGCGTATTAAAAACAATTGCTTTCTCTTTGTTGTAAGTTTCCATCAACATTTCTAACAAATCATCTGCTGCACTTTGCATCCAACTTTCTTCTGCATCGATTAGCAAAGGAACATTCTTTTCCAAGGCAACAGTACATACTTTGTCAAAACGTTCTTTCACACGTTTCCACTCGGTTATTTCTGCTGCTGATAATTCTTTTTTCTCTGTAATTTTTTGATACAAACCAAACCTACCAAAACCAGATGGTTTAAAAACTGCATAGGGAATGGCTTCTTTTTCATATCCAAATTTAATGATTTTAAGAATCTTCTCCATCGTATCATCAAAAATTGCTTCTCCTTCCTTGCCTTCAACAGAATAGTCTAAAACACTACAAACTCTTCCTTTGGTATACATTTTATCAATAACTGGCAGACAATCTTCTTCATTCACACCTCCACAAAAATGATCAAAGACAGTAGAACGAATTAACCCTTCTACGGGTAACTTTGCTTTCAAAGCAAAATTGGTAACCGCAGTACCAATTCTCACCATCGGCTGATTTTGAATCATCTTAAAGAGAAAGTAAGCTCGTTCCAACTCAGAATCCGATTTTAAAGTAAAGGCAACTTCCGTATTATCAAAAAATTTCATTAAACATCAATTTTATGTAAACAAAGATAGCGATAGACTGCAAATAATTCAATAATTTCTACTTAATTTGCAGTTCAATTTATATCGATATGAAATCCATACAAGCAGCCACATATCTTGTTCATTTTCAAGAGCAAGCATACCTAGAATTGAATACTTTAATTGCTCAAAAGAAGTACTCTACACTTTTTATTTTAGTAGATGAGAATACTTTTGAACATTGTTACTCTAAATTCATTCCAAATTTAGATACCGATAAGACCATTGAAGTGATTGAAATTGAATCTGGTGAGATCAATAAAAACATAGAAACTTGTGTTGGTGTTTGGAATGCGATTACAGAACTTGGCGGAGATCGTAAAAGTTTACTGATTACTTTAGGGGGTGGTGTCATCACAGATTTAGGTGGTTTTGTGGCATCTACCTTTAAACGAGGAATCGATTTTGTAAACATCCCCACCACTTTATTGTCAATGGTAGATGCTTCTGTTGGTGGAAAAACGGGGGTGGATTTGGGTGTATTAAAAAATCAAATTGGCTTGTTTTCCAATCCAGAAATGGTGTTGATTGATACCGAGTATTTAACGACGGTTACGGATCGAGAAATGAAATCTGGAATGGCAGAAATCATTAAATACGGATTGACTTATGACCTTAAACTATTTAATCACATTAAAGAGCATAAAAAGCGTAATATAAATGATTTAATTTTTAGATCTATTGAAATAAAAAACGAAATTGTATTGCAAGACCCTACTGAAAAAAACTTGCGAAAAGTATTAAATTTCGGGCATACGGTTGGACATGCAATTGAGTCGTTTTACTTGGAATCGGAAGACAAAGAAAATTTCACACATGGAGAAGCAATTGCGATTGGAATGGTGTGTGAAAGTTATATCTCTACGAAATTATTAGGCTTTTCAAATCAGAAATTAAACGAAGTCAAAGAAACTATCACGGCCATCTATGGGAAAACAACACTTCTAACGGAAGACTACCCTGCTATCATGGACCTACTGAAGCATGACAAGAAAAATGTAAATGGACAAGTCAACTTTGTGTTGTTAAATGATTTTGAAAATCACGAACTCGACTGTAAAGTATCTGAAGAATTGATTGTTGAGAGTTTGGATTTTTATAACGCTTAAACCTTCAAAATACAGGATTTGTAAATAGCTTCGTAGAAAGGTAAAATGTTTTTCAAAGCAAATTGTTTGGTATGTTCTTTTGCATTTTGCTTAAATTGAAGCAACGTCTCATCATCTTTTAAAATGGAAATGGCATTTTTCGCCATATCGTTTACATCGCCCAAATCACTTAAAAAACCTGTTTTTCCGTGAATATTTACCTCAGGCAAACCTCCTGTATTTGTAGAAATTACTGCGGTACTAGCAGCCATAGCCTCCAATGCCGCCAATCCAAAACTCTCTGTTACCGAAGGCAATAAAAAAACATCCGAATAGCATAAAATTTTAGCAACCTCATTGCTATTTCCTAGAAAAATTACTTTGTCTGAAATTTCTAATTCGCGAACTAACTGTTCTGTTTTTGCCCTTTCAGGACCATCACCCACCATTAATAATTTTGAAGGAATTTCTTGCTGTACTTGATTAAAAATCCGAATGACATCTTCAGTTCTTTTTACAGGTCTAAAATTACTTACATGCGTTAAAATTCTTTCATCAAGTTTTGCCAATGCAATTCGCTTGCATTCTTCTTTATGAGCATGTTCGTATTTATCAACATCAATAAAATTATATATGACGTCAATTTCTTTTTTAATAGTAAAAAGACGATTTGTAGTGTCTTTTAAATTCCTAGAAACTGCGGTAACCACATCCGAATTGTTAATACTAAATTCTACCGCTGTTTTATAGGTAGGATGACTCCCCACAAGTGTAATATCCGTACCATGTAAAGTGGTAACCACCTTTATATGAATTCCTTTTTCCTTCAACATTTGTTTTGCCATAAAAGCAGCATAGGCATGCGGGATCGCATAATGTACATGCAAAACTTCCAATTGATGCTTTTCTACAACATCCACCATTTTCGTGGAAAGCGCTAATTCATAGGGTTGATACTGAAACAACGGATATTCTTCTATGAGCACTTCATGAAAATGCAAATTGTGAGAAATAAAATCCAATTTAACAGGTTGGTTGTAAGTAATAAAATGAACCTCGTGCCCTTTATCGGCAAGGGCCATCCCCAATTCTGTTGCTACTACTCCACTACCTCCGAAGGTTGGATAACAAACGATCCCTATTTTCATATTGATTCTTGAAAAATTAAAAAAATGATTGATAAATTAATCAATGACAAGCCCATTTATCTAGTTGTAAATATAGCGGTAATCTGACATTAATATTATAATTAAATGCCAAAAAAAGAGTTTTTCATCGGAATGAAAAACTCTCATTTAATCTCTTAATTTTGAAATTTCAAAATTAATAATCTCCTAAGGTCTCTGGACTTTGCGCCAATGCATTTTCTAATTGAGCATCATTTGGTGCTTTTCCATGCCATGCATGTGTATGCATCATAAAGTCTACACCGTTCCCCATTTCAGTATGCAATAAGATACACACAGGTTTTCCTTTACCTGTCATCGTTTTTGCTTCTGCTAAAGCAGCTAAAATAGCTTCAATGTCATTCCCTTTTTCAACATCAATAACATCCCAGTCAAAAGCTTCAAACTTCGCTTTTAAGCTTCCCATCGCTAAAACATCATCTGTAGTACCATCAATTTGTTTTTCATTTAAATCAATTGTACAAATAATATTGTCTACTTTTTTTGCTGAGGCATACATAATTGCTTCCCAGTTTTGTCCTTCTTGCAATTCACCATCCCCATGTAATGAATAGACTATTTTGTCATCTCCATTTAATTTTTTTGTTTGTGCAGCTCCTAAAGCAACAGACATTCCTTGTCCTAAAGAACCTGACGCAATTCTTATTCCTGGCAAGCCTTCATGTGTTGTTGGATGTCCTTGCAAGCGAGTATTTAACAGTCTAAAAGTGGATAACTCTGCTACTGGAAAAAACCCACTGTGTGCCAAAACACTATAAAAAACAGGTGAAATATGACCATTTGACAAAAAGAATAAATCTTCATTTTTACCATCCATTGTAAAGTCTGTAGAATACTCCATAACTTCTTGGTAAAGACAGGTAATAAATTCTGCACATCCTAAAGAACCTCCAGGGTGACCAGAATTAACCTTATGAACCATGCGTAAAATATCTCTACGAACTTGCTGTGTAAAATCTTGTAATTGTTGTGTTGTTGGCATTTTAAATTATAATTTGTTGTGAACAAAAATACAAAAGGGATTGGATTAGAAATTGTTTTCTAAAGTATTTATTTGATAATTATTAACAGAATGATGAACAGATTGAATGTTTTCTTATGATGGTTAAAATTTAGGTTTTCTTTTTCTTCTTTTTGGCAGCAGGAAATAAGACATTATTCAAAATTAGTCGATATCCTGGTGAAGTAGGATGCAAATCCAATTCTGTTTTTGGGTCTCCAACTCGATGGGTATAATCCTCTGGATCATGACCGCCATAAAAAGTAAACATTCCTTTTCCTTTGGTTCCATGAAGATATCTTGCTTCTCTATTGGTCATATTTTCCCCTAAAACAAGCACATTCGATTTCACAGTATTCCGATCAAAAGAAGTCGTTTGCCCCATAAACCCTTTTACCAAACTGGTGTGATTTTGTGTCAACATGGTAGGTACTGGGTCCCATTTTGCAGAAAAAGCGCCCAATGAAAAATAATCGGAGGTTTTAGGAATTCTTCGCTTACTGGTCATATCTATAGAAGAAAACTCATAGGTAGTAGGTCTTCGTATCAACTCAAAGTCCTTAAAAGCAAATGTTTTTTTATCATTAATTTTAGATTGATAATTGGCTTCTGAGGCATCCCCATCAAACATGGCTTCAGCAATATCAACTCCTTCAGCAGAAAGCGCAATATCAAAACTATCTGTTGCAGAACACATGGCAAACATAAAACCACCGCCTACTACATAATCTCTAATCTTTTTTGCAACGGCCAGTTTTTGTTCAGACACTTTTGTATACCCTAGTTCCTTGGCTTTTTTTTCTGCACGAAGTTTGCCTTCTACATACCAGGGTGCTGTTCTGTATGCACCATAAAAACGCCCATATTGACCTGTAAAATCCTCATGATGCAAATGCACCCATTCGTATAAAAGCAATTGATCTTCTAAAACTTCTTGATCATAAAGAACCTCAAAAGGGATTTCGGCATAGGTCAATACCATTGTAACCGCATCGTCCCAAGGCATTTTATCCTTGGGTGAATACACCGCTATTTTTGGTGCTTTCTCTAATGTTACGGCATCTTGATTGGACGAGGGTGCTGCAATTGCTTCTAAAATAAGTTGTGCTTTCACATCTGAAATCACCTGATAGGAAACCCCTCGAATCTTACACTCATTCTCAATAATAGTATTATTTTCAATTAAAAATGCCCCACCATCATAATTCAACAACCACTTAGATTTTAATCCTACTTCCAAACCAAAATAAACAATTCCATAGGCTTTTAAATGATTTTTCTGTGTATCAGCACTCATGGGTACATAAATAAATGAGGCCCAAACTGAGTTTGTTATCAATAGAATTGTGAGAATTAAAAGACTTTTTTTCATATCTAAAACTAAAATACACAATTCCATTAAAGCAATTGTGTATTTCTATAATTTTATAAAATATTTAAGGTTTAAAAAGGAACATCATCTCCTCCAAAAGCATCTTTAGGCTCAATTCTTTGATCTGGAAAAACATCATCTGGGAAATCTGCATTCATAGAAGACTGAAATTCAGAACTAAAACCTTCTTCTAAATCGGAGAATTTTGCCAAGTGACCTGTAAATTTCAAACGAATATTGTCCAAACCACCATTCCTGTGTTTTGCAACGATAAACTCTCCTTGCCCTTCACATGGGGTATGCTCATCATCGTCCCATTCTGTCATTCCATAATATTCTGGACGGAAGATAAACGACACGATATCGGCATCCTGTTCAATAGCTCCCGATTCACGTAAATCAGAAAGCAACGGTCTTTTGGAACCTCCACGGGTTTCAACAGCACGCGACAATTGAGACAGTGCAATTACGGGAACGGACAATTCTTTTGCCAATGCTTTTAAGTTTCTCGAAATCATCGAGATTTCTTGTTCACGGTTTCCTCCTGCTTTTCCTCCAGCAGTCATTAGTTGTAAATAATCAATCACAATAATTTTTACACCATGTTGCGACACTAGTCTTCGTGCTTTGGCACGCAAATCAAAGATCGATAAAGAGGGAGTATCATCAATAAATATAGGTGCATCCGAAAGCTTTTTCACTTTTACGTTTAGTTGCTCCCACTCATGTGGCTCTAGGTTTCCTTTTCTTAGTTTTTCGGAAGTCAAACCTGTTTCTGAAGAAATCATACGGGTAATTAACTGTACCGAAGACATCTCTAAAGAGAATACTGCCACTCCATGGTTAAAATCAATCGCCATGTTTTTTGCCATCGAAATTACAAAAGCGGTTTTCCCCATACCAGGACGGGCTGCAATAATCACTAAATCGGAAGGCTGCCAACCAGAGGTTAGCGCATCCAATTTGGTAAAACCGGTTGCTAATCCAGACATTCCTTCTTGATTTCCGATTTCTTGTATTTTCTTTAAGGCTTGTTTAACCAAAGAACCTGCATCCTCGGAACTCTTCTTTAAGTTTCCTTGGGTTACTTCAAAAAGTTTTCCCTCGGCATCGTCTAACAAATCGAAAACATCGGTGCTCTCGTCATAAGCATTTTCAATAATTTCACTAGATATTGAAATCAATCTTCTTTGAATGTATTTTTGAAGAATGATACGGGCGTGAAATTCGATATGGGCAGAAGATGCTACTTTTTGTGTCAAACGAATTAAAAAGAAATCGCCCCCTACAAATTCTAGCTTTCCGTTTTTTTTCAATAGATTAGAAACGGTTAAAAGGTCAATCGGTTCCGAATTTTGGAACAATTCAAAGATAGCCGCATAAATTTCCTGGTGTTTGGTATCATAAAAAGCATCGGGATTTAGGATATCAATAACATCATCAATTCCTTTTTTATCAATCATCATAGCACCTAAGACTGCTTCCTCCAATTCTACTGCTTGTGGTGGAATTTTCCCTTTTTCAAGGCTAATGATTCTCGATTTGTTTACTTTTTTTCCTGCGACTTCCTTCGTTTTTTCCATGATTACAAATGTAATTTTTTACATTGATTCGGGTTTCTAAAATGCAACTTTTATTTGTTGACAATTATTGTAAACTAAATTGTTATTATCTTGTTAATAACCACGCAACTTCGAGTTTGATTTGTTATTTTTACCCTAATGAAAATTCAAAAAAAGCATCTTTTCTTTACTTTTTTGTTGCCTGTACAGGTTATATTGGTGCAGCTTGCTGGACAATACCCTATTTTTATTGAGCATTATTATTCCAATGGAATTTATACAATTATTGCTCAGCTTTTAAGATTTATTTTTGGTTGGATTCCTTTTTCCGTGGGTGATCTGCTACTTACTTTTCTTGTGGGTGTATTGCTCCGATTTATATATCGGCTGTTCAAGTCACGATTTAAAGATTGGATTCCAAAAATAGTACATGCAACTGCGATTTTATCGGGGATTTATTGTTGTTTTTACCTTTTTTGGGGCTTGAACTATTACCGCGCTCCTCTGAATGAAACTTTAGGATACAATCAGAAGGAATACACTACAAATCAATTAATAAGCACTACCTATTATGTGGTGGAACAATTGAATTTTTATCATCAGAAAATTACCCATAACGATAGCTTAAAAGTTGAAAACCCCTATTCTGAAAAGAAAATGTACAAAATGGCGGTTGTGGGGTACCAAAATTTAGCGCAAGATTTTCCAATGTTTACCTATGAATCTCCGTCAGTGAAGAGTTCTTTAATGGGTTTATTGCAAACCTACAATGGTACTTCTGGATATTTCAATCCGTTAACTGGTGAAGCACAAGTAAATGATCGAATTCCAAAAACAGGTTATCCTACAACTACCTGTCATGAAATGGCACATCAAATTGGATTTTCCGCAGAAAACGAAGCCAATTTCGTGGGGTTCTTGGCAGCTAATTATACAGACGATCCGTATTTTAAATATGCAAGTTACAGAATGGCGTTCGCCTATTTAATTGGTGAAGTACGAAAAAGAGATCGCCAGGCCTTTGCCGAAATTTGGAAAAAGACACACAA
Organism: Polaribacter sp.; assembly: GCA_018663625.1. Lineage (GTDB taxonomy): Bacteria > Bacteroidota > Bacteroidia > Flavobacteriales > Flavobacteriaceae > Polaribacter. The sequence goes on along the minus strand of JABJPX010000038.1, from coordinate 93,017 downwards.
AGGCATTCTTATGGATTTTAAAAACAGTGCTGCTTTCTGGAAATCCTATAAAAACTCTTTTGAACCTTTGGTAAAAAAGGGTTACAATGCCTATTTAAAAGCCAACAAGCAAGATAAAGGAACTGCTTCTTACAGTTATGTTGTGGATTTGTTGATTTCTTATTTTGAAAAACAGGGTGATTCTTTTTCTTAAATTTTTGTTAAAAAAATTCATTTTTGTCATTGCTGACTTACTTCTGATTAAATTGAGCGGTGAAGTTCAAAAATCAAATCAAAGTTATGAGAAAACTACTCTTACTATGTTCCATACTGATGGTAATGTCTGCCAATGCGCAAGATTATTTCCCAACAAATACGGGCGTAAAGACGATCAAAAACACCGTTGTTGCTTTACAAAATGCAACAATCTATGAAACCCCACAAAAAATAATTAAAAAAGGAACTCTTCTTATTAAGGACGGGAAAGTCATTGCTATTGGAAAAAAAGTACAAATTCCAACGGGAACTAAAATCATCGATTTAAAAGGAAAAACAATCTATCCATCATTTATAGATATGTATGCCGATTTTGGAATCTCAAAACCAAAAAGAGTGCGCTCCAATAACAGAACACCTCAATATGATGCAAGCAGAGACGGGTATTACTGGAACGATCACATACGACCAGAAACCAAAGCTACCAACTCTTTTAAATTTGATACTAAAAAAGCAAAGGACTATTTGAAGGCAGGTTTCGGTGTGGTTAACACACATATGCAAGACGGAATCATTCGTGGAAATGGAATGTTGGTCGCTTTAAACCCAAATGCTTCAGATGCCTACCGAATTTTAGAAAACACGTCTGCACAGTATTTATCATTTACAAAGAGTTTGCAATCGCGTCAGTCCTACCCTACTTCAAGAATGGGTACAATGGCATTATTACGTCAGACTTATTTAGATGCAGAATGGTATGCCAATGGCAATGCAAAAAATAAAGATGCCTCTTTAGCAGCATTGAATAAAAACAAAAATTTAGTTCAAATATTTGAAGCAGGAAATCACTTAGATGCACTAAGAGCCGATAAAGTGGGTGATGAATTTGGCATCCAATATACTATTGTTGGGGGTGGTGATGAATTTGAAAGGATTGCCGACATCAAAAAAACAAATGCAGATTTTATCATTCCTATCAACTTTAGAAAACCTTATGATGTTAGCAACCCAAACATTTCTAAGAACATTCCGTTAAGCGATTTGCGTAAATGGAACCAAGAACCTTCCAACTTGGCCATTTTACATAAGAATGATGTCAGCTTTGCACTTACAATGCACAGTTTAAAGTCGATGGATGCTTTTCACAAAAACTTACAAAAGGCCATTCAACTTGGTTTTGACAAAGAAAGCGCCTTGGCTGCTTTGACTACAAATCCGGCTAAAATGTTGGGAAGAACCAATATCGGGAACTTACATCCTGGAAGTTATGCCAATTTTATCATTACCTCTGGAGATATTTTTGACGCCAAAACAACCCTGTATGAAAACTGGGTACAGGGCGCTAAAAATGTGATCAACGACAGACATATTAAAGACCTTACTGGGAGTTATAACTTGGCCTTAAACAATGTCAATTATACGCTTACTGTTTCTGGTAAAGGAGCAAAACAAACCGCTGCTGTAAAATTGGGCGATAAAAAGGTAAAATCTAAATTTTCATTCAAAGACAACTGGATTCACATTACATTGAACGATACGGATGGATATGCTCGATTGGTTGGGCAAACGATGAACGCTTCCAATGCAATGCAAGGGACTGCCTATGACGATGCAGGAAATGAAACTCCTTGGTCTACTGTAAAACAGGTGAAAAAAGAGAAAAAAGATAAAAAAGATAAAAAGAAGAAAAAAGAAGATTTAATACACTTTCCAGTAAGTTATCCAAATGTTGGGTATGGGAATTATGAAGTACCCAATCAAGAAACGATTTTAATTAAAAATGCCACAGTTTGGACCTCAGAAGCTGCAGGTATTTTAGAAAACACCGATGTGCTCTTAAAAAAAGGGAAAATTGAAAAAATCGGAAAAAACCTTTCTACAAGAGGCGCCAGAGTCATTGATGGAACTGGAAAACATTTAACAGCCGGAATTATTGATGAACATTCGCACATTGCAACATCTGCTGTAAACGAATCAGGACATAACTCAACAGCAGAAGTAACGATCGAAGATGTTGTCAATCCAAATGATATGAACATTTACAGAAACTTAGCGGGAGGTGTTACAACCATTCAAATTTTACATGGTTCTGCAAATCCAATTGGAGGAAGATCTGCAATCATCAAATTAAAATGGGGAGAGAATGCCGCAGGAATGTTGCTCGAGGACTCTCCAAAATACATCAAGTTTGCATTGGGTGAAAACGTAAAACAATCCAACTGGGGGGCCTCCAATACCATTCGTTTTCCACAAACAAGAATGGGAACCGAACAGGTTTTTATCGATTATTTCCAAAGAGCAAAAGAATATGATGCGTTGAAGAAAAGCGGAAATCCATATCGAAAAGACATGGAATTGGAAACCTTGGCCGAAATCATTAATAAAGAACGTTTTATTTCATGTCATTCTTATGTACAGTCAGAAATTAACATGTTAATGAAGGTTGCAGAAAGATTTAATTTTAACATCAACACTTTCACACATATTTTAGAAGGTTATAAAGTAGCTGATAAAATGAAAGTACACGGTGTTGGCGCATCCACATTTTCAGATTGGTGGGCCTATAAGTATGAAGTATTGGATGCCATTCCTTACAATGCTGCAATTATGGCAAATCAAGGCATCACTGTAGCTATCAACTCTGATGATAGAGAAATGTCGAGGAGATTGAATCAAGAAGCTGCAAAAACCATTAAATATGGAGGAATGTCTGAATTGGAAGCTTGGAAAATGGTGACGATCAATCCAGCAAAACTATTGCATTTAGACGCTAGAACTGGAAGTATAAAAATTGGAAAGGATGCCGATGTAGTTCTTTGGAATCATAATCCTTTGTCTATTTATGCGAAAGCCGAAAAAACCATTATTGATGGAGCTGTTTATTTTGATATGGAGACCGACTTGGTAAAAAGAAAAGCCATTCAAACTGAAAAAAGCAAATTGATAAAAATGATGTTGGATGCAAAAATGGGCGGTGGAGCAACTCAAATGCCAAAGAAAAAAAGAAATAGAAACTTTCACTGTGACTCTGAATAAGCACTTAAAAACAAACAAGATGAAAAATATATTTATATACAGTTTGCTATGTTTCTTATGGATAGGAAACCTATTGGCACAACAAACACCTGCAGCTAAGCAAACACAAGCATATTCCATTGAAGGAGCAACGGCGCACCTAGGGAACGGGGAAGTAATTGAAAATTCATTGTTAATGTTCAATAAGGGCAAAATTACTTTTGTAGGAAAAGCGACTGCAAAAATTGCGCGACAAGGCACCGTAATCGATGCCACAGGAAGAAAGGTGTATCCTGGATTTATTGCAGCAAATGCTTCTTTAGGCTTGGTAGAAATTGATGCTGTTAGAGCAACAGATGATGAAGATGAAGTAGGTACAATGCTGCCACATATTCGCAGTTTAATTGCCTATAATGCAGAAAGTAAAGTAGTCGAATCAATGCGCCCGAATGGTGTTTTTATGGGGCAAATAACCCCTAGAGGAGGTACGATATCTGGAACATCTTCTGTTGTACAATTTGATGCTTGGAACTGGGAAGACGCTGCAATTAAAAAAGACGATGCTATTCATATCAATTGGCCTGGAAGTTTAACACGAGGACGTTGGTGGATGGGAGAAGACCCCGCCTTAAAATTAGATCCAAAATATGGTGAGAACATTCAGAAAATAGTTACCTATTTTACAGATGCAAAAAGGTATTTATCCAGTGATCAAGAAACAGAAAACATTCCGTTTTCTGCTACAAAAGGATTATTTTATGGTACTCAAAAACTTTTTATTCATGCCAATGGTGAAAAAGAAATTACAGATGCGGTTAGTAAAATGAAAGCAATCGGCATCAACAACATGGTATTGGTACATGCAAAAGGAGCTGAAAATGTTGCTAATTTATTACTTAAAAACAACATTCCAGTGATTATAGAACGCTCACATAGGATTCCAGAAGGTGAAGACGATGATTTCGATTTATCATATAGAAATGCAAAGATTTTAATAGATAAAGGAATTACAGTTGGACTTGGAATGGAAGGACAAATGGAACGGATGAATACACGGAACTTACCTTTTTATGCAGGTACTTATGCTGCATACGGAGTCGGAAAAGAAGAAGCGTTAAAAATGATTACTTTAAACAATGCCAAAATATTAGGTATTGACAGTTTTGTAGGTTCTTTAGAAGTTGGCAAAGATGCTACATTATTTATTTCTGAAGGTGATGCCTTAGAAATGAAAGGGAATATTTTAACCGATGCATTTATTCAAGGAAGAAAAATTAGTTTAGAAACGCACCAAACCACACTTTGGAAGCGTTACTCCAACAAATATAAGACAGATTAAAACGTTGGTCACAATTATAAAAGGCTCGCATTAGCGAGTCTTTTTTTTGGAATATAAAATAAAAAAGCAAAGAAAATTACAGCACATTACTCAATAAAACTTGTTCAATATTGAAAATAGTTCATCTCGTTACTAATTCTTAAAAAATAGTCTTTTCACACAAAGTTCAATTGGGTATCTTTGCAATAATGAAAGCCATAACAAGCACACAGAACACCTACATAAAGAACCTTCTTAAGTTACAAGAGAAAGCGAGAGAACGTAAAAAACAAGGACTCTTTTTAATTGAAGGAAAACGCGAAATTTTTTTAGCAATAAAAGGGAATTACTCTTTTGATACCGTGTTATACAATGCAGATTTTGTTTCAGAAAATGAAATTTTACATTTGTTTAATGAAAACATCAATCGGATTGAAGTTTCTAAAGAGGTCTATCAAAAACTGGCTTATAGAGATGCTACAGAGGGAATTATAGCGGTTGCTAAAACAAAAGATTTCTCTTTAAAAAACATTCAATTTAAAAATGATACGCCACTTATTTTAGTTGCAGAAGCTCCAGAAAAACCAGGCAATATTGGTGCCTTATTAAGAACAGCAGATGCTGCAAACATAGACGCAGTTATCATTGCAAACCCCAAAACCGATTTATACAACGCGAATATTATTAGATCGAGCGTTGGATGTATTTTTACAAATCAGATTGGAACGGGTACATCCCAAGAAATTATTGATTTTCTGACAACGCATAAAGTACAATTGTATGCCACAACGCTACAAAACTCGAACGAATACCACAAAGAAGACTTCACCAAAGCAACGGCCATCGTTGTAGGTACAGAAGCCACTGGATTAACAGAGGTTTGGCGAGAAAAAGCCACTCAAAACATCAACATACCCATGCAAGGGCAAATAGATTCAATGAATGTATCTGTAGCTGCTGCTATTGTACTATTTGAAGCAAAAAGACAACGAAATTTTAATTAAATATGAACGTTTTAGGAATTGACATCGGAGGATCTGGAATAAAAGCAGCTATTGTTAACACAATAACTGGGGAATTAGTTACGGAGAGACATCGAATCAGCACACCAAAACCCGCCACTCCAGAAGCAGTCGCGAATATAGTTAAGGAAATGGTTACACATTTTGATTGGAGTGGAATTGTTGGCTGCTGTTTTCCAACCATTGTCTTAGATGGACAATGTAAACACAAAGGAAATCTAAGTAAAGAATGGGTGAATGTTAGAATTGACCATCTTTTTAAAAAAACTTGTGGTGGATTGTCTTTTTATGTGAGTAACGATGCTGATTTAGCGGGTTTGGCTGAAGTAAGTTTGGGAGCTGGAAAAGAAATGAATGGTAAAATATTTGTAATTACAATCGGTACTGGTATAGGCTCTGGTTTATTTTATAACGGAACGTTGATTCCGAATGTAGAATTGGGAAGAATCTATCATAAAAATGGGGAAATCATTGAAAAACATGTTGCCGATTCTGCAAGAAAAAAAGACAACTTATCTTTAGAGCAGTGGGCAAAAAGATTTGATCTTTTCTTACACCATGTCAAAACATTACATACTCCAAAAATGTATATTTTAGGAGGTGGAATTAGTAAAAAATTTGAAAAATTTAAGCGATTTTTAACAGTAGATATCCCTGTAAAACCAGCACAATTTAGAAACAATGCAGGTATTATTGGCGCAGCTTTGTATGCGATAAAGAAAAATAAATAACAGGATGACCAAAAATTTCACTCTCTTTATTTCATTTAGTTTAATGCTTGGAACTTCTTTGTTTTCTCAAATTTCTAGTGAGAATTTTAATGAAAGTACTTACCAAAAAGCAACACTTTTCTTAAAAAACAAAGACACACTTAAAGGCTTTGCGAGAATTAAAGATTTCAATACCGTTCATTTTAAAAAAGAACGCAACGACAAAAAGGTGAAGTTCACATATAAAAAATTACGAGGTCTTCAATTGGTAAAAGACAATTTCATTAAAAACTTTAAGTACAAACTACTTATTGGGGAAGGTCCTGTTCTTTTGAGAGAAAACAACAGAGGTCCCTTAAAATTGTATACGCAAAGTAGCTTTGTGTTGGATAATGGATCTAGCATTATGTCTGGGAATGGTGTCTTTTTTACATTGAATACTGGAACTGGTCAATTGTATGAATATAAAAGGTATTATCTTTCAAAAAAAGACAGCAAACATAGTGTCATCAAAATTTGGAGCGATACCAACGGTAAAAGCAACAAAATTTTTAGAAAAAGAATTGTAAAATATTTTAAAAATTGTAAATCCTTAATTAGCAAAATAAAACAAGGAGAGTATCAAAAATGGCACATTAAAGACATTGTAAGAGATTACAATCGAAATTGTAAAAAATAATATGACCGCAACCACCCTTTTTTATCTATTAATTTCAATAGTTGTCATCAGTTTTGTCATTGATACAATATTAAGTGCTTTAAATGCGAAACATTATAACGATAAAATCCCTTTTGAATTGGCGGATGTTTATGATGAAAAAGAATATCAAAAATCACAAGCATACAAGAAAAAAAATGCGCTGTTTTCGAAGATCACTTCATTGTTTTCATTAACTCTCACCCTCTTTTTCTTCTTTTTAGATGGCTTTAAATATGTGGATGATTTTGCAAGAAATTTTACAGAAAACCCAATACTCGTTGCTTTAATATTCTTTGGTGTTATTCTGATTGGTTCTGATTTATTAACAACCCCTTTTTCCTATTACAAGACCTTTGTTATAGAAGAAAGCTTCGGTTTTAACAAATCGACAAAAGCCTTATTTTGGATAGATAAGATAAAAGGGCTGGTAATGTCTTCGTTTCTAGGGGGTGGAATTTTAGCATTAATTATTGAGTTTTATCAAATTTTTGGAGAAAATTTCTGGGTGTATGCCTGGATTTTAATTGCACTATTCACAGTATTTATGAATCTCTTTTATGCAAAATTAATTGTACCGCTGTTCAACAAACAAACGCCTTTAGAAAATGGAGAATTAAAAACTGCAATAGAAGCATACGCAAAGAAAGTTGGATTTAAATTGGATGCAATTTTTGTGATCGATGGATCGAAGCGATCTACAAAGGCAAATGCTTATTTTTCTGGTTTCGGTTCTCAAAAAAGAATTACGCTTTTTGACACTTTAATTAATGACTTGGAGATTCCAGAAATCGTGGCAGTTTTAGCGCATGAAGTTGGTCATTACAAAAAAAAACACATCCTTTTTAATTTATTTACCTCGCTCCTTCTCACAGGATTTATGTTATTTCTTTTATCATTATTCATCAATATGCCCCTCTTTTCAAAAGCATTAGGAGTTGCAAACCCAAGTTTTCATATTGGTTTAATTGCCTTTGGAATTTTATATACACCAGTCTCAGAAATTACAGGAATATTCATGAATTATATTTCACGAATTTTTGAATATCAAGCAGATAATTATGCTAAAGAAACCAATACTACTATCCCTTTAATAAGTGCACTTAAGAAACTATCTAAAAACAGTTTGAGCAACTTAACACCCCACCCTGCATATGTTTTTATGCATTACTCCCACCCTACATTGTTCGAAAGAATCCAAAATTTAAAAAAAGAATAGTTGTTTATGTAATTTCTTTGCCTTAAATTCACTTTGGATTGAAATGCAAGCAAACGTAAATGAATTACACCATTTCTATAGAAGAGGAAAATAAGGAAATAGCAAGTCGATATAAGGACTTGTTAAAGGGAACTTATGAAATTTTATCAAAGGACGATAAAGACTTAATCCGGCATGCATTTGATGTTGCAGTTGAAGCACATTCTGAGCAGCGAAGAAAAACAGGTGAACCTTATATCTACCATCCAATCGCAGTAGCGAAAATTGTTGCTTATGAAATTGGTTTAGGAGCCACATCAATAGCAGCAGCACTTTTACATGATGTGGTAGAAGATACCCATTACACAATTGAAGATATTGAACAATTATTTGGAGAAACGATTGCACGAATTGTAAACGGTTTGACAAAAATATCTCGTTTAAACAAAGAAAAAGACGCTTCCATACAAGCAGAAAATTTCAGAAAAATGCTTCTTACATTGCATGACGATGTACGCGTTATTTTAATAAAAATTGCAGACAGATTGCACAATATGCAAACCATGGATGCAATGCCTGCCCATAAACAAATAAAAATTGCTTCTGAGACCTTGTACATTTATGCGCCTCTAGCACATCGATTGGGGTTGTATAATATTAAAACAGAATTAGAAGATTTAGGGTTGAAATACACAGAGCCCGAAGTTTTTAGTGACATAACCGCTAAAATAAAAGCTAGTAAAGAAGAACAACAAACGTATATCAATACTTTTTCAGAAACCATTCAAAAAGGACTGAGTAAAGAACACCTTAATTATGAAATAAAAGGGCGTTTTAAATCGATTTTTTCAATTCGTAGAAAAATGAGAAAACAGAATGTGACTTTTGATGAGGTATATGATAAATTTGCCATTCGAATCATTTTTGAACCCAATTCTAAGGATGAAAAATTTGAAGCTTGGAAAATTTATTCCATTGTTACTGATTACTTTAAACCCAATCCATCACGTTTAAGAGACTGGATTTCTCAGCCAAAATCTACAGGATATGAAGCACTTCACATTACGGTTGTTGGTCCTGATGCCCAATGGGTCGAAGTACAAATTCGTTCCAAAAGAATGGATGAAATAGCAGAGAAAGGTTATGCAGCACATTTTAAATACAAGCAAGGAATCGTAAATGAAAACGGTCTTGAAGGTTGGCTCAATAAATTGAAAGAAACCCTAGAGAATCAAAGTTTAAATGCGGTTGACTTTGTAGAGGATTTTAAATTGAATTTATACGCAAAAGAAATTTATGTTTTCACGCCTAAAGGGGATTTAAAATCACTTCCAAAAGGAGCATCAGCTTTAGATTTCGCCTTTTCAATTCATACCGATGTGGGTTTAAAATGTAGAGGTGCAAAAGTAAATGGAAAATTAGTTCCACTAAGTTATGAACTCAATAGTGGAGATCAGATAGAAGTCATTACAACAGCAATCAACAAACCAAATTCTAGATGGTTGGATTTTGTAATTACTGCCCGAGCGCGAACAAAAATTAAAGCAGCCTTAAAAGACGAAGAGAAACAAATTGCTGAGGAAGGAAAGGCGATATTAGCAAGGAAATTACGACATTTAAAGATTTCATTTAATGAAAAGGTAGTCAATGAATTGGTGACCTTCTTTAACTTGAGAACAAGCTTCGACTTGTTCTTTCGAATTGGAAGTGGTGCTATTGACAACACCCAATTAAAAAGCTTTGTATCGGGAAGAAACAGTGCCATTATTAGTTATTTCAAAAACAAACTGAGAAGAACTCCAAGCACAGGAGCCGTTAGCGAGGAAGTAGTTACTCACAAATACGATGCACTGGTTTTTGGAAAGGATGAAGAAAGACTAGAATATAAATTATCTCCTTGCTGTAATCCAATATCTGGAGACAACGTTTTTGGGTTTATCACCATCAATGATGGAATAAAAGTACATAAGAAGAATTGCCCGAATTCCATTTCTTTACAATCCAACTATGCCTATCGAATTATAAAAACGAAATGGATCGATTCTACAAAACAAGATTTCAAGGTAATTTTGCAAATAAATGGTGTTGACAATGCAGGAATTGCAAATAATTTAACCCGAATTATATCGAACAATATGGGTGTTTTTATTCACAGTATCAACATTGCAGGAAATGAAGGTTTTTTTGAGGGTAAATTATCGCTAAGTGTTAATAATAGAGCGCAACTTAAGAAGCTCATTTCCAGCATTCAAAAGATTGAAGGTGTCAAAAAAGTGGCACGTGTTAATACTTTGTAAATATCATTTATTTAAAACCATTAATTAATTCATAAATTAGAGTAAATTTGTTTTTGAAAAAAATGACAAATGGGTAATTCTGAAAATAATCAAGAAGTAGTAAAGAAAGTGTTTACCTCTTTTTTAGAAGATAATAAACATAGAAAAACTCCTGAACGTTTTGCAATTCTTCGAGAAATTTATGCAGTAGAAGATCATTTTGATATTGAATCTTTATATATCAATATGAAAAATAAAAACTACCGCGTAAGTAGAGCCACCCTATACAATACAATCGACTTACTCTTAGATTGCGGCTTAGTAAGAAAACATCAATTTGATGGGCAATCTATGGCGAGGTATGAAAAAAGTTATTTCGATAAAAACCACGATCACTTAATATTTACAGATTCTGGAGAAGTAAAAGAATTTTGCGACCCAAGAATCCAAGTGATAAAGAAAACAATTGAAGAAGTTTTCAATGTAGACATTCACAATCACTCTCTGTATTTTTACGGAACTAAGAAAAAATAACAAACAACAACACAACAATCATACAAATTAAACAACAAATGGCAGTAGATTTATTACTCGGATTACAATGGGGAGATGAAGGAAAAGGTAAAATTGTAGATGTTTTAACCACCAACTATGATATTATCGCACGTTTTCAAGGAGGTCCTAATGCGGGTCATACATTAATTTTTGACGGAAGAAAACACGTTTTGCACACCATACCTTCTGGTATTTTTCATAAAACGGCATTGAATGTTGTTGGAAATGGAGTGGTCATAGATCCTGTAATTTTCAAAAAAGAATTAGAAAATTTAGACAAACACGATATTGATTATACTTCAAAATTATTAATTTCTAGAAAAGCACACTTAATCTTACCAACACATCGTTTGTTAGATGCCGCATCAGAAACTTCTAAAGGAAAAGCTAAGATTGGTTCTACTCTAAAAGGAATTGGCCCAACGTATATGGACAAGACGGGTAGAAACGGAATGCGTGTTGGAGATTTAGAAATGGAGAACTGGAAAGACAAATACCATGCACTTACCGCTAAACATTTGGGGATGTTGGACTATTTCAATATTCAGATCGATTATAATTTAGACGAATTAGAAACTGAATTTGACAGAGGAATTGAGAAATTAAAAACATTACAATTTATAGATAGTGAAGAATTTTTAAACCAAGCTATTAAAGACAAAAAAACAATTTTAGCAGAAGGTGCTCAGGGATCTTTATTGGATATTGATTTTGGAACCTATCCATTTGTTACCTCTTCAAATACAACCGCAGCAGGTGCTTGTACTGGTTTAGGAGTTGCTCCCAACAGAATTGGTGAAGTGTTTGGAATTTTCAAAGCCTATACAACCCGAGTTGGTTCTGGACCGTTTCCTACAGAATTGTTTGACCAGGATGGTGTCGAAATGGCACGTATTGGCCATGAGTTTGGTGCAACAACAGGAAGAGCTAGACGTTGTGGATGGTTGGATTTAGTTGCCTTAAAATACGCTGTTGATGTAAATGGGGTAACACAGCTAATGATGATGAAAGGAGATGTATTGTCCGGTTTTAAAAACCTAAAAATATGTACTTCTTACAATTATAAAGGAAAAGAAATTTCACATTTACCATATAATATCGAGCCAGAAAACGTTTCTGTAAACTACTCTGAATTTAAAGGTTGGGATGAAGATTTAACGAAAATGACTGCAGCAGATCAATTGCCACAAAATTTAATAGATTATGTTGCGTTTATTGAAAAAGAAACAGGAGTTCCGGTAAAAATCGTATCTGTTGGACCCGATAGAAAACAAACCATCGTAAGATAGTTTTACCTAAACATTAAGACACTTGAAATATTCTTTTCATTATTTTTACCTAAAATCTAACGTTTTGAAAAGAATATTTTTTTTATTGCTTGCCCTCTTCGTTCTCTCTGCAAATGCACAAACTAAGAAGATACTTTACAATGCAAAACTTCAAGACACTGACGAACAAAAATATCCTGGCGCAACTCGATTAATTGGTGAAGTTCGAATGGTTCACGAAGGTGCTATTTTAACCTGTCAGCAAGCATTATACTACAAAGAGAAAAACTTTTTCAAAGCCATTGGTAACGTATATCTAAAACAAGGAGATACCATAACACAAACCAGTGATTATGCAGATTATGATGGGAATTCAAAACAAGTGTTGTCTTGGGGAAATGTTATCCTGAAAGATCCAACGATGGTTTTAACATCAGATACATTGCAATTTGACCGCCTCAATCAAAAATTATATTACAGAAGCTACGCAACTATTAAGGATGCAACCAACACCTTAAAAAGTAAAAACGGAAACTACTATCTAACTGATAAAAAATTTACGGCAACAACCCGTGTCAATGTAGTCAATCCAGAACACAATTTAGTTTCTACACATTTAGACTATTATACAAGTTCGGGACTCACCTATTTCTATGGGCCGACAACTATTACCAATTCAAAAAATAAAAATAGAATATATAGTGAACGAGGATTTTACAATACAAAGACAGATATCTCTCACTTTGTAAAAAATGCAAAACTTTTCTTAAAGGAAAGAACCATCGAAGGAGATAGTTTGTACTATGACAAAAACCGTGGCTTTGCTTCTGCAACTAACAATATTATTGTAAAAGATACTGTAGAAAATTTTTTGACCAAAGGAAATTATGGAGAATTATTTGAACTCAAAGATTCTTTGTTTATTGTAGATAGAGCCGTTGCTATTACAATTATAGATAAGGATTCTATGTTTGTTCATGGAGATACATTACTCGTTACTGGTATTCCTGAAGAACGAATTATCCGCACTTTCAACAATGTAAAAATATTTAAATCAGACTTGCAGGGAAAGTGTGATTCCATTCACACAAACCAAGCGACTGGACTAACAAGAATGTTTCAAAACCCTGTTTTATGGGCAGACCAGAATCAAATTACCGGAGATACCATTCATCTGATTACCAATATTGAAACCGAGAAATTGGACTCCTTAAAAGTATTGAACAATGCCTTTATCAATTCCAAAGATTCATTATCTATTGCCGATTTTAATCAGATTAAAGGAAGAAATATTTTTGGAAAATTTAAAGACAACAGTATCAGAACCCTTTTGGTTAAAGGGAATGCAGAATCGGTGTATTATAACAGAAGTGAATTAGGGGTTTTAGAATCCATCTCAAAAGAAATTTCAAGTAATATTGAATTCTCACTATTCAAAGGTGAAATTGAAACCATCAAATACTTGAAAACTACAGAAGGAAAAACCTATCCACCTTCGAAACTTCCCGATCATGTAAAGGAATTAAAAGGGTTTATTTGGCGTGAAGACGAACAACCCAAAAAAATGACGGATATTTTCATCAAAGAAGGTGAAAACAAAAAAACAGCTACAACTGGAAAGAAATTGGGACCTATAAAACCCATGACATCTTCCAAATTGGATGTAAATAAAATACCAAAGGGCCCTGTAAGTATAGAGAAACAATAATGAAAAATGATTTCTTTACATACCAAGCACAAACATCTCCTCACCCATTAGCGATAGAAATTTCGCATGCAAAGGGTTCTTATATCTTTGATACCAAAGGCAAGAAGCATTTAGACTTTGTCGCAGGAGTTTCAGCAAATAGTTTGGGACATAATCACCCAAAAGTATCACAGGCAATTAAAAATCAATTAGACAAGTACGCGCATGTGATGGTATATGGTGAATTTGTACAAGAAGCACCTGTTGCACTGTGCAAAATACTCGCTGCAACATTTCCAAAAAATGAAATGTCCGTATATCTTACCAATTCTGGTACAGAATCTACAGAAGGCGCACTAAAACTTGCCAAAAGAGTTACAGGAAGGTCAGAAATTATTGCTGCGAAGAATTCCTATCATGGAAATACACAAGGCGCAATGAGTGTTTCTGGCGCTGAAGAACAAAACCGAGCATTTCGACCATTGGTTCCAGGTGCACGATTTATTGAGTTTAACAAAGAAGCAGATTTAGATAAAATTACACATAAAACTGCCGCTGTTATTCTAGAAACCATACAAGGAGGTGCAGGATTTATTAGCCCAACAAATGATTTTCTAAAAAAAGTAAAAGAGAAATGTGATACAGTATGTGCCCTGTTAATTTTAGATGAAATACAAACTGGAATTGGTAGAACTGGTAAATTTTGGGGTTTTGAAAACTATTATGTAACACCAGATATCGTTATAACCGGTAAAGGTCTCGGCGGTGGCATGCCCATTGGTGCATTTATTGCACCTTCTAAAATGATGCACTTATTACAAAACGAACCCAAATTAGGACACATTACTACTTTTGGTGGGCATCCTGTGATTGCAGCTGCAGGTCTTGCAACGGTAACAGAAATATTGTCAAACACTTTAATCGCAGATACACTTAGGAAGGAAAAACTCATCAGAGATCATCTAAAACATCCTGAAATTAAAGAAATTAGAGGAAAAGGATTGATGCTAGCTGCTATTGTTACGACCCCAGAATTAGCGGCAAAAATTATATTGACTTGTTTGGAAAGAGGATTGATTCTTTTCTTTTTACTTTTTGAAAGCAAGGCAATCCGGATTACTCCTCCTCTAACAATTTCTGATGCGGAAATTATTGAAGGCTGTACGCTTTTAAAAGAGGTTATTAATGAAGTGACAATGCACTCATAAGCGTTGAAGCAGTTATTGAAAAATCGGAAAATCATCTAAAGCAGTTCTAATTATTTACTTTTAATGCACTTCCTCTAGCGCAAAAAAAAAAGCTTGAATCATTTGATTCAAGCTTTTTTATCTTAAAATAAGAATGCTATTTATTTTACGAGAAGCTTATGTGAAGGCTTAAACTTCGTTAAATTGATTCCTTTTACAGCAGCTACATATTCTTCTAAAGTAGGTGTTCTACCGAGTATGGCAGATAGTACCACTACTGGTGTAGAAGAAAGTAAGGATTCTCCTTTTTTCTCTTCAGAATCTTTTACAACTCTACCTTGGAATAAACGCGTAGATGTTGCCATCACAGTATCTCCAGGTGCTGCTTTTTCTTGGTTCCCCATACATAAGTTACAACCAGGACGTTCTAAATACAACATGTTTTCATATCCAGTACGTGCGATTGCTTTTGGTGCATTGTCATCAAATTCGAAACCAGAATATTTTTTCAAAATATCCCAATCACCTTCAGCTTTCAATTCATCTACAATATTATAGGTAGGAGGTGCTACAACTAAAGGAGCCTTAAAGACTACCTCTCCTTGTTGCTCATCAATATTTTTAAGCATTTGAGCTAATATTTTCATATCTCCTTTATGAACCATACAAGATCCTACAAAACCAAGATCTACCTTTTTAGTTCCTCCATAAAATGAAAGTGGTCTAATGGTATCATGCGTATAACGCTTAGAAACATCTTCGTTGTTTACATCTGGATCTGCAATCATTGGCTCTGCAATGATATCTAAATCAATCACTACTTCAGCTGAATACTTCGCGTTTGCATCTGGTCTTAAGGAAGGTTTTTCTCCTGATTTAATTTCTGTGATTCGTTTGTCTGCAATTGCAACTAATCCCTTCAAAACTTGAAGATCATTGTCCATGCCTTTTTCAATCATAATCTGAATTCTCCCTTTTGCAATCTCTAAAGATTCAATTAAGGTGTCATCCTCAGAAATACAGATAGAGGCTTTTGCTTTCATTTCTGCTGTCCAATCAGTAAATGTAAAGGCTTGATCGGCAGTAAGTGTTCCAATGTGCACCTCGATAATTTTACCTTGGAATACATTGTCGCCACCAAACTGAGTAAGCATTTGAGATTGTGTAGCATGCACTACATCACGAAAATCCATATACGGTTTCATTTCACCTTTAAAGGTTACTTTAACGGATTCTGGAATTGGCATAGAAGCTTCCCCGGTAGCGAGTGCTAAAGCAACAGTTCCTGAATCTGCTCCAAAGGCTACACCTTTAGACATTCTTGTATGTGAATCTCCACCAATAATAATGGCCCAATCGTCTACCGTTAAATCATTCAATACCTTATGGATAACATCCGTCATTGGTTGGTACTTATGCTCTGGGTCACGTGCAGTTATCAATCCGAAGTCATTCATAAACTTCATCAATCTAGGAATGTTAGCCTTAGATTTGTTGTCCCATACCGAAGCAGTATGACAACCTGATTGATAAGCTCCATCTACAATGGGAGAAATTATTGTTGCTGCCATCATCTCTAATTCTTGAGAAGTCATCAGTCCCGTTGTATCTTGAGATCCAACGATGTTTACTTCAACACGAACATCCGATCCAGCATGCAATACTTTCCCTGGAGTTGTTCCAACGGCATTCTTGTTAAATATTTTTTCAACTGCTGTAAGTCCTTGCCCCTCGTGAGAAATCTCTTTTGATGTTGCAAATACTGGCATTACATCGATGCCTAAAACTTTAGATGCGAATGTTTGTAATTTTTTACCAAATACAATTGCATACGAACCTCCTGCTTTGATAAATTCCACTTTTTGTGGTGTTAATGATGCAGAAATATCAATTAATTCCTGATCACCATTATATAATTTCTTCTCTTTTGTATTGATTGTAAGTACGGTTCCTGTTGCTACAGAATATCTTTCCTTTAAAATAGGATCGCCTTCCGCATCACGAATCGTTTTTCCATTTTCATCTTTCTGCTTTACCCAGTTTTTAAGATCTACACCAATACCACCTGTTACTCCTACTGTTGTAAGGAAAATTGGCGAAATACCATTGGTACCTGCTATAATTGGAGCAATGTTAATGAATGGTACATAGGGACTTGCTTTTATACCTGTCCATAATGCCACGTTATTTACACCTGACATTCTAGAAGATCCAACCCCCATGGTTCCTTTTTCTGCAATCAACATCACTCTTTTGTCTGGATGTTCTTTTTGCAATGCAAGCAACGCATTTTGTTGTTCCTTGTTATGTTCGAACATACATTGTCCGTGCAATTCACGATCTGATCGAGAGTGTGCATCACCTCCAGGAGAAAGTAAATCTGTAGAAATATCTCCTACACCTACGATGAATGTTACTACTTCTATTTTTTCTTCTACTTCTGGTAACTTCGTGAAAAATTCTGCTTTCGCATAACTTTCAATCAGTGCTTTCGCTATTGCATTACCATTGTTGTAAGCAACTTCGATACGCTCCATGTCTGCCTCATAAAGGAACACTTGTGTTTTAAGTACTTTACAAGCTTGCTTTGCGATCTCTTCGTTATCACCTAAAGCGATATCCAGTAAAACATTAATTGAGGGACCCCCTTTCATATGCGCCAATTGCTCAAAAGCAGCTACAGGTGTAATCTCTTTTAATACCGATTCACCAAGAATGATCTCCTTTAAAAATTTCGCTTTTACAACCGCTGCACTCGTTGTACCTGGCAAAACATTATAAATAAAGAAATTAAGAGAATCCGCTCTATGTTCGTTCTCTGAATCTTTAATCTGTGCAATGATTTCGCTAAGTAATTCAGCACCATCAATTGGCTGTGGGCTTAATCCTTGCTTTTTTCTATCTTCTATTTGCTGAAGGTAATCCTTATAAGTGTTCATGTAGGGAATTTTTAGTACTTTAAACCATTTAAATTCTAAGAATCTAAAAAGCTATATCTGTTTATTATTAAGAATTTTAGTATCGCAAATCTACTGTTATTATAGCTATTTTAAAAAATAATTAATAGATTGATTTAATAAATAAATAAATAAAAGTTATTTCTATTATTATTGAAAATAAATTAATAAAAATAACTTTTTTGAATATTTTTTTTTACGAATATCGCAAAAAAATAATAATAAAAATAGCAGATCAATAAGCCGAATCCTGTACCTTAAAAAAGGCTCTTATCATTTATCTAGTTCTAAAATTACTCTTAGAATCCATCTGCCTACCCTTTAGAATCGAGCGAGTAGCTCTCAAGCTCTAATTTACATGGCATTGCATCGCATAGAGTTTACCTGGTTTCACTACAGCCGAACTGTACTTGCTTTCTGTTGCACTGGTCCTCAACTTACGCTGGACGGATGTTATCCGCTATGCTACTCTTTGATGTCCGGACTTTCCTTCAAACTAAAAAGCTTGACGATAAGATAGATCTGCTATTAATAGTGTAAATGTATACAAATTATTCATAAAAAAAACCCACTCATAAATGAGTGGGAAAAATTGCTATGAAAAAGAAAAAGTGTAACTAATTGCTTAGCTACATTACAAATATATGTTAAATTGGTTAACCATAAAAAAAAAAATCAATAAAACAGTAATTTCAAAACAAATGTTTATAATAAGTATCTACGATAAATATTTATGAGAACATATCTTTTACCTTTTCAAAAAATGATTTATCGGATGTATTTGGGTTGGGTGCAAAATTATCGTCGGTAGCCATTTTCTCAAAAAATTGTCTTTGTTCTTTATTCAACTCTTGTGGTGTCCATACATTTATATGAATTAGGAAGTCTCCTGTTCCATATCTTTCAATGCTTGGCAATCCTTTTCCTTTTAAACGTAAAATCTTACCAGATTGGGTACCTGCATCGATTTTTATTTTCACTTTACCCTTCACGGTCTCAACTTCTTTACTGGTTCCTAAGACCGCATCTGAATAGTTAATATAGAGATCGTAATGTATGTTTGTTCCTTCTCTTTTTAGTGTTGCATGTGGAATTTCTTCAATTAAAACTAATAAATCTCCTGACATTGAATTTTTCCCTGGCGCATCATTCCCTTTACCTCCAACTTTTAATTGAACTCCTTCAGTAACTCCTTCAGGGATATTGATAGATACGGTTTCTTCTTCAACAACCAAACCTTGGGCATCTGCACCGTTGGGTTTACTGCTAATCATTTCACCAGCACCCGAACAACTTGAACAGGTTACTGCAGTTTGCATTCTACCCAATATGGTATTGGTAATTCGCATTTGTTGCCCAGAACCGTTACATGTAGAACAGGTCTTGTAGGAAACACCTCCAGCCTGAACCTTTCTACGAACTTTTACTTTCTTCTCTACACCTTCAGCAATTTCTTCTAAAGTTAATTTTACACGAATTCTTAGGTTGCTTCCTTTTACTCGGGCTTGGCGTTGACCTCCTCCGCCAAAACCACCAAAACCGCCGCCGCCGCCGAAAATATCTCCAAACTGACTAAATATGTCATCCATATTCATTCCGCCACCGCCGAAGCCGCCACCGCCCTGAGGTCCATCAAAAGCTTGATGTCCATACTGGTCATAACGTGCCTTTTTGTTTTCGTCGCTTAAAATTTCGTATGCTTCTGCCGCTTTTTTAAAGTTTTCTTCAGCTGATTTATCATCTGGATTTTTATCTGGATGATATTTGATTGCCATTTTTCTATACCCTTTCTTAATCTCTGCTTGTGATGCCGATTTAGAAATACCTAATACGTCGTAAAAATCTTGTTTTGCCATATGCTTTCAGTGATCAATTATCAATGATCGATAGTCATTGGTAATTGTAAAATGTTAATTGTAATTTATTTACTGTCCGATCACTACTTTTGGGTATCGGATGATCTTGTCTCCTAACTTATATCCTTTTTCAACACAATCAATTACCTTTCCTTTCATGTCTTCACTTGGCGCTGGAATTTGTGTAATTGCTTCGTGTATTTCAGCATCAAAAACATCTCCTGCATTTGTTTCTATTTTGGATAAGCCTTTTTGCTCTAAAGTATTGTAGAATTTTTGATATACTAACACTACTCCTTTACTTAATTCTTCGGCTTCTTTGTCTTCTTCAATATGTGACAAAGCACGTTCAAAATCATCTACAACTGGCAGTAAAGATGTCATTACTTCTTGTCCTGCGGTCTTAAAAAGCTCAATGCGTTCTCTTGTTGTTCTTTTTTTATAGTTTTCAAACTCTGCAAAAAGACGTAAAAATTTGTCTTTTTCAGCAAGAAGTAACGCTTCAGCTGTTGGAACTTCTTCCGCTACTTCCTCTACAACTTGCTGATTTTCTTCAACTTGTTGTATTTCTTCTGCTGTATTTATTTCTTCTTGTTTTATATCTTCTTTCTTACTCATTTCTTTGTAATCGTTAAATTATACATCTCTTATTTGCAAAAATGTTGCCAACAAAAAAAAAGTGTCAATCTGACACTTTTTTTTTCTGTATGCGACCTATCTCAATTTTTAAAAATATTATTAAGGTCTTTTAATCTTCAATACGTGTTATTTTTGCTCCAATCGACTTCAATCGGGCCTCAATATTTTCATACCCTCTATCGATTTGTTCAACATTATTAATGATCGAAGTTCCTTTTGCAGAAAGTGCTGCAATCAATAAGGAAATTCCTGCTCTAATATCTGGTGAAGTCATTTTAGTAGCTTTTAGTTGACTTTGGAAGTTATGCCCAATAACGGTAGCTCTGTGAGGATCACATAAAATAACTTTTGCTCCCATATCAATCAGTTTATCCACAAAAAACAAACGACTTTCAAACATCTTTTGATGAATTAATACGGTTCCTTTTGCTTGTGTTGCAATGACCAAAACAATGCTTAACAAATCGGGTGTAAAACCTGGCCATGGGGCATCAGCAATTGTTAAAATAGAACCATCTATATAGTTTTGTATTTCGAAAGAGGCTTGTGCTGGAATGTAAATATCATCGTCTCTTTTTTCTAATTGGATTCCTAATTTTCGGAACACATCTGGAATCTGGCCTAAGTTTTCCCAACTTACGTTTTTAATGGTTAGTTCTGAGCGTGTCATTACGGCAACTCCAATCCAAGAACCAATTTCAATCATGTCTGGTAAAACATTGTGTTCACAGCCTCCTAAAGAAGTAACTCCTTCTATAATTAAGAGATTGGAACCTACTCCTGTTATTTTTGCTCCCATCGAATTCAGCATTTTACTTAATTGCTGAATATAAGGCTCACAAGCGGCATTGTAAATTTTAGTCGTTCCTTTGGCTAAAACCGCTGCCATTAAAATATTTGCAGTTCCTGTTACAGAGGCTTCATCTAAAAGCATCTCGGTTCCCTGTAAACTTTTTGCTTCTACTCCGTAAAAATATTCTTCTTTATTGTACCTAAATTTTGCACCTAACTTGATAAATCCTTCAAAATGTGTATCAAGTCTTCTTCTTCCTATTTTATCTCCTCCTGGACGTGGAATATATCCTTTTCCAAAACGTGCTAACAAAGGCCCAACTAACATGATAGAACCTCTTAATGAACTCCCATCTCTTTTAAATTCTGCAGACTCTAAGTATGGTAAATCAATATCATCTGCTTGAAAAGCATAGGAACTTCTGTTTAGTTTTTCAACTTTTACACCTAGCTCTCCGAGAATAAAGATGAGTTTATTTACATCAATAATATCGGGTACATTATTTACAACCACTCTTTCTGGTGTCAATAAAACAGCACAAAGTATTTGTAATACCTCATTTTTTGCTCCTTGGGGAGTAATGGTCCCTCCTAACTTGTGTCCTCCTTCTATTTTAAATGATGCCATTGTTACTTATCTTTTTCTATTTTTATTCTGATTGTTATGGTGTGGTTTCTTGTAGGATGTTTTTGAATTGTTCTGACCTTGCGTATTTCGTTTTCTTAGTAGATTTTTACTTTCAGAAAGTGCTTCTTCGGTTTCTCTTAAATCTAATTTACCGTCAGACAAATCATATAAATGTTTAAAAATAACGGCATCATCTACCGTGTCTTTGTTCCAATTTAAATAACATTTTTTCATATGGTTGGCAATGGTAAAAACCAAGGCTTCTTTTTTTTCTCCAGCTTCCCAACTCAAAGCAATATCGATCATCGTTTGAATATTATTTCCATAATAACGATATCTAGAAGCAGATTTTGGATAGGCCAAAGCTTCTGGCTTCTCTTGCAACTCTTCTTTTGATGGATATGGATAAGGAGATTCTGCATCCAATTGAAAATCGGACATGATGTACAACTGATCCCATAACTTGTGTTTAAAATCTGGAACATCTCGTAAATGTGGCTGTAAATTCCCCATCACATCAACAATTGATTTCGCCATTTTATCTCGTGCTTCTTTTGTTTCTAAAGCAACACAATGGTCTACTAACTTCTGGATGTGTCTGCCGTATTCTGGAATAATCATTAACGGTCTTTCTGAGTTGTATTCTAAATCGAATGTCATTTATTTATTTTTGTGAAGCTCTTATTTATGATACGATAAGTAAGAGGTTGATAATGTAAGTGCTCGTAAATGTTTTGTAATCCTTTTATAAAAAGCACTTTTAAGTCTCATTAATGTCGGATTAACAAAATTGTGTGCAGTATTTATTTAATGTTGCAAAATAACATTTTATTTTTAGTTTTTTTAATGATTTTAAAAGAAATCCACATACTCTTTTAACCGATAATTTTCAACTTTACAAAACGCAATAAAAGGTTTTTCTTGCCTGCGGTACCAAACTGAATCATGGCTTTTTTATCAGGGCCTTTTCCTTCTAATGAAATGACCTCTCCTCGCCCAAAACGTTCGTGTTCAATAATATTTCCAACAATAATATCATTGTCAAATAGGTTTGTTTTGGAAGCTGTTTGTGATACTTTCTTTAAGTTTTTAGGAACGATAATTTCTTTCTTTTTTGCCAAATCTCGCGCTGCTTTTTTACGCTGAATTGGTTTTTGAAAACGAATTCCTTTTGGGGCATCATCAAACAAACTTTTATCTACAAATCGGTTGATGGTTGGTGCTATTGTTTTTGGAGCAATATAATGTAAGTATTGTTCGTCTATTTCTTCTAAAAATCGACTCGGCTCTGCATCCACTAATTTTCCCCATCGATACCGTGTTTGGGCATAGGTTAAATAGGCTACTTTTTCTGCTCGGGTAATAGCCACATAAAACAGCCTGCGTTCTTCTTCCAACTCACTTCGCGTGTTCATGCTCATGGCCGATGGAAATAAATTTTCTTCCAAACCAACGACATATACATGCGAATATTCTAACCCTTTGGATTGGTGAATGGTCATTAGTGAAATGCTTGGTTTGTCATTCTCTTTTTTAGAATCAAAATCTGTAGCCAATGCAACATCTTCTAGAAAAGAAGTCAAAGAAGCATCTTCTCCTTGCTCAATTTTGTCCGTAATAAAATCTTTAATTCCGTTTAATAATTCTTGAACATTCTCTACTTTACTCAACGACTCTGGAGTACCGTCTTTTTCCAAATCTTTGATTAACAAGGTTTCTTTCACCACCGTTTCGGCAATTTCAAAAGCATTTTTGGTTTGCGATTCTATTTGCAAACGCAACATCATGTTCATGAAATTGTTCAACTTATTCTTAGTTCCAGCATTGATTTTTAAATCGATTTTATCAATGTATTTTAAAACATCAAAAATGGATTTTTTATAGTGATTTGCTGCAATTGTCAATCGATCTATCGTTGTTGCGCCAATACCTCGTGCTGGGTAATTGATGATTCTCTTTAAGGCTTCTTCATCATTTGGATTGATGAGTATTCGCAAATAAGACAGAATGTCTTTGATTTCTTTTCTTTGATAAAATGAAATTCCTCCATAAATTTTGTAGTCAATCCCTTTTTTACGCAAGGCGTCTTCCATTGATCTGGACTGGGAATTGGTTCTGTACAAAATGGCAAATTGATCATTTTGCAATTGCAAATTCATCTTGGCATCCCAAATAGATTGTGCCACAAATCTCCCTTCTTCTCCATCGGAAATTGTGCGCATTACCTGAATGAGCTCACCAGCATCATTGGTGGTCCAAACTTCTTTGTCTAATTTGGTTTTGTTTTTTTCAATCACAGAATTGGCAGCATTTACAATATTGCCAGTCGATCTGTAATTTTGTTCTAATTTGAAGGTTTTAACTTCGGGATAATCTTTTTGAAAGTTTAAGATATTTTGAATGTTTGCTCCTCGAAAACTATAAATACTTTGCGAATCATCACCCACCACACAAATGTTTTGAAAACGATCGGCCAATGCTTTTACAATTAAATATTGGGAGTGATTCGTATCTTGGTACTCATCGACCATGATGTATTTAAAACGACTTTGATATTTTGCCAAAGATTCTGGAAAACGAGCCAATAATTCATTGGTTCTTAGGAGTAAATCATCAAAATCCATCGCACCTGCCTTGAAGCATCGGTCTACGTACTCTTTATAAATTTCTCCTACTTTGGGTCTGCTTGCATGCAAATCTGCTTCCTGTAAATCGGCATTATTGTAATAGGCTCGCACCGTAATCAAACTGTTTTTAAAAGAGGAAATCCTATTTAAAATCTGTTTGGATTTGTAGCGCTCTTTGTCCAAACCCATTTCTTTGATAATGGAGCCAATCAAACGCACGGAATCTTGTGAATCATAAATGGTGAAATTGGAAGGAAAGCCCAATTTGTCTGCTTCTGAACGTAAAATTCTTGCAAAAACGGAGTGAAAGGTTCCCATCCATAAATTCTTTGCTTCGGTAGTTCCTACCACCGACGCAATTCGTTCTTTCATCTCTCTGGCTGCTTTGTTTGTAAACGTAAGTGACAAAATATTGAAAGAATCAACTCCTTGTTTCATTAAATGAGCGATTCGGTAGGTCAACACTCGTGTTTTACCGGAACCCGCACCTGCAATGATAATCATGGGGCCATCTTTTTGCAAGACCGCTTGTTTTTGTGCTTCGTTTAAGGAATCTAAGTACGTATCCAATCGTTTTATTTTTGAAGAATTTAAAGCGTGAATTTAAGAATTCTTTGGCTCTAATAGGAGGCAAATTGCTTTTTTTATTCACAAATTTTACACTAAAAAAAAGTACATTTGTTTTTTGAAACACGATCGCAATGGAAGATAAAATAATAGAAAGTATCGGGTATCTTTTACCTGCAGCAGTTACAGGCTATATTGCCTATTATATGTTCAATCGGTTTGTAAGCAAGACCGACGGCAATACAAGAGCAAACGTATTGGCTAAAAAAAACAAAGTGGTTTTGACAGTCAAACTCCAGGCTTATGAACGCATGCTCTTATTTTCGGATCGAATAAACCCCACAAAAATATTGGTACGCATCCCACCTATTTCAGAAAACACTCAAGAATACCTACAGCTTTTAATGGGCAATATTGAACAGGAATTTGAACACAATTTGGTTCAACAAATGTATGTTTCTACGGACGCTTGGACCGCTGTTGTAGGTGCAAAGAATGCCGTTCTAAAGAAATTAAAGCACGTTGCCGAAAGTGCAAAAAACGCCAATGCTTTGCGAGAAACTGTTTTAATTGATTATTCAAAATCAATATCACCTACAGAAACTGCGATTGCCATTATTAAAAATGATGTCAAAAAATTATTAAAATAGAAAGCGGTGTTTCGAAGTATTTGTTCGTTTTTTGTTTTCTCAAAGTAAGGAGACTTTGCGGAGCGAGAGAAATATTTTTCATTCTTTATTTACACTTAAATAGAACGTTTTTGTTTGCGGTGCATAAGCCATTGTTTGTTGGCAAATTTTCGCACAACCACCTTCGTCAAGACATTTAGCAATTAATTTACCACAAGACCATTTTCAATCACAATCTCCACTCCAACTGCTTTCTCCATTGTCACAATCAACTTGATAATAATCAGCGGCAATAAAAGCATCTCTTTCAGCTAAATTCTTTGGGCTTTCTAATATAAAAAAATCAGGTTCTTTCTCTTCAGATTTCAGGTATGCGATTGTCTTCGTATTAGGATTCCATTTATAGTCAATGTAAATGACATTTTCTTGGCTGGTTTTAAGATTCATACTGGAAACTTTTTCAAAGAATTTCTCGAGTTCAAGTGATTGATTTTCTATTGAAGACAAATCATTCTCCCTTTGAATGCAAGAAAAGGTTATTAATGCGAATAAAAGAAAGGTTAAAATTTTTAATAAACTTTTCATAGCTAGTATATTTTAAGTTAAAACTATTTGGGTTTTAATCTTTACGATTTTTAAACAGTAATTATTCATAAATATATGTAAGCGCTTGCATACATTTATAAAAAATGAAGGTCAATCAACAAGTGGGCAGATAAGAGGGATATATGGCCAGATATCGGAATAAGTGGGAACTTATGTCCAAAAAAAGGACCGTTTTTTGTCAAATTTGAGGCAATATATTGTTGAAAATACCCCCATTTCTTCTTATTTGTGTTCCGTTAAGTGAGGAAATTTTGTGAGATGGTTGTTGTTAAAATGAAAAAAACCACTCAATAATGAGTGGTTTTTAGTAATGTTATTATAAAATTGCCATTTAGCAACGATACACAACCTATTTACCTGAAATAAAGTAATAAAGAGTACCTCGTTTTAGAACTGCAAACGTACTCCTATTTTATAATTTCTTCCGCGGGTGGAAAAGCCTAAAATATCATCGTAATCTTCATCTAAAACATTGGTTACGGTAGCAAAGAAAGTAACCCTATCGTTCAAGACTTTATAATTTGTCATAAAATCAATTACTTGATAGTTTGGCAAAATTACATCATCCCCTGCGGTTCCAAAAGACCCATATCTATCAAAAATTGTACGTGCACCGACATTTCGGTAGATCAAACTAAAAAAGAAATTTTTAAAAGGTTCAGCTTCTAAAGTGGATACAAATTTATGTTTTGGAATGTAATCATTAAAGTCCTCAAAACGATTTTTGTCTATAAAAGTATAAGAAGATGTGAGTGTTATGTATTCGAAAGGAATGATTTTAGAATTCACTTCAAAGCCATTGGCGTCAGAAGATCCATTAGCATATTTAAACGTTGTACTGTCATAAATGATAGCATCTGACTCTTTTCTATTAAAATAGACTGCGTCTAAGGAGAACCAATCTTTAAATTTATATTCAAAACCAGCTTCTATCGTTTTATTTGACTCCGGATTTAAATCTATATTTCCTGAAAAACCATCATACAATTGATACAAGCTAGGCGCAATAAAAGCTGTACTGTATGAAGCGAACAACTTTATAAAATGTATGTCATTAAATTTAAAATTATAAGCAGTGTTTCCATCATAGACAAACTGATTTCCATAAACATTATGAATATTTAAACGTCCTCCAACATTGATACTCAATCCGTTTTCAGTAATAAAAACGGCACTTGCATAGGGGTCTATGGTATTAAAGTTAGCAATTTCTTTTTCGATGGTTGCATAGGGTGTGACAGTATTGTTAGAGTGCTTCTGATAATTCAACCCTGTAATCAATTGAAATTGAGAAGAAAACTCATATTTATGAACTAAATCTAAATTCAAACTTCTCCCCTTAAATTCATAAGCATCCACCATGTTTGAAAATGGATTGAACTGATTAAAAGTTCTTGCTATAACATTTGTCGAAGCCAATACGTAAACTTCTCCTTTATTATAGGTATATTTTGGTCGAACACCCACTCTAAATTGTTCTTGATTTCCTTTATTTACAGCATTATCAGCGTAGGCACCTGCATCAAAATCATACTCAAATTCATCATAATTTAAGAATGTTTCAATTTTAAATGCATCATTTACTTTGTATCCTAACTTCAGTAATCCATTTTTAGAATGATAAGTATCGTTTTCAAAAACGGTTGGTGGAGTACTTTTTGCTGCTGACATACCATCAACTCCAGTTAAACTAAAAGAACCTAAAAAATTAAAATCGCCTAAAGTTCCATTTAGCGTTAAGTTTTGGTTCCTATCAGACAGGTTACTTTCAGATGTATTTGCTGTATTATTTGTTCCTAAATTGGCCTCAAAAGAACCGGATATTCGATCTTTTGACGCTTTTTTAAGTAGGATATTAATCACTCCAGCTGCAGCACCAGAACCATACAAGCTTGAAGAAGCTCCTTTTAAAATTTCGATGGATGCTATTTGGCTTACCGATAACAAACGCAAATCAAATTCTTGATTAATGGCTGATTGGTCTGTTACTGGAACTCCATCAATTAAAACCAATACTTGTCGGCTTCTTCCTCCACGAATATTAATACTTCTTGGTTCAGTAGGATTTGCATTTACACCCCTAATATCAATACCTGCAACCGTATTTAAGATTTCAATAACTGTTTTTCCAGCGTTTTTCTGCAATTGTTCTTGTGTTATTTTTGCAATTACTTTTCCAGAATTTTCTTTCTTTAAATTAAACTTCGTAGCCGTAACAACCACTTCATCTAAAGTTTCTACTTTTTCTTTTTTTTCTTTTTGCGTTTCATTTTTTTGCGCAAAAAGGGTTGTGCTGGCAAAACTACATGCCAAAACACCTACAAATAAAATTTTTTTTTTCATTTTTTTTGATTTAATTGAAACAATAAATCAGGTAAATTTCGTGTACGAACTCGTATTAGTACATAAACTTTTATCCCGAAAGTTTTTAACTCGTGATGATGGGCAGGTCTCCTGACTTGTTTTTATGTTACTTTGCCTTCCCAATTATACATCAGTGGCAAAAGTTGAAGTAACATCCTCTATTGAGGTGCTGAATACTGAAATGAATTCAATACTGGTTTCAGCATAAACTTACAGTTGCGGGAACAGTTCTGGATTTTAACCAGATTCCCTTTTAATTTGATAGCAAACGACTGTGATATCAAAACCTAAAATCGATGCGAAACTAAGATAAAAATTGCTAATACAAAATTGTTTTGTAATCTTGTTGCATAATTTAACAGAAATGAAAATTACTTCCTTAAAAATTGTGCTTATTGCATCGCTTCTAGCAATTGTCTCTTGTAAAAAGGAAGCACAACGAGCCGTATTAAAATCGGCATCTGCAAAAATCACACATGCCAAAGGCTTTGATATTGTTGAAGAGAAAGGCAATAAAAAACTAATCATAAAATCAGCGTACCAAAATGCTACCGAAGATGCTACCTACCCTCTCTCTAAAAAAATACCCAGTACTGCACTAGCAAATACTAAATTAAATACGATTCAGATTCCTGTTAAAAATATTGTTGTTACCTCTACCACACACATTCCGATGGTTGAATTGTTACAGTCAGAAAATGCCATTGTTGGATTTCCACATGGACAATATGTTTCATCAGAACGTACAAGAAAATTATTGGATGCTGGAAAGATTGCTGAAATTGGAAAAGAAAACTCTTTGAACACCGAAATTTTATTGGATCTACAGCCCGAACTCGTGGTTGGATTCAGCGTTACTTCACCCGACAAAAGTTTAACAACGCTACAAAAAGCTGGAATTAACGTCATTTATAATGGCGATTGGCTTGAAGAAACTCCGTTAGGAAAAGCAGAATGGATTAAGTTTTTTGGGGTTTTGTTTGACAAAGAAAAACAGGCAGACAGTATCTTTAAAGCAATTGAAACCAATTATGTAAATGCTAAAAAAACTGCTTTACTGGGACTTCAAAAACCGACGGTTTTATCGGGTGCAATTATGAGCAAAGACATTTGGAATTTACCGGCTGGGGAAAGTTTTGTTGCACAATTTTTAAAAGACGCAAACCTTACTTATTTATGGAAAGACACCAAAGGAAAAGGAAGTTTGTCATTAAGCTTTGAAAGTGTTTTTGACAAAGGTGCAAATGCCGATATCTGGATTGCTCCTGGGTACTTTACTTCGAAAAAACAACTTCTAGAAAGCAATGCACTGTATGCAAAATTCAAAGCATTTCAAGATGACAATATCTATACGCCAACCACAAAAAAAGGGAAATCGGGCGGTGTTCTTTATTATGAATTGGCTACAACAAGACCTGACTTGGTATTGAAAGACCTCATCAAAATTACAAACCCAGCATTGTTACCCGATTATGAATTGGTGTTTTTTGAAAAAATGAAGTAATCCCTATTTTTAAAAAAGAGATTGCTGAGTATCATCTTCTGTATTTTCCTTCTTCTTTTGAATCGCTTTCTTTAAGAGTGCCTCTTTTTTAGTTTCTTTACTTAGAAGCTCTGACTTAGAAGAATTTTCAATTGTTGGCACATCCATGGGCAACGTTTCTTCAATAACCTGCTCTTCTATCACTTCAATATCATCCGATGATGGTGGTGCTGGTTCTTCAAAGGGCAATGGTTCCAATAAATTCACTTGCTTTATTTTATTGGTAGTCAATTGATTTCCTTGTGCTTTGATTCCTTTTACGGCAATAAATTTTTCAAAATTAATGGTTTGATTTTCAATATTTCTTTTGGAATACACAATTTCTGCCATCGGCCTGTAATCTGTTGCCACAATTTCTAATTGCGATTTTGGATGGTCTGCAAAAAGGGTTTCTTCTTTATCAGTAGCTTCTATTAGGAAACGTTTGACGTAGTAACGCTCCTTTTCTCCATCAAAATAAATCACAGAAATAGGTTTGTTTGGCTTCCATTTTTCCAAGACAATCATATCATTTTCAAAATGCATGGACAAATCTGGTTTTACCGCTTTTGCTTTTCCACTTTGCAAAATAATTAACAGCTTATCTTCTGCTTTAAATTCTCCTAAAAGATCTCCTCTATCGTCTACATTTAAACGTTGTACTGCTTCATCAAACCATATTTTACGTGGTTTTAAGGTAGAAACTCCTGCCGATTTAAATTCAATGGATTTAATGGTGTATTTGGTAATTGTATTTCCTCTTACTGCTCTGCCTTTTACACTCAAGTCTGAAAAATCGAGATCCCACTTGAGTTTTTTAACACTTCCAACTGCACGAAGATTTACGGTAACTACCTCTGCCTCTCCGTTTGGATTTGCCGTAAAATACAATACTTTAGATCCTTTGTTTCCATTGGTTAAATCGTACTCTTTGTCTCGCGTAACCGAAGTCACATTGAAACGTTTCATATAAGAAGGGCCTTTTGCCCCATCTCGATACATGAAATTATAAACCGTTCGTTTGTCTTTCTTTTTAAAGATAGCAACATGAATAATGTTTTTACCAACAAAGATTTTAGAATCCATTTTGGTTACCATCATTTTACCGTCTTTTCTAAATACAATCACATCATCGATGTCCGAACAATCAGTTACAAATTCGTCTCTTTTTAGTGAAGTACCAATAAAACCTTCCTCTCTATTCACATAAAGCTTGGCGTTGTTCATAGCTACCTTCGAGGCAACGATATCATCAAATATTCGAATGTCGGTCTTGCGTTCTTTTCCTTTTCCGTAAGTCTCTTTTAAACGCTTAAAGTAATCGATTGCAAATTCAATTAGGTTGGCTAAATGCCCTTTTACAGCGGCAATCTTATCTTCCAAACCTTGTATAAATTGCTTGGCTTTATCTATATCAAATTTTGATATTTTCTTAATTCTAATTTCTGTTAAACGAACAATATCTTCCTCGGTGATTGCACGCTTTAAATGTTTTATATGCGGCTTTAAACCAGCATCAATTGCTTGGATAACACCTTCCCAAGTTTCTTGGTCTTCAATATCTCGGTAGATTCTGTTTTCAATAAAAATACGTTCCAAAGAAGAAAAGTGCCATTGTTCCTCCAATTCATTCAATTGAATTTCCAATTCCTTTTTCAACAAGTTCACCGTTAAATCTGTGGAATGCTTTAACATTTCGCTAACGCCCACAAAAACGGGTTTATTATTTTCAATAGTACAACACAAAGGTGAAATCGAATTTTCACAATTTGTAAATGCATACAAGGCATCAATGGTTTTATCTGGAGAAACGTTGGGTGGCAAATGCACTACAATTTCTACTTCTGCAGCCGTATTGTCTTCTATTTTTTTAATTTTTATTTTCCCTTTTTCATTGGCTTTGATAATGCTATCAATTAAAGTAGTAGTGGTGGTTCCAAAAGGAATCTCATTGATGACCAATGTCTTTTTGTCTACTTGAGCAATTTTTGCTCGCACACGCACTTTCCCGCCTCGTTTTCCATCATTATAATTGGTAAAATCTGCAATTCCGCCCGTTAAAAAATCGGGAAAAATGGTAAAACTTCTTCCTTTTAAATACTTGATAGAAGCATCAATCAATTCAATAAAATTGTGTGGAAGAATCTTGGTCGATAAACCCACTGCAATTCCCTCAGCTCCTTGTGCTAAAAGTAGTGGAAACTTTACCGGCAGGTCTATGGGTTCTTTTCTTCTCCCATCATAGGACATTTTCCAATCAGTTGTTTTGGGATTGAAAACAACATCTAAAGCAAATTTTGACAAACGAGCTTCTATATAACGAGAGGCTGCTGCACGGTCTCCAGTAAGAATGTTCCCCCAGTTTCCTTGCATGTCAATCAGCAATTCTTTTTGACCAATTTGTACCATAGCATCTGCAATGGAAGCATCTCCATGCGGATGATATTGCATGGTGTGCCCAACAATATTCGCTACTTTGTTATAGCGTCCATCATCCAAATCTTTCATCGAATGCATAATTCTACGCTGCACGGGTTTTAGTCCATCTTCTAAGGACGGAACCGCTCTCTCTAAAATTACATAAGAAGCATAGTCTAAAAACCATTCTTTGTACATCCCTGTAACTTTGGTAATCGTTTCAACAGATTCGTTCTGATGATCGAGCGCTTCTGATTGATTCTTTAATGCTTCTTGGTGTTCGTTGTCGTTTATTTCTTCACTCATATGCTACACTTCGTCTTCTATGGTATCCAACTCTACTTTTAAATTCTCGATGATAAATTTCTGCCTATCTGGGGTGTTTTTCCCCATATAGAATTGCAACATTTCTTCGATTGACATTTCTTTGTCTAACATAACGGGATCCAAACGGATATCATCTCCAATAAAATGAACAAATTCATTCGGTGAAATCTCTCCCAATCCTTTAAATCGAGTTATCTCGGGCTTTCCTCTTAATTTTTCTATCGCTGTACGTTTTTCTTCATCAGAATAACAATAGCGCGTTTCTTTCTTATTTCGAACTCGAAACAAAGGAGTTTCTAAAATATACAAATGTCCTTCTTTGATTAATTCTGGAAAAAATTGCAGGAAAAAAGTAATCAATAACAATCGAATGTGCATCCCATCAACATCGGCATCCGTTGCAATAACAATATTGTTATAGCGCAATCCCTCCAAACCATCTTCAATATTTAATGCTGCTTGTAATAAATTAAACTCTTCATTTTCATACACAATTTTTTTACTCAGTCCATAGGAGTTTAAGGGCTTCCCTTTTAAACTAAAAACGGCTTGGATATTTACATTTCTCGATTTGGTAATTGAACCAGAGGCAGAATCTCCCTCGGTAATAAATAAGGTAGATTCTAAATAATTTTGTTTCTTAACATCGCCTAAATGGATTCTACAGTCACGCAATTTCTTATTGTGTAAACTCGATTTCTTAGCTCTATCTCTTGCTAGTTTTCGAATTCCTGAAAGCTCTTTTCGTTCTTTTTCTGCTTGAATTATTTTCTTTTGAAGTTTATCGGCTACCTCCACGTTCTTATGAAGGTAATTGTCAAGCTGTGTTTTTACAAAATCATTGATATAGGTTCTAACTGTTGACAAGTCCCCGCCCATTTCTGTAGATCCTAACTTAGTTTTGGTCTGACTTTCAAAAACTGGCTCCATCACTTTAATGGCAATCGCAGAAATAATTGATTTTCGTACATCGGAAGCTTCAAAATTTTTCCCGTAAAACTCACGGATAGTTTTTACGATGGCTTCTCTAAATGCGGCTTGATGGGTTCCCCCTTGCGTGGTATGTTGTCCGTTTACAAACGAATGGTATTCTTCTGAATATTGGGTTTTACTATGTGTAATAGCAACTTCAATGTCATCTCCTTTTAAATGAATTATTGGATACAACATATCTGCTTGATTGTTGTTGTCTTCCAGTAAATCTTTCAATCCATTTTCTGAAAAGAATTTCTCACCGTTAAAAATGATGGTCAATCCAGGGTTTAAATACACATAATACTTCAGCATTTTTGCTACATACTCATTTCGGTATTTATAGTTTTTAAAAATAGCTTCATCTGGAACAAAAGAAACCTTAGTTCCTTTTCTACGAGAAGTTTCATCTAAAAACTCTTGGTCTTTAAGATTTCCTTGACTGAACTCTGCCGAAGCAGATTTTCCATCTCTGGAAGATTCTACTCTAAAAAAAGAGGACAATGCATTTACGGCTTTGGTACCAACTCCATTTAAACCTACCGATTTTTTAAAGGCTTTCGAATCGTATTTTCCACCAGTATTCATTTTAGAAACCACGTCAACAACCTTTCCTAAAGGGATTCCTCGACCATAATCACGCACAGTAACTTTGCTCCCTTGAATAGAAATTTCAATCGTTTTTCCTGCACCCATAACATATTCATCGATAGAATTGTCTAGGACTTCTTTTACCAAAATATAGATCCCATCATCGGCAGAAGAGCCATCGCCCAACTTACCAATGTACATCCCAGGGCGCATTCTTATATGCTCTTTCCAATCTAATGATCGAATATTATCTTCTGTATATTTTGTTTCTTGACTCATAAAATAGCGTACTACAATTAACTGTGAAGTGATAGCTAAAATAGGATTTAACCTAGAAAAATAAAATGGCTTTCTTAATTAGTTATCAACAGGATTTCAACGAAGATGAACAGGTGTTTTTACTACTATTTTTACAGAAAATGAAACATTTCAGAAACAAAGAAAACACCAAATAAAAAACTCTTTTTTAATGTAAAAATCACAAAAAAAAACAATTTGTTATATTTTTTAACAAATACTGTCAGCCCTTGTAATTTGGCTAATTTTGCTGAATAATAAAAAAATAGATTCGTGGAAAGAACACAACTTTTAGCATTGACAAAAAAATACGGGAGTCCCTTATATGTTTATGATACCGATAAAATCGAAGCCCAATACAACCGATTAACAAATGCGTTTAGTAGCGTAAAAAACTTAAAATTAAATTATGCTGTAAAGGCGCTTTCAAATATCAATATTTTAAAGTTTTTTAAAAATATTGGTGCCGGTTTGGATACGGTTTCAATACAAGAAGTGCAATTGGGATTGACCACTGGCATCGCTCCTAAAAAAATTATTTTTACGCCCAATGGAGTTTCCTTAAAAGAAATTGAAGAAGTTGCGAAATTAGGTGTTCAAATTAATATTGACAATCTATCTATTTTAGAATTGTTCGGGCAAAAACATCCAGAAATTCCTGTTTGTATTCGTATCAATCCACACATTATGGCGGGTGGAAATTCTAAAATTTCTGTGGGTCATATCGATTCTAAATTTGGAATTTCAATACACCAAGTTCCACACATTAAACGGGTTGTAGAAAACACAGGAATGAACATCAATGGAATTCACATGCATACAGGGTCTGATATTTTAGATATCGATACTTTTTTGCGTGCAACAGAAATTTTATTTGATGTTGCAAAACAGTTTGACAACATCGATTTTATTGATTTTGGTAGTGGTTTTAAAGTTCCATATAAGGAAGGAGATATTTCAACAGATATAGAACAATTAGGCTTGCAATTGTCAGAACGATTCAATGCGTTTTGTGTAGAATATGGGAAAGAAATTACCCTCATGTTCGAACCAGGTAAATTTTTAGTTTCCGAAGCAGGCGTATTTTTAGCAAAAGTAAATGTTGTCAAACAAACCACTTCCACTGTTTTTGCTCATGTAGATTCTGGTTTTAATCATTTGGTTCGACCAATGATGTATGACTCCTATCATCATATTACCAACATTTCAAATCCAGAAGGAAGAGATCGGTACTACTCTGTTGTAGGGTACATTTGTGAAACCGATACCTTTGGATCTAACAGGCGCATTGCAGAAATCTCTGAAGAAGATATCTTATGCTTCCATAATGCCGGTGCCTATTGTTTCTCTATGGCATCCAACTACAACTCTCGCTATTTGCCTGCTGAAGTAATGATACATCAAGGAAAAGATTATTTAATCAGAAAAAGACAAACCATCGAAGACATTTTAAACAATCAAGAAATCTTAGAATTGTCTTAGAAAAAGAACAATACAAGTAAATTTTATCCACTTTTAAATTGAAGGAACACTTCTCTTTTTTGGTGGATTTTTTATACATTTATACCTCCAAGAAAAACAACAGCATACCATGAAAGTTTTAGGCATTGGAAGTAATTATGCGCGCAAATGCAATGAAACAATTAATGGAAAATTGATGTTGGATTTTAAAATGATTTAATCTTTACTTTCATGAAAATTAAGCTTTCTACCCTTGAAAACATTCCTGAAATAATGACAATTATTAAGGATGCCAAAGAACTTTTAGCATCTCTTAAAATTGATCAATGGCAAAATGGATATCCAAATGCAGCACAAGTTGAACAGGATATTTTAAAAGGAGAAAGTTACGTGGTGCTTAGTGATGAAAATCAAGTAATTGCAACTTCAATGTTTACAACCAACAAAGAACCCACCTATCAAATAATTGAAGAAGGTTCATGGAAAGTTGACGAATCAAAAAACTATGGGGTTATCCACCGAATGGCCATAAAAAAAGAATACCGCAAACAGGGTTTAGCAACACTACTATTTGATGAATTTCATCAACAATTAAAAAGTAAAAACATTCAAAGCTTAAAAATTGACACCCACGAAGAAAATCTTGGAATGCAAGCACTCATTAAAAAAATAGGATATCAATATTGTGGGATTATATACACCAATTATGGTGCAAAAAGACTAGCTTTCGAAAAAGTAATTCAGTAATAATTCAATTTTAAATGCCAAAGTATTTTCTTGTAATCAATGTATCAAATCAATTATAGATCTAAAAACAGGTCAAATTGTACTTGAAATTATCAATAATATTCCCAATTATTTCACTATTTTCGAATTCCTAAACCCCATCACTATTGAAAGTCTGTATTGCCGAAAAGCCAAGTGTCGCCAGAGAAATCGCTAACATACTAGGTGCCAACACAAAACGTGATGGCTACTATGAAGGCAATGGCTATGCAGTAACTTATACCTTTGGGCATTTGTGTACACTTTTAGAACCGAAAGACTACAAACCGCATTGGAAAAGTTGGGACTTGAACAACTTACCCATGTTGCCAGAGCGATTTGACACGAAAGTTACCAGCAATGATGGTATCAAAAAACAATTCAATATTGTAAAGTCTTTGTTTGACAAAGCTACAGTTGTGATCAATTGTGGGGATGCGGGAACTGAAGGAGAACTCATTCAACGTTGGGTGATTAACCAAGCGAGGTATAAAGGAGAAGTACAACGTTTGTGGATTTCTTCATTGACCGAAGAAGCCATTAAAGAAGGGTTTAAAAACTTAAAACCTGCAGAACAATACGACAATTTATATTATGCAGGATTTTCGCGGGCTATTGGAGATTGGTTATTGGGCTTAAATGCAACCCGATTATACACCGTAAAATATGGCGGCTACAAACAAGTTTTATCCGTAGGAAGAGTACAAACCCCTACCCTTGCAATGCTGGTCAATCGTTTTAAAGAAATTCAATATTTTAAACCGCAACCGTATTGGGAATTGCAAACCACTTATAGAAATACACTTTTTAATTATGAAGACGGTCGTTTTCTAAAACAAGAAGATGGACAGGTTTTAGCCAATAAAGTAACCGCTTCCGATTTCGAAATTGTTACTGTTACCAAAAAGAAAGGAAAAGAATACGCCCCAAAACTATTTGATTTAACCGGTTTGCAAGTGTATTGCAATAATAAATTTGGTTTTTCTGCAGATGAAACCTTAAAAATGGTGCAGAAGTTATACGAAATGAAAGTAGTAACCTACCCCAGAGTGGATACTACATTTTTACCGAATGATGTTTACCCAAAAGTTGCAGGTATCTTATCTAAATTAACCAATTACAGTGCATTAACACAACCGCTTTTAGCTACCAAAATACCAAAATCAAAACGGGTTTTTGATGATAAAAAAGTAACCGATCACCACGCCATTATTCCGACAGGAATTCAAGGAAATTTGCAATACAATCAGCAACAAGTATACGACATCATTACCCGAAGATTTATCGGAGTCTTTTATCCAGATTCTGAGGTTTCAAACACTTCAGTAATTGGAAAAGCTGCAGAAGTTCCCTTTAAAACCACTGGTAAAGAAATTTTAACCAAAGGTTGGCGTGTTGCCTTTGAGACCGAAGAGAGCAAGATGAAAGCACTTCGACAAACTCAGAGTGACAAGAATGAAGAAACTAAAAATTTACCTGCCTTTGTAAAAGGAGAAAAAGGAGCTCATGAACCTTCTTTTTTAGAAAAGGAAACAAAACCTCCTCGGAATTTTACAGAAGCAAGTTTATTGCGCGCCATGGAAACTGCTGGAAAGCAAGTTGATGATGATAAAATGCGCGAATTAATGAAAGAAAATGGCATCGGAAGACCTTCTACCAGAGCAAGTATTATTGAAACTTTATTCCGAAGAAAATATATTGAACGTAAAAAGAAATTGGTCATCGCAACTCAAACAGGGATCGACCTAATTGATTTGATTGATAATGAATTGTTAAAATCGGCAGAGCTCACAGGGCGTTGGGAAAAGCGTTTAAAAGAAATTGAACGAGGAGAATTTAATGCGGGTACCTTCATTAATAATATGAAGAAAATGGTGGATGAGTTGGTGTATGAAGTTCGGGCAAACAAATCTGTAAAACGAATTTCATCTGTTATTGAAAAAGGAAATCAAACAAAAAATCCAAAACCGATTAAAACAAAAACAGTTAAATCGAAAAAAGAAGTTGTTGGAAAATCCTGTCCCAAATGTAAAAAAGGCACCTTAATAAAAGGGTCTACTGCTTTTGGCTGTTCGGAATACAAAAACAATTGTGATTTAAAAATTCCTTTTGAAATCTATGGGAAGAAAGTTTCTGAAAATCAAATTATCCGATTGATTGACAAAGGCTGTACCACCAATTTAAAAGGCTTTAAAATGACATCTGGAACTGTGGAGGGACTCCTTCGATTTGGTACTGATTTCAGCCTCCTTTTAGAGCCCAAAAAACAACCAATAAAAACAGCAACTGCATCGGACAAAATCAGTTGTCCAAAATGTAAAAAAGGGACACTCTTAAAAGGAAAAACGGCCTATGGGTGTTCGGATTATAAAGTGGGCTGTAATTTTATATTTACTTTTGATGCCATAAAAAAAATCGCCAATGGGAAACCATTGACGAAAGATTTGGTATTAGAAATTATCCGTAAATAAGATTACAAAATATAATCTGTACTTATAAAATTGGAAACTTTCTTATCTAATAAGTCTTGTAAAATTGCATTGTTGTATGGACTATCTTTAGACGCCAAGAAAGTTCTAATTGAAAAGGATCGCAATGCATCATGAACACTTAAAGTACCTGTTGCAGAATCTTTTCTTCCTGTAAAGGGATATACATCGGGACCTCTTTGGCAAGAACTATTCAAATTTACACGACAGACTAAATTCACCAAAGTATCAATTAATGGTGCTAAAGTGTTCGCATCACTTCCAAAAATACTAACTTGTTGTCCGTAATTTGAAGCAGCCATATCATCTAGAGGTTCATTAATATCAGAAAAGGAAACTACTGGAGTTACCGGTCCAAATTGCTCTTCGTGAAAAACACGCATGTCTTTATTTACAGGATATAAAACTGCTGGAAATATATAATTTTCAGAATGTTCGCCTCCTTTTTTATTCATGACTTTTGCACCTTTCTCCAATGCATCATCAATTAATTCTTGAATATAACTAGGTTTGTCTACTTCTGGTAATGGAGTTAATTTCACACCTTCTTCCCATGGGTTTCCAAATTTTAAGGCATCTACCTTCTCTGAAAAACGTTTGTTAAATTCATCTACAATTTCTTCATGAACATATAAAACCTTTAAAGCAGTGCAACGCTGCCCATTAAAGGACATTGCTCCTGCAATACATTCATTAATTGCCAAATCTAAATCGGCATCTTTTAAAACAATGGCTGGATTATTAGCTTCCAAGCCTAATATCTGTCGCAATCTATTTTTTCTAGGATGATGAGCTTGTAAAGCATTGGCCGATTTACTATTTCCTATTAAAGCCAAAACATCCACTTTACCCGTTTTCATGATGGGTGTTGCCAACGTTCTTCCTCGACCGTAGATAATATTTACAACACCTTTTGGAAAACTATTTTCAAAGGCTTCCAACAAGGGAGCTATTAGGAGTACTCCATATTTTGCAGGTTTGAAAACAACAGTATTCCCCATAATTAGTGCAGGAATTAACAGGGAAAAAGTTTCATTTAACGGATAATTATATGGTCCTAAACACAAAACAACTCCCAAAGGTCCTCGTCTTACGTGTGCATAAACTCCTGAGTTTTTTTCCAATTTTGCAGAATTTCGATCCATCTGCTTATAGTCTTCTATCGTATCGTAAATGTATTCGACTGTTCTATCAAATTCTTTTTCTGAATCGGGCAATGTTTTCCCGATCTCCCACATTAATAGCTTTACAATTTCATCGCGCTTGGTTTTCATTTGTGCTACAAATTTTTCCATGGCAGCAATTCTACCTTCAACTTTCATTGTTGGCCAAAGCCCTTTTCCTTCATCAAAGGCATTACAAGCAGCATCTAAAGCTTCTAGAGCTTGTGCTTCTCCTAATTGAGGAACACTCCCTAAAAGTGTAGGTTTGTAATCTTGAGTTGAAGAAATTGTAGAAAGGACATCAGCAGTTTCACCGGTCCATTTTTTTAATTCACCAGCTATTAAATAGTTTTTTTGATGTAATAGTGAGGTAATTTTATATTTTTCAGGTATGCCCATCGCTTAAATATAATTTTAAATTAGTTCTAAATTTACACTAAAAATTGAAATAAATCGGGTTTATCGTTCAGATAATCACCATAAAAATTATTTTTTTTCATTTTTGCAACCAAAGGAGCTAGGTCACTGGATGACTTTAATTGCAGGCCAACAACAGCTGCACCATTTTCTCTATTGGTTTTTTTGGTATATTCAAAATGAGTAATATCATCATTTGGTCCTAAAATATCGACCAAAAATTCTTTCAATGCACCCGCTCTTTGTGGAAACTTAATGATGAAATAATGCTTTAAATTAGCAAACAATAAAGCTCTTTCTTTAATTTCTGCAGTTCGAGTAATGTCATTATTGCTTCCACTCACTATACAAACAACATTCTTTCCACGAATTTCATCTGCATAGCTATCTAATGCAGCAATACTTAACGCTCCTGCTGGTTCAACAACAATGGCGTCTTTATTGTAGAGATCTAAAATGGTCTGACAGACTTTTCCTTCCGGAATTGTAATCATATCGGATAAGTTTTGCAAACAGATATCAAAGTTCAAATCGCCGACTCTTTTAACAGCAGCACCATCTATAAAAGCATCAATCTTATCTAAAGCGATCACTTTTTTATGAGTGATAGAAGTCTTCATTGATGGAGCTCCTTCTGGCTCTATTCCGATTATTTTTGTTTCTGGTGATAAGTGCTTGAAAACTGCAGATAAGCCTGATGACAAACCTCCACCTCCTACTGCTACAAAAACGTAATCAATTTTTACTGAAGCTTGATTCAGGATTTCTAATCCTACAGTTGCTTGCCCTTCAATCACCTTTTCATCATTAAAAGGATGAATGAATGTTTTGTCTTCTGCTTCACAAGCAACTATGGATGCATGATAAGCATCATCAAAAGTATCTCCTTCAATTACAACCTCAATAAAATCTTCACCGAACATTTTTACCTGTTCAATCTTCTGATTCGGAGTTGGTGAAGGCATGTAAATAGTACCTTTTATCTGTAATAACTTACAAGATAATGCAACACCTTGTGCATGATTTCCTGCACTGGCACAAACAATTCCTTTTTCTCTTTGCGCTGTTGACAAAGAAGACATTTTATTATAAGCACCTCTTATTTTATAAGATCGAACGACTTGTAAATCTTCTCTTTTAAATAGTATATTGGCTCCAAATTTCTTTGAATTTTGAACATTTTGGCTCAATGGCGTAATAGAAGCCACTCCTTTTAAATTTGAAGCGGCTGCTTTTACGTTTTCTAAACTTGGAAAATAGGTGTTTTTTGATTGCATTAATTATGCTTCTGATGTAATTACTTTCATTGCAGTCATTGAAGCTCTTAGTTGTGCACCAATGATTTCAACTGGATGATTTCGGATTGCGCTATTTACAGCAATTAACTCTTGGTTGTCTACACCATTTTCATTTGTAAACGATTTCCCAATAATGTTTGTTTTTACTGTTTTCATAAAATCTGTTAACAACGGCTTACAAGCATGATCAAATAAATAACACCCGTATTCTGCAGTATCAGAAATCACTCGATTCATTTCAAATAATTTTTTACGTGCAATGGTATTTGCAATTAATGGTGTTTCATGTAAGGATTCATAATACGCAGATTCCTCAATGATTCCCGCTGCAGTCATTGCTTCAAAAGCCAACTCTACACCTGCTCTAACAAAAGCTACTAATAAAGTACCGTGGTCAAAATATTCTTGTTCAGAAATCTCTTGATCTGTAAGGGCTTGTTTTTCAAAAGCAGTTTCTCCAGTGGCAGCTCTCCAAGACAATAAATTTTTGTCATTGTTTGCCCAATCTTCCATCATCGTTTTTGAAAAATGCCCAGAAATAATATCGTCCATATGCTTGTTGAATAGTGGACGCATAATCTCTTTTAATTCTTCTGAAATTCGAAATGCTTCAATTTTTGCTGGGTTTGACAAACGATCCATCATATTAGTAATTCCACCATGCTTTAACGCTTCTGTTGTAGTTTCCCAACCATATTGAATGAGTTTTGCAGCATATCCTGGATCAATACCTTCAGCAACCATTTTATCAAAAGATAAGATCGCTCCTGTTTGTAACAAACCACATAAAATAGTTTGTTCTCCCATTAAATCGGACTTTACTTCAGCGACGAAAGAGGATGCTAACACACCTGCTCTGTCTCCACCGGTTGCAACCGCATAAGCTTTTGCTTGCGCCCAACCTTTATTTTCTGGATCGTTTTCTGGATGAACTGCTATCAATGTAGGCACTCCAAAACCACGTTTATATTCTTCACGAACTTCACTTCCTGGACATTTTGGTGCAACCATAATTACAGTTAAGTCTTTACGAATCTGCATTCCTTCTTCTACAATATTAAATCCATGAGAATAGCTTAACGTTGCATTTTTCTTCATTAACGGCATAATCGTTGTTACAACGTTTGTATGCTGTTTGTCTGGCGTTAAATTCAATACTAAATCTGCTGAAGGAATCAATTCTTCATAGGTTCCCACCGTAAAACCATTGGAGGTTGCATTGAGGTATGAATCTCTTTTTTGATCAATTGCAGCTTGACGTAAAGTATATGAAATATCCAAACCTGAATCTCTCATATTCAATCCCTGGTTCAGTCCTTGTGCACCACAACCAACAATTACAATTTTCTTTCCTTTTAATGCTTGAACGCCATCTACAAATTCTGAGGAATCCATAAATCTACATTTCCCTAATTGTTCTAATTGATTTCTTAATGATAATGTGTTAAAATAATTTGACATGTTTACTTTTTTTAGTTGAATGCTGTCAGCATTTGTGAAATTTCCATGGGTTGTTTTGATACAGATACTCTTCCCGAACGCGTAAATTGCAATATTCCAAAAGGTTTTAATTCTTTATAAATTAAATCTACTTCTTCTTTTCTTCCTGATTTTTCAATCACAAAAAAGGATTTATTTACGGTAACAATTCTTGCATTGCTATCTTTAATAATATTCTGAATTTGTCTTTCTTCAAAAAGCAAATCAGATTGCATTTTAAAAATACACGATTCTTGATAAATAGTATCTTCGTCTTTGTGATAATAGGCCTTAATAACCTCTACTTGCTTTTCTATCTGACCAATGATCTTCTTCATGTTTTCATCTGTCATATTGACCACAATTGTAAATTTAGAGACCCCTTCTATTTCAGAAGGCGAGGTATTTAAACTTTCGATATTGATGT
Organism: Polaribacter sp.; assembly: GCA_018663625.1. GTDB lineage: Bacteria > Bacteroidota > Bacteroidia > Flavobacteriales > Flavobacteriaceae > Polaribacter. Next base: position 48,598 of record JABJPX010000038.1, on the reverse strand, counting down.
GTCTTCGCTGAAAAATTGCGGAGATTCGATTCAATAAACCAATATTGTTTTCAGTATACACTGAAATGGTAAATAATTGTTTTTCTGTACTCATATTTGTTAAAATATTTCTTCGATGTGCGTTCTATTATTTTATGACAAACGGATGTCTGAAACACTTGCTCCTGAAGGAACCATTGGAAATACATTTCCTTCTTTTTCTACACAAACTTCTAAAAAATAGGCTTCTTTGCTTTCCATCATTTCTTTTACTGCTGCTGCCAAATCTTCTCGTTTTGTTACTTTTCTTGCTTTTAAATAATAGCCTTCCGCAATGGCAACAAAATTTGGATTGATCATTTCTGTGGAAGCATAGCGTTTGTCAAAAAACAACTGCTGCCACTGACGTACCATTCCTAAAAAATCATTATTTAGAACCACCACTTTAACCGCTGCTTTTTGCTGAAAAATAGTCCCTAATTCTTGAATGGTCATTTGATAACCTCCATCTCCCGAAATGGAAACCACTTCTCTCTCTGGCGCGGCCATTTTAGCACCAATAGCTGCAGGCAGTCCAAACCCCATGGTTCCTAAACCACCCGAAGTAATGTTACTTTTTGTTTTATTGAATTCGGCATATCGACAGGCGATCATTTGATGTTGACCAACATCTGTAACAATGGCTGCGTCTCCATTACTATGCACATTTATCTGATGAATTACTTCACCCATTGTCAAACCCTCTTTTGTTGGATAAAGATCGTCTTTGATTATTTTTTCATATTCAATGGCATATAAATCTTTAAATTCTTGATGCCAAGCTGTATGTGTATTCTCATTTATAAGCGGTAAAATTGCAGTTAAAGTTGCTTTCGCATCCCCTAAAACAGCAACATCCGTTTTTACATTTTTATCAATTTCTGAAGGATCAATTTCAAAATGAATCACTTTTGCTTGTTTCGCATATTTGGTGAGATCTCCAGTAACTCGATCATCAAAACGCATTCCTATAGCAATCAACACATCACACTCATTGGTAAGTTTATTGGGTGCATAATTACCATGCATACCCAACATCCCCACATTTAAACGATGCGAAGTTGGCAATGCAGAAGCACCTAAAATGGTCCATGCAGCTGGAATTCCTGATTTTTCTACAAGGGCTTTAAAGGCTTCTTCTGCTTCACTTAAAACAACGCCTTGTCCCCAAATAATCATTGGTTTTTTAGCTCCGTTAATCAGTTTTGCTGCCGCTTCCAAAGTACCTGATACTGTTTTTGGAACAGGCACATAACTTCTTACTTTCGTACATTTTTGGTAAGAAAAATCAAACTCTTCAAACTGTGCATCTTTGGTAATATCAACCAAAACAGGCCCAGGTCTTCCGCTTTTTGCGATGAAAAATGCTTTGGCGATGGCTTCTGGGATTTGAGATGCTTTAGTTACTTGGCAATTCCATTTTGTCACAGGAGAAGAAATACCGACAATATCTGTTTCTTGAAAAGCATCACTTCCCAATAAATGAGAAGGTACTTGCCCTGTAATACAGATCATTGGAGTCGAATCTATTTGCGCATCTGCAATTCCAGTAATTAAATTGGTGGCTCCAGGACCAGAAGTTGCAATTGCTACACCTACTTCTCCTGAAATTCTTGCATATCCTTGTGCTGAATGGGTTGCCCCTTGCTCATGACGTGTTAACACATGGTGTATTTTGTCTTGGTATTTATACAATTCATCATAAACGGGCATAATTGCGCCGCCAGGGTACCCGTACAAAACCTTTACTCCTTCCGCGATTAAACTACGAACAATGGCTTCGCTACCTGAAATTCTTTCGGTAACTATTTGATCTGTTTCTTTATTTTTGATGGTTTGAGTTTCCATATGTTTATTTTTTTTGGCTTTCTGTTTTCACGGAAATGACCTATTGTATTTTAAGCATCAGTAATACATCCTTTTGAAGCGGACGCAACTACTTTTGCATATTTGTATAAGATTCCTTTTTTATGTTTTAATGCGGGTGCAATCCAATTTGCTTTTCTAGCGGCTAACTCTTCTTCTGAAAGCAACACGTTAATGGTGTTATTTTCTGCACTAATTCGAATCGTATCTCCTGTTTCTAGAAGTGCAATGGTTCCTCCTGACTGTGCTTCTGGTGTAATGTGTCCTACGACAAAACCATGGGTTCCTCCAGAAAAACGACCATCGGTAATTAATGCTACTGATTTTCCTAAACCGGCTCCCATAATTAAGGATGTTGGTTTTAACATTTCTGGCATTCCGGGTCCACCTTTGGGGCCTACATACCGAATAACCACCACATCGCCTCTAGAGACTTCTCCTTTTGATATTCCCGTATTGGCAGCTTGTTCTCCATCATACACCACTGCTTTTCCTTCAAAGAGTAAGCCTTCATTTCCAGAAATTTTTGCCACAGCGCCCTCGTTGGCAAGGTTTCCATATAATATTTGAATATTTCCTGAAGATTTAAGCGCCTTGTCTTTTGGATAAATGACATCTTGAGCGTCTTCCTCAAAAGTCAATGCTTCCACATGTGCTAAGTTCTCAGCCAATGTTTTTCCAGTAACGGTTAAGCATTCACCGTGTAAATATCCGTTGTCTAACAAATACTTCATGACTGCTGGCGTTCCACCTACTCCATGAACATCTTCCATCAAATATTTTCCCGATGGTTTTAAATCGGCAATTAATGGAGTTCGATCACTTACTTTTTGAAAATCTGACAAAGTAAAGTCGATATCTGCTGCATGTGCAATTGCTAAAAAATGTAAGACTGCATTTGTAGAACCTCCCAATGCATTTACAATTGCAATGGCATTTTCGATGGATTTCTTAGAAATAATGTCTAAAGGTTTTAAATCCAATGCCAGTAAGTTCTTAATGGCCAATGCTGTTCTTTCTGCTTCCGATAGTTTGTTTGGGTTTTCTGCAGGTATTGATGAGTTGTAAGGCAATGCAAACCCCATACACTCTATGGCAGAAGCCATTGTATTTGCAGTATACATACCTCCACACGCACCAGCTCCTGGAATGGCTCTTTTTATAATTTCTCGGTATTCTTCTTCTTCGATTTCTCCTGCTACTTTTTGACCTAAGGCTTCAAATGCAGAAACAATATTCAGTTTTTTTCCTTTATAATTTCCAGATGCGATCGTTCCTCCATACATCATAATAGAAGGTCTGTTCAATCGCAACATGGCGATTACGGCTCCTGGCATGTTTTTATCACAACCAACGACAGAAATTAATCCATCATAACTTTGTGCATTCATTACGGTCTCAATAGAGTCGGCAATGATATCTCTGGAGGCTAACGAATAATTCATTCCCGATGTTCCCATCGAAATACCATCTGAAACTCCTATCGTATTAAAACCTAAACCAACTAAACCTGCAATCTTAGATTCTACTTTTACTTCTGCTGCCAAATTGTTTAAGTGCATGTTACATGGATTCCCATCATAACCTGTACTTGCAATACCAACTTGCGCTTTGTTCATGTCTTCGTCAGACAACCCTACGGCATACAACATGGCTTGTGATGCAGGCTGAGATTCATCTTGTGTTAATCTTTTGCTATGTTTATTCAATTCCATTTATTAAATGCTTCAATTTGTTGACTAAATTACTATGTTTCTGTGTTTTTGTTGAATATTTCATAATTAAAAAAGCTAAATTCACGTACCATATAAACCAATTAAAACACTCATAAACAGCACTTTAAATGATTTTTTATATGACACCCAACTTTTGAATTATTTTCGTAAAAAACCTTCCGAAAATTGGGAAGGTTTTTTATAAAAATTATAAAGAGCACTTCAAGATCATGTCGTAGGAATTACGATGAGAATCATTGAAATAATATGGATCGTTTTTCTGTTCATATAAGTGTAACGAGTTCCTCTTTTATAATTTAGATAATGGTACTTTGCCCCATGTGAATGTTTTGAAAATTATGATTACTATCATCTGGATGTTCAATGTAATCTGCAATAAAATCTCCCACTTTAGAAGTCGAAAAAGATTTTTCAGGATTTAAATCTCCAGTAACAATTGACAATTCTAAGGATTTTTCAACGGCATTTTCGACAGCTTCAGCTTCATCATGCAAACCTAAATGCTCTAACAACATGGCTGCCGATAAGATAGACGCCAAAGGATTGGCAATATCCTTACCTGTTGCTTGTGGAAATGAACCGTGTATAGGCTCAAAAAGTGCGTTTTCATTTCCAATAGAGGACGATGCAAGCAACCCAATAGACCCCCCGATAACACTGGCTTCGTCAGAAATAATATCTCCAAAAAGGTTTTCGGTAAGAATGACATCAAATTGTTTTGGATTTAAAATCATTTGCATGGCAGCATTGTCTACAAATAGAAATTCTAGGGTAACATCTTTATACTCTTTGGCAATTTCTGTAACTATTTTTCTCCACAAACGAGATGTTTCTAATACATTTGCCTTGTCAACTAGAGTTACTTTTTTTCTCCTGTTTTGTGCTGATTTAAATGCGAAATGCGCAATTCTTGAAATTTCAGTTACTGAATAAGAGCAACCATCAAAAGCAACAGTCCCGTCTTCACTTAACTTCTTTATTCCAAAATAAATTCCGCCTGTTAATTCTCTAAAGATAGAAATGTCAGTACCGGAAATAATTTCTCTTTTTAAGGGAGAATTGTCGATGAGTTGTTCGTAAGCTTTTACTGGTCTTATGTTACAAAACAATCCTAATTCTTTTCGTAATTTTAATAATCCTTGCTCTGGTCTTACTTTTGCTGTTGGGTCATTATCATACTTTGGATCTCCGATAGCACCAAATAATATGGCATCTGAATCTTTACAAATCTTTAGTGTATTGTCTGGTAACGGATTTCCTGTTGCATCAATTGCACAAGCTCCCATCTGCGCTTCTTTATAAATAAAAACATGATTGAACGTGTTTGCTACTGCGTTGAGTGCTTTTTTTGCTTGATTGATTACCTCTGGCCCAATCCCGTCTCCAGGAATTACTGCAATATTAAATTTCATAACTTTTATCGTGTTGCCTCAAAGGCGTTAATTTTATCTTTTTTACTGATTAAAAAATCAATATCATCATATCCGTTGATCAAACAGACTTTTTTATATGCGTCTATTTCAAATGCTTCTTCTCCATTGACATAAGAAATAGATTGATTTTCTAAGTCTATATTGATTTCTAATGTAGGATCTACTTGAATTTTATCTAATAAGTCTTTCAAAAATACTTCGGAAACTTGTATTGGTAATACACCATTATTTAGTGCGTTTCCTTTAAAGATATCTGCAAAAAAACTACTTACAATCACTTTAAAACCATAGCCTGCCAATGCCCAGGCTGCATGTTCTCTACTAGAACCACAACCAAAATTGTTTCCAGCCACTAATATACTTCCACCATAGATAGACTGATTTAATGGAAAACTTTCATTAAGACTTCCATCTTTGTGGAAACGCCAATCTCTAAAAACATTGTCTCCAAATCCTAATTTATCCGTTGCTTTTAAAAAACGTGCTGGAATTATTTGATCTGTATCCACATTCTCCGTTTCTAAAGGAATCGCTGTCGATGTTAATTGTATAAATTTCTCCATTAGTTTATCTGTTTTGTAATATCTACAATTCTTCCTTCTATTGCGGTAACTGCAGCTACCAATGGACTTGCCAAAATAGTTCTGGCTCCTTGCCCTTGTCTCCCTTCAAAGTTTCTGTTTGAAGTAGAAACACAATATTCACCTTGTGGAATTTTATCATCATTCATTGCCAAACAGGCAGAACATCCGGGCTGCCTTAATGTAAAACCAGCAGCTTCAAAAATAGCTTTTAATCCTTCTGCTTCTATTTGCTTTGCTACTTTCTGTGAACCTGGAACCAACCAGGCATTTACATTATCAGCTTTCTTTTTTCCTTTCACAAAAGCGGCTGCAATTCTAAAATCTTCAATTCTAGAGTTGGTACAACTTCCAATAAAAACATAATTAATGGCCTTATTAATCAGCGATTCTCCTTTTTTGAAATTCATATATGCTAATGATTTCTCAAACGAGGCATCCTCTAGTTCTGGGATGTTTTCTGTAATCTTAATTCCCATTCCTGGATTGGTACCATAGGTAATCATGGGACCAATGTCTTCCGCATTTATTGAATATTCTTGGTCAAAAATGGCATCAGCATCCGTAGGAAGTGTTTTCCATGCAGCAACTTTCTGGTCAAATGCAGCTCCTTTCGGTGCAAACTCTCTTCCCTTTACATATTCAAAAGTGGTTTCGTCTGGAGCAATCATTCCTCCTCTTGCTCCCATTTCAATACTCATATTACAAACGGTCATTCTGCCTTCCATAGACATTTCTTCAAAAACATTCCCTGCATATTCACAGAAGTACCCTGTACCAGAATTGGTTCCCAGTTTAGAAATAATATACAGAATAACATCTTTTGGCAATACCCCTTTTGCTAATTTTCCGTTTACATTTACACGCAAACTTTTTGGTTTCTCTAACAATAAACATTGGCTTGCAAATACTTGCGCTACTTGACTGGTACCAATTCCAAAAGCAATGGTACCAAAAGCACCATGTGTTGATGTATGAGAATCTCCACAGACCATGGTCATACCAGGTTGAGTGAACCCTAATTCTGGGGCTATCACGTGAACAATTCCGTTATTCTCATGGCCTAAACCATATAAGGTAATCTTATTTTTAGCACAGTTTTTAGTAAGTTGTTCTAATTGATTTCTAGACAAAAAATCTTTTACAGGCAAATGCTGATTTAATGTTGGGGTATTGTGATCTGCTGTAGCCACAATTTTATCAGGTCTTGCTACCGGAATTCCTCGACTTTCTAACTCATTAAAAGCCTGGGGGCTTGTTACTTCATGAATCAAATGCTTATCGATATACAACACCTGTGGTCCATTTTCAATAACATCAACCACATGAGCATCCCAAACTTTATCAAATAATGTTTTTCCCATTATGTCATTGTTATTTTAGAAATTTTATTTACTTTTTTTAAAATCAAATGAAGATCTTCATTCATTACTTCTTTCTGTTTATCTGCATATTCAAGAAATGCTTCATAAGCATAATCTAGTTGCACCTTTGTCAATTCGTATCCAATCTTTTTTGCTCTGTAGGCCAATGCGGCTCTACCACTTCTTGCAGTTAAAATAATAGCACTTTCTGTAACCCCCACATCTTCAGGATCCATTATTTCGTATGTTTCTCTATTTTTAATTACACCATCTTGGTGAATTCCAGAACTGTGCGCAAAGGCATTTGCACCTACAATTGCCTTATTGGGTTGTACAGGCATTCCCATACTTTCACGAACCAAAATACTGGTATCGTATAATAATTTTGTATTGATATCAGTCACCAAATTCAAATACGGGTGTTGCTTTAAAACCATCACAACTTCTTCTAAGGCAGTATTTCCTGCGCGCTCACCAATTCCGTTGATCGTACATTCTATTTGACGTGCCCCGTTCATAACTCCTGCAATTGAATTTGCGGTTGCCATTCCTAGATCATTGTGACAATGACAGGAAAGAATTACATTTTCGATGCCTTTTACATTTTCTCTTAGGTATTTTATTTTTGCACCATATTCTTCTGGCAAGCAGTAACCTGTTGTGTCTGGAATATTCAATACCGTAGCTCCTGCTTTAATAACTGCTTCGCATACGCTTGCTAAATATTCATTCTCCGTTCTACCAGCATCTTCGGCGTAAAACTCAACATCTTCTACAAAGGATTTTGAATACGAAACGGCTTTTACAGCACGTTCAATTACTTTTTCTCTAGTAGTATTGAATTTAAATTTTATATGGGAATCGCTGGTACCAATCCCAGTATGAATTCTAGGAAATTTGGCATATTTCAAGGCTTCTGCGGCTACTTTTATATCATTTTCTACGGCTCTTGTCAATCCACAAACCGTTGCATTTTTTACTATTTTTGAAATTTCTGAAACAGAATTAAAATCTCCTGGACTGGAGACAGGAAACCCAGCTTCGATAACATTGACACCTAACAAATCTAAACGTTCCGCAATCACCAACTTTTGTTTCGTATCCAGTTTACATCCTGGCACTTGTTCTCCATCTCTTAGGGTAGTATCAAAAATTTGAACTTTATTATCCTGCATCTTTATATTTTGAATTTCATATATATAAATCAAATGTATATCTTGGGCTTCATTAAAAGGATGTTTTAAGAGTACTAAATACGATTGCTACTTCTTTTTTTTAATACCCAAGTTATTTATAATCAGTATTTTATGAGCAAAAGCATTACATCACTCAACCAACAAAAGGATTCCTTGTTTATTTTGGTAAAATCCTTATCAAAATCAGAAAAGAGGCAATTCAACCTTTATGTGAGTAGATTGGGTGGAAATGTAGACGCTAAATTCTTTTCTTTGTTTAAGTTTTTAGACAAAATGAAGGCCTACAATGAAAAGGAAATCATTAAAAGCAATATTGTCACCAAACAACAATTATCCAACCTAAAAGCTCATTTGTACAAACAAATTTTAATTAGTTTACGCCTAAATCCTTCCCACCAAAATATTCGCTTACAGATAAGAGAACAACTTGATTTTGCCACCATTCTATATCAAAAAGGGTTGTATAAGCAAAGTTTAAAATTATTAGAGAAAGCGAAGGGATTGGCTATTGATAACGAAGAAAAGAATGTAGCTTATGAAATTGTAGAGTTAGAAAAAGTAATTGAAACACAGTACATTACGCGAAGTATTAGTTCTCGCGCTGATTTTCTATCTGTGCAAGCAAAAAATTTAAGTCAACTCAATGTAACCACAAGCAAACTCTCTAATTTATCGCTGCAATTGTACAGTCATTTGTTACAAAATGGCTATGTAAAAAATAATGAGGAATTGCATTTTATCACGACTTATTTTAATAATAAATTGCCAAAATATGATTTTTCAGACTTTGGGTTTCGAGAAAAATTATGGTTATACAAATCACATTTATGGTTTAGTTTATTAACACAGAATTTCTTACAAAGCTATAAATATGCAAGTAAATGGGTCGACTTATTCAAAAGTCATAAGGAGTTAATTTCATTGCATCCTGTCTTTTATCTAAAAGGAAAAAACTACCTTTTGGAGGCCTCTTTTTTAGTAAAAAACAACCAAAAATTCAAAGAAGAACTCAGCTACTTCGAAAATGAAATTGAGAATAAAAGCATTCCATTTAATAGCAATACAGAGATTCTCATCTTTCTCTATTTTTATACCAATAAGTTGCATTTGCATTTTCTAGAAGCAACCTTTAGTGAAGGGGAATATTTAGTAGACATTATCAATACAAAAATAGAAACGTATCAATCTAGATTGGACAATCATCATATTGTGATTTTGTATTATAAAATTGCTTGTTTATATTTTGGAATGAATAAAAATAAAGAATGCATCTTCTATTTAAGTAAGATTATTAACACTAAAGATTTAAAAGTTGCTGAAGACTTGCAGTGTTTTGCGAGAGTCTTAAACTTAATAGCACACTATGAATGTGGGCTAGACTATGATTTGGAAAGACAGTTTGTAGATACCTATAAGTTTTTATTGAAAATGGAAAACTTACAAGAGGTACAAAAAGAGTTCATCACCTCCATCCGGGATTTAAGTGATGTGTATCCGCATGAAATTAAAAACGAATTTAAAAAAATACATGCCCGATTAAGTAGATATGAAGATCATCAATACGAAAAAAGAGCTTTTTTATATTTAGATATTTTATCATGGCTGGAAAGCAAAATTAAAAACAAACCCATTGCCATGATCATTAAGGAAAAGGCAAATAAATCCATAAAAAGAAACTAATTTAATATTTTATAGTAGCTATTTTTAATCATTTGATATAAATAAGGAGTTCACATAAAATAATCTTTAATAAAAGTTAATTTATTGATTATTAACAATATTTTTGCCTTGTGAATAACATAAATCTACATATTATTTCATTAACCATTTCAGCAATTCTATTTGATATGGCTACTATTGGTACCATTCGCATTTCTTCGATTATTACCCTTTAGGGGTTCTTATTTTTCATATCAAATTAGGTCATCATATTTTTCGAGAAAGATTCGAAAACAAATTCATAAAAATTATTTATCACTATTTTATTAAAAAAAATGAAAGTCTTAAAATTTGGAGGTTCCTCGGTAGCTAGTTCAGAAAACATAAAAAAAGTAATAAATATTATTATTGCTACGTCTAAAAAACAAAAAATAATCGTTGTGGTTTCTGCCTTTGGTAAAACAACAAATGCATTAATTGAAGGAGCACACTTGGCACAAAATAAAAATAGCGGCTATAAGGAGATCATTCAAAAGTTAGAAAAACATCATTTTAATGTCATTGAAGAGTTAATTCCTACAGAGCAGCAACCTACGATCGTTGCACATATCAAAGAATTATTCAACCAACTAGAAACAATTTACAAAGGATGTTATTTATTGGAAGAATTGAGTCCAAAAACATTGGCTACAATCTCTAGTTTTGGTGAATTATTATCAGCTTCTATCATTGCAGAAATTTCTAATTTAAAAATCGACACCATCTACAAAGACAGTCGAGATTTAATTGTTGCCTCTGAAATGTATTTAGATGCTGTAGTTGATTTTCCAGCAACGAACAAAAACATTACAGACTACTTTAAGGACGCTACTGCACATGTTACGTTAATGCCTGGTTTTGTTGCTCGGACAAACCTAGGACAAACAACGACATTGGGTCGGGGTGGTTCTGACTATTCAGCGGCAATTTATGCAGCGGCTTTAGATGCCAAAGAATTGCAAATATGGACAGACGTAAGCGGAATGTTCACTTCCAATCCAAGCATTGTAAAACAAGCATTTGCGATCCCTCATATTTCGTACCACGAAGCCATGGAATTATCACATTTTGGGGCAAAAGTGATTTACCCTCCAACAATTCAACCTGTTTTACAAAAAGAAATCCCAATTGTCATTAAAAACACATTTCAACCTGAAGATATCGGGACTCGAATTACCAAAGATACCCACACCAATAACCAACCCGTAAAAGGAATTAGTTATATAGAAAACATAACACTCATTACATTAGGTGGTACTGGTATGGTAGGGATGCCCGGGTTTTCAAAACGTTTATTCGAAATACTTTCTTTACACGAAATAAACATCACTTTAATTACCCAAGCATCTTCTGAATTGTCCATTTGTATCGGTGTTGAAAATAAAGACGCATATCGGGCTCAAAAATTAATTGATAGTACCTTTGAATATGAAATTCATCAGCAAAAAGTAAGACCTGTTATTTTAGAGCAAGATTTATGCATTATTGCTTTGGTTGGAGACAATATGAAAAACCACCAAGGATTGAGCGGAAAAATGTTTAGCTCTTTAGGGAAAAACAATGTCAATATTCGCGCAATTGCTCAAGGAGCCTCAGAAAAAAACATTTCGGCAGTCATTAATAAAAAAGATGCGAAAAAAGCATTAAACACTTTACATGAACAATTTTTTGAAGAAAAAATAAAACAACTGAACCTCTTTGTTACTGGTGTTGGAAATGTTGGAGAACGCTTTTTAGCTCAAATTCATCAGCAAAAAAAATACTTAAAAAAGCATTTAAAACTAAGTATTAAAGTTGTCGGAATTTCAAACTCTCGAAAAATGTTTTTTGATGAAAATGGTATTGACTTGGAAAACTGGAAAAAACCATTAGAAAACGGAACACCAACGAGTTTGATAGCCTTCTTTGAAAAAGTAAAAAGCAACAACTTAAGAAACAGTGTTTTTGTAGACAATACCGCCAATCAGCAGGTTTCAGAATTTTACGAAAACTACTTAAGCGAAAGTATTGGTGTCGTAACCTGTAATAAAATTGCCTGTGCCTCTACTTTAGAAAATTATAAAAAACTAAAAGAAACTTCAAGAAAGTACAATGCTCCTTTCTTATTTGAAACAAATGTGGGTGCAGGTTTACCCATCATTGACACTTTAAAAAACTTAATAGCTTCGGGCGATCGAGTTCATAAAATTCAAGCCGTTTTATCAGGAAGTTTAAACTTTGTATTTAACAACTACAACGAAAACACTACCTTTCATGATGTGGTAGCACAAGCACAAAAAGAAGGATATACAGAGCCAGATCCAAAAATTGATTTAAGTGGTATCGATGTCGCAAGAAAAATTCTAATTTTAGCCAGAGAAAGCGGCTACGATTTAGAGTTAGAAAATATAGAAAACAATGCTTTTTTACCCGAAAACAGCTTAAAAACATCAAATAATGATGCTTTTTATGAATCTTTAGTACAAAATGAAACACATTTCAAAAACTTATTCAACGAAGCGAACACTAAAAATTGTCGTTTAAAATATGTGGCAACATTTGAAAATGTAAATGCCAATGTTGGCTTGCAACAGATTGCTCCAGAACATCCTTTTTATAACCTGGAAGGGAGTGACAATATCGTGTTGTTTTTCACGGACAGATACCCAATAAACCCACTTATAATTAAAGGAGCAGGTGCAGGAGCAGATGTAACAGCTTCGGGTATTTTTGCAGATATTATTAGAATTGGTAATTTGTAAATTATATTAAAAAAAGAATACAAAGGTGAAAAATAGTAGTACTTTAGTTTCTAAAAAAATGCTATTTAATTTTCTCATTTTCAATCTTTATATACTATAAATCATGGATTATTTAAAAATATTTGCTCCAGCTACGGTCGCTAATGTTTCTTGCGGATTTGATTCTTTGGGTTTTGCAGTAGATGCAATTGGAGATGAAATGACTTTTATAAAAACGGTAGAAAAAGGAGTTAAAATAACCAACATTACAGGTGCAGTATTGCCATACAACGTTGATGAAAATGCAGCAAGTGCTGTAATTAAAAAAATATTATTAGAGGCAAAAGCCGATTTCGGTATTGCACTAACCATTCACAAAGGTTTTTCTCCAGGTAGTGGCCTAGGCAGTAGCGCAGCTAGTGCTGCGGGCGCAGCATTTGGAGTAAATCAATTTTTAACACATCAATATTCCAACTTAGAATTGACAAAATTTGCCATGTTTGGTGAAGAAGTTGCTTGCGGATCTGCAATTGCTGACAACGTGGCTGCCGCAATCTATGGAGGGTTTGTGTTAGTGAGGAGTTACGAACCGTTGGAAGTTATAAAACTTCCCGTACCTGAAGAACTAAGAGTGGTTGCAATTCATCCTCAGATTGCGATAAAAACAAAAGATGCACGAGAGGTACTGCCAAAAGAGATCGCCTTGCAAGATGCTGTTACACAATGGGCAAACGTAGGAGGTTTGGTAAGTGGCCTATTCACAAATAATTATGAATTGATTAGCAACTCATTGGTAGATGTTATTGTAGAACCTTTTCGAAAAGGCTTAATTCCTTTTTTCGACGAAGTAAAAACAAATGCAATAAAAGCAGGAGCTTTAGGCGCAGGAATTAGTGGGTCTGGTCCCACAATTTTCGCCCTATGTAAAGGAGATAAAAGTGCAAAAAACGTGTATAAAGCTATTGAAGCAGCCTATCAAGAAACAGGAATTGGTTTTGAAATGTTTATTTCGAAAATAAATCCACAAGGAATGAAAATTATTAAATAGTTTTTATATTCATTTTTCGCTTTATCAATACCTTAAATTAAAAAAAATCACAACAATGAACTATTACAGTTTACATCGAAAGTCACCAAACACAACGTTTAAGAATGCAGTAATAGAAGGGCTTGCAAAAGACAGGGGGATTTATTTTCCAGAAAATATTACGCCGCTATCGAAAGATTTTATCGAAAACATTGAACAATATAGTCATGAAGAAATTGCCTTTGAAGCCATCAAACAATTTGTAGGAGATGAAATTCCCGAAACCGTATTAAAAGAAATTATCAAGGAAACAGTTTCTTTTGATTTTCCTGTTGTAGAAATTGAAGAAAACATAGGTACGCTTGAATTATTTCATGGACCCACAATGGCTTTTAAAGACGTTGGTGCGCGTTTTATGAGCTCGTGCTTAGCGTATTTCAATCGCGACAATGACAAAGAAATTACGGTATTAGTAGCAACCTCTGGAGATACTGGGGGAGCCGTTGCAAATGGTTTTTTAAATGCGAAAGGAATAAAAGTAGTAATCTTATACCCAAGTGGAAAAGTAAGCGATATTCAAGAGCGACAATTGACTACTTTAGGAAACAACATTACTGCCTTGGAAGTAGATGGGGTTTTTGATGATTGCCAAGACATGGTAAAAACAGCCTTTTTGGATAAAACGATCCAACGAACACTGACCTCTGCAAATTCCATAAATGTGGCACGTTGGTTGCCACAAATGTTTTACTTTTTCTTTGCATACAAACAATTAAAGAAGCAAAACAAAGAATTGGTTTTCTCAGTACCAAGTGGAAATTTCGGAAATATTTGCGCAGGAATCATGGCTAATAAATTAGGATTACCCATAAAACACTTTATTGCAGCTACCAATATCAATGATACTGTTTCCAATTATTTAGAAAACGGAAACTACGTTCCAAAACCATCTAAAGCTACCATTTCAAATGCAATGGATGTTGGAAACCCTAGTAATTTTATTCGAATTCAAGAGTTATTTAATAATGATTTGATGGCCTTGAAAAATAAATTCTCATCGTATAGTTTTACAGATGAGATTACCAAAAAAGCGATGCAATCAATTTTCACAGAAACTGGATATATTGCAGATCCGCATGGAGCAGTAGGATATTTGGGATTACAGAAACATAATTTAGAAGAAAATGAGTACGGTGTATTCTTAGAAACAGCTCATCCTGTAAAGTTTTTAGATGTTGTAGAAACAACACTACCTGTCTCCATTGAAATTCCTGAACAAATCAAAAAAGTAATTGGCAAAGAAAAAGTATCTCTGAAGATTCGTACTTACGAAGAGTTAAAGAGTTATTTAAACGCAGAATAAATATAGAGGAATATTCTAAACGTTTTTCGGTTTTGCAAACGAGAAGCCTTTATTTATTTCAGCATGGTTTTCTCATAGAGTTTCTCTACTTTCTCTCTCGCCCATGGAGTCGTTCTTAAGAATTTTAAACTCGATTTGTAGGTTGGATTGTTCTGAAATGCTTTTATATTTAAGATATCTCCTAATTCCTCCCACCCATATTCTTTAAAAAGTTCTTCTAAAATGGTTGCTAACTTAATCCCATGCATGGGGTTATTCGGTTGTTCGTTGCTCATTATGTATCTAAATCAGGTAAAACAAAAATAATTATAAACAGCTGTATTTCGCTATTTTCCAAAATTAACACAATTTCCTGAACCAAGAACAACTAAAGTATACTTAAGTGTTCCTGGAACTTAAATTCATATGTGGAATTGTTTCGGGTTCTTATTTTAGAAAATTAACGAAAATTTAGTGATTGATTATTGTCTATTTTTCAATAATTTAGCGAAAAATTTAAGAAAACTACAAATGAAAAATATAGCACTACACGACACACATGTTTCATTAGGCGCAAAAATGGTTCCTTTCGCAGGGTATAATATGCCTGTACAGTATGAAGGAGTTACAGCAGAACATCTTACCGTAAGGGAATCTATTGGTGTTTTTGACGTGAGTCATATGGGTGAGTTTTTGGTAAGTGGTGAAAATGCATTGGCACTTCTACAACGAGTAACTTCAAACGACGTCTCTAAATTAGACATTGGTGATGCGCAATACAGTTGTTTTCCAAATGAAAACAATGGAATTGTAGATGACCTTATTTGTTATAAAATAAAACAAAACCAGTATTTACTTGTTGTAAATGCTTCAAATATTGAAAAGGACTGGAATTGGATTTCGAAACACAATGAAACCTTTGGCGCGGAGCTAAAAGACCTTTCAGAAGCCTACTCTTTATTGGCAATTCAAGGACCAAAAGCGGTAGTCGCAATGCAGTCGTTATCTTCCTTAGATTTGGCAGACATTCCTTTTTATACTTTCAAAGTGGGTGATTTTGCAGGCATCGAAAATGTGATCATTTCTGCAACGGGATATACGGGTGCTGGTGGATTTGAAATTTACTGTAAGAATGATGAAGTGGAACAAATTTGGAATAAAGTATTTGAAGCCGGAGAAGAATTTGGAATTAAACCCATCGGTTTAGCAGCAAGAGATACTTTACGTTTAGAAATGGGCTATTGTTTGTATGGCAATGACATTAACGACACTACATCTCCGATAGAAGCAGGTTTAGGTTGGATTACCAAATTCACAAAAGATTTTATAAATGCACCGACATTAGCAGCGCAAAAAGAAGCAAAACCAGTACGGAGACTTGTTGCTTTCGAATTGAACGAAAGAGGTATTCCAAGACATGGATATGATATCGTTGATACTGAAGGAAGTGTTATTGGAAATGTAACTTCTGGAACCATGAGTCCAAGTTTACAAAAGGGAATTGGAATGGGTTATGTCCCAAGAGCCTTTGCGAAATCAGGAACACAAATACACATTCAGATTCGTAAGAAAGCAATTCCAGCAACGGTCGTGAAATTGCCTTTTTATAAAGGATAATAAGGAGTAAAAAAAATAGAGCAGCGATTATTTCTGGAATTTATTTCGAGCAATAATCGCTTTTAATTTTCTTTTTAAATCGGTACCAGTATCATAAATCATTTGTTCATTACTCGGAAAAACAACAGATTTAGCCATTAATAAACTCAAGTAAGAACGTTCTAAAGCTCTTTTATCTCCATTGTGATCTGCATATTGGTGTTCAAAAACAAATTTGCTTTTTATTGGAAATACTTTAATCGTTTGTTTTGTTTTAAAATCTACATAGGTCACTTCCCCGGATACTGTGGCAGATTTAAACTGTGTAAATTGATATAATTCACAACGTACATTTACAAGTTTATCAACTTTAATCTTGTTGCCCAAACTGTCTTTGACTTGACTCCCGTCTGCATCTAACAAGTATTTATATCCGTCCTTTATTTGTTTTTCTTTTATGAGTTGCTTTTCTCTCACCTGTTCTGGAGAAACTGCTATTTTTCTTAAATTCAAAGACAATCCAAAATCATATCTAATTTCAGTATCTTTTTTACTGTGATACACCGTCCACAAATCATTCAAGCCATACGTATCAAAATTCAACAAATCTTTTTCTAATTTTTTTGGAACCACTTGCGATGTTTCGTTTTTCATTGAAACATAAACATAATCGATTCCCTTGGCATTCGCTTCTTGCATTAAAAAACGTGTATCTCTATAGTTTGGATTTATTTCTTCTATATATTTTAACTCCTCATATGCTTTTCGATAGTCGTATTTGTAATTCGAGGTAAATAATGCTTTTGCTTTTGTATACAGGTGATTTGATACCTCAGTTTTTGATGTGATAATCGCTTCATCATAATTCTCAAAGTCAAAACGTGCATTTGCATTCTTTTTTGAAATTTTAAGAGGCAACAGAGGTTTGATTTTTTGTTGTCTTTCTTTTAAACGAAGGTATATATTGTAAATTCTTTCTAAATTTTCAGGATTTGCATCTTTCTTTAAAAAAGCAATTTCTTCTTGGTCTCTCTGAGAAGCTTTGCCAAAGGCCTCTTCTAACATTAAAATATAAGGCTGGGTTTTCTTTTTCGATTTATTGCCTTTTAAATTCCGAACAGCCAAACTAATGGCTTTGTCATAATTTCCTTTATGTAACGCTTCTTGTGTTTTTTTGATACTATTACACGCAACAATGAAGAGAGTTAAAAATAAAATAAGTAGGTGTTTTTTCATATTGTATAGTTTTCTGTTTTTCTAAGCAATCAGAGACCAAATTACTTTTTTAATTTTAAATAAAAAAAAACTCTAATAGAGTTTTTTTTACTAGTATCTATTTAAGATAAGGCTTACACATTAAATCGAAAATGCATTACATCTCCGTCTTTAACAATGTATTCCTTCCCTTCTACTTTCATTTTCCCTGCTTCCTTAACTTTGGCTTCGCTTCCAAAAGTTATATAATCTTCATAGGCAATTGTTTCGGCACGGATAAATCCTTTTTCGAAATCAGTATGAATGACACCAGCTGCTTGAGGTGCTGTTGATCCAATTGGAATGGTCCAAGCTCTCACTTCTTTAACACCTGCCGTAAAATAAGTCTGTAAATTTAAAAGTTTGTATGCAGAACGCACTAAACGCGAAACACCAGCTTCTTCTAAACCAATATCTGCTAAAAACATTTGTCTTTCTTCGTAATCATCTAATTCTGTGATATCTGCTTCTGTGCCTACCGCTAAAACAATTACTTCTGCGTTTTCATCTTTCACCGCTTCTCGAATTCTTTCTACATAATCGTTTCCAGATACTGCTGAATTTTCATCAACATTACACACATACAATACTGGTTTTGAAGTTATGAATTGTAATGGTTGAACATATTCCATTTCTTTTTCTGAGAAATTCAATGCTCTTACAGAAACACCTTTTAAGAGTGTTTCTTGAATTTTTAATAAAACAACCAATTCGGCTTGTGCGTCTTTATTCCCAGTTTTAGCGGTTCTTTTTACACGTTCTAAGCGCTTCTCAACGGTTTCCAAATCTTTTAATTGCAATTCAATATCAATGGTTTCTTTATCTCTAACGGGATCTATAGAGTTGTCTACGTGAATAATATTGTCATTGTCAAAACAACGTACAACATGTAAAATAGCATCTGTTTCTCTAATATTGGCAAGGAATTGATTTCCTAAACCTTCGCCTTTACTTGCTCCTTTTACCAATCCAGCAATGTCTACAATCTCTACAGTTGCAGGCAATACTCTTTCTGGGTTTACCAATTCCTCTAATTTTTCTAAACGTGCATCTGGCACATTTACAACACCAATATTGGGTTCGATTGTACAAAAAGGAAAGTTGGCACTTTGCGCTTTTGCATTCGACAAACAATTAAACAACGTTGATTTTCCTACATTTGGTAATCCTACAATTCCGGCTTTCATCTCTATAAATTTTGCGTGAGCAAATATATAGGAAGTTTCATAAAATGAGGAATAAAATCAATAAAGAAAACAGGAACTCATATTTTTCTTTATATTAGTCATTATTTTAACATTTTTAATTCGCAAATGGAGAAACTGACTGATAAATATCTTTGGAAATCGCTAAAAGAAGGCGATCTGAAAGCCTTTGCAGTCCTTTTTGAAACTTATTATCCGTTGTTGCACAGTTATGGATTAAAAATTTCCAAAAATGAAGTACTTACAGAAGACACACTACAAGACTTTTTTTTATACATCTATGAAAAAAGAGAAAATCTCAGTGATTTAGACACCATTGCGCCCTATTTGTTTACTTCTTATAAACGTTTTATCATAAAAGTAATTACAAAGAATAAGAAAATGAAAACGACTGATTTCTCTGAAGAAATCATTACCGACATTCAATTCACTAAAGAAGAGTTGATTATGAATCAGGAAACAGCAATTTTTAAAAACAAAAAGATCGAAGTCCTTTTAAATAAATTGCCCAAAAGACAAAAAGAGGCTATTTATTTAAAATATTATAGCGAATTGAAAACAGCAGAAATTGCTGAAATCATGAACATCAATTACCAAAGTGTCGTAAATACTTTGCACAAAGCGATTAAAAGTCTGAAAGAAGATATTTCTATTTTAAAACTTTTTAAATCGCTTTAACATAAATTTAAGAGTATAAAAACAGATAACATACCTTACTTTAATTAGAATATGATTATAATAGAAAATGAAATACAAAGAGTACAACAAAATCAATGATTTTTTAGAAGACACTTCGTTTAAAAACTGGGTACTTCAAAAAAACGCTACCGATATTAATTTCTGGGAACACTGGATCTATAACAACCCTGATCAAAAAGAAATTTTAAATCAAGCAAAGGACCTTGTATTAGGAATCTCTTTTAAGAAAGAATTTGTAAGCAAAGAAAAAGTTGCTTTCGAATGGTCAAAATTAGAAGCAAAAATTCAAAAGAAACAAACAGCACCAAAAAGAAAGGTGCAATTTTTACAACCGCTTCGTATTGCGGCTTCTATTGCATTGCTTGTTTCTTTAGGGTTTTATTTTTTAAGTGGAAGCCCTAAAATTACCCACGAGACTCATTTTGGTGAAATTTTAAAAATAAAACTACAAGATGGTAGTAATGTTACCTTAAATTCAAACTCAAGTCTCTCCTACTACAAAAATGAAAGCAGAAAAGTATGGCTGTCGGGGGAAGCTTTTTTTCAGGTAGATAAAAAAGTAACTACAAACGCAAAATTCTGGGTACTTACAGATGATTTATCTGTTGAAGTCTATGGAACTTCATTTAATGTAAACACGAAAAAAGAAAAAACAGCGGTTTTCTTAGAAGAAGGGAATATTTGGTTAAAGCTTAAAAATGCAGGAGACAAAAAGATGCTTCCGGGCAACTACCTTTCCTACTCGGCTGACAAAAGAGAAATTTTAGAAGACATCAATATTTACAATCCAATTGTTGAAACTTCCTGGAAAGACGGTTCATTGCTCTTCGAAAATATTTCTCTAGAAAAAGTCATGGAGAAAATTAAAGAAACGTATGGATATTCCGTTGTTTTTAAAGACACAAAAAGTAAAGATATCCTAATTACTGGGGCAGTTCCAAATACAAATATCGATATTTGTATAAACGCAATTGAAAAATCTGCCAATGTTACCATATTAAAAAAGGACAATTCGCTTATAATTAGAAAGAAGTAAACACAATACTACCTCAACCAATGAAACAGAAACTAATATTCTTACAATTAGTATGGATGCTATGTCTCTTTTCAACTTGCCTTTCAACGAATGCTCAAATTAAAAAAAATACAGAGATTGAACTCTCTAAACTACTTGATAAAATAAGCAATACCCACAAAATATTCTTTACCTACGACACCAAATTAATTAAGAATCGGCTCGTACAAGAAAGTGGGTTCTTCAATTTATCCATAAAAGAATCCATCTCTTTATTACAAAAGTTAACCCCTTTTCTATATGATGATTTAGGGAACAGCTACTATGTTGTTTACTCAAAAGATGAGGCGTTAAATCGAAGAAACAAATCCAAAGCAGCCGTTTCAAATTATACGACAATTGATATAGACAGTTCGTATAGTTATAAAACCATTGTCGTTAGCGGTATTGTTCTAAGCTCCGATAACATTCCATTAAGCGGCGCTACTTTAAAAGACAGCAAATCGTTGTTTGGAACCACAACAAATACCGATGGAACTTTTCAATTTAACATTCAAAGAGACAACAATGTCGTGGTTGGTTTTTTGGGACATGAAACGAAAACACTTCAATTAACGCCAAAGAAATTTCATACCATTGTATTAACCTCTGGACAAGAATTGGATGAAGTTAAAATTGTAGGTTCTCGAAATAAAAATAGGGCTGCAAATGATACTCCCGTAGCTATTGATTTTATTGACATTGAAAATTCAGCAGCAAAAAGTAGTCAAGTAGAAATCAATCAATTTTTACAATATGCAATTCCCTCTTTTAACGCTTCAAAACAATCGGGTGCAGATGGTGCAGACCATATCGATCCAGCTACACTGAGAGGCTTGGGCCCTGATCAAACATTGGTATTGATTAATGGAAAAAGAAGGCATCAGGCCTCCTTAATAAATTTATATGGAACTCGAGGAAGAGGAAATTCTGGAACGGACTTGAATGCCATTCCAATTTCTGCCATCAAGAGAATTGAATTATTACGCGATGGAGCATCGGCACAGTATGGCTCTGATGCCATTGCAGGGGTCCTCAATATTATTTTAAAAGATGGAGATGACGATTTGAATGTAAGTTCTACTGTTGGATTTCACAATGCAAATAGCACAGGTACACTTCCCTCTAAAATAGATGGATTCACTTATAAGTTGGCATTGAATTATGGTGCTAAAATTGCTGAAAATGGATTTATAAATTTTTCAACAGAAGCATTATCTTCAGACAATACAATTCGACCTGGAACAATTAATCGACAAAAATTTGGACAGGCCTCCGTAAAAAATGTGAGTTTCTTTTTAAATGCTGAAATCCCCATAGGTGCTGCTACGAAGTTTTACGTGAATGGTGGATTTAACTATAAAGACACAGAGGCATTTGCTTTTACAAGAGCTATGGATAGTGAACGAAATATTTTAGATATCTACCCTGAAGGATTTAATCCACTAATTACCTCCAACATCACTGACAATTCATTTTCATTCGGATTCGTCGCAAATTTTAAAGATTGGAATGTAGATATTAATAATACGTTTGGTCGAAATAATTTTCATTACTTTATAAAAAATACATTGAATGCTACTTTAGAGGAAAACTCTCCTACAGAGTTTGATGCTGGTGGACATCAGTTAATTCAAAATACAACCAGTGTTGATTTTTCTAAATATTTTTATACCAAGTCGCTTGGATACAATATCGCTTTAGGACTCGAATACCGTCTCGATAAGTATGCGATTTTTGCTGGTGAAGAAGCTTCTTATGCATCCTATGATATTTATGATGAACTGGTTACATCTCAAACTCCCATTGCAAATTACAAAACATTCAATGGTATCATTCGCCCAGGAGGTGCACAAGGATTTCCTGGATATGCTCCGGAAAATGAAGTAGATCGGAATCGTTCTAATTTTAGTATTTATGCAGACACGGAAATTGATTTCACAAAAGAATTCATGATTGGTGCGGCATTGCGTTATGAATATTACAGTGATTTTGGGAGTACACTTAATATAAAATTGGCATCCAGATATCAAGTTACTCCAAAATTAAATATCCGAGGTTCCTATAGTACCGGTTTTAGAGC
Organism: Polaribacter sp.; assembly: GCA_018663625.1. Classification (GTDB taxonomy): domain Bacteria; phylum Bacteroidota; class Bacteroidia; order Flavobacteriales; family Flavobacteriaceae; genus Polaribacter. The sequence goes on along the minus strand of JABJPX010000038.1, from coordinate 25,726 downwards.
TCCGTCTTTGGCACAAACCTATTACAATCTAACCTTTACCAACTTTATTGGAAATGTACCCTCAGAATCACTATTAATTGCAAATAACAATCCGATAGCCCGTTCTTTTAATATTGATCAATTAAAGGAAGAAAAGGCAAGAAACTTTAGTGTTGGGTTTACTACCAAAATAAGCCCTAATTTTAGTGCTTCTGTTGATGCTTATTTTGTAGCCATAAAGGATCGAATTATTTTAAGTGGTAATTTTGATGCGTCATCGCTTGGCTTTGGATTAGACAACGTGCAGTTTTTCGCAAATGGTGTAGACACGGAAACCAAAGGACTCGATATGATTCTTAATTGGAAAAAAGTACTCGACAAAAGTAAAATTTCGATACACCTATCGGGAAACGTCAATTATATGAAACTGACCGAAATTAAAAATAACGAATTGGATGCAGACACTTTTTTTGATGCTAGAGACCAACAATTTTTATTAGGATCGGCTCCAAAGAGTAAGTTTAATTTGAGCTTTAACTACGAATTTAAAAAATTAGAAACCTCCATCAACTTTACCCGTTTTAGTCGTATAAAGTTAATTGATTGGCAAATACGAGAAGATGTTGCCAATTTCAATAATTCGGCTTCCGAACGACTCAACGCCGCAACAGATATTTACAAACCAAAAGTAACTACCGACTTGCATTTTAATTATCAATTAAACACTGCTACAAACCTACAACTAGGTGTTAATAATATCTTCAATATCTATCCTTCAAGACAGAATGGTTATACCGATAGTGGTGGTTTATGGGACGCTACACAAATGGGAACAAATGGTGCTTTTTATTACATAAAATTGACATTCAACCTATAATTTATTCCTTTTTTGATATCTAATTTGATTTTTCTTTAAAAAAAAGAAAAAATAAAGAGTATAAAAAATCCTTTACAGACTTATCTATGTAAATCACCTATCCATGTTTATCTGGAATTAGGTGATATCACACTTTTTATTAACTAACAAATTATTTATGAAACAAAAGTATTTATTAAAATTATGTACAATTGCTTTTCTTTTGATGCTTCCTTTAGGGGCGCTAGCACAAACTGTAAAAGGAAAAGTGACGGATTCAACTGGTGAAGGATTGCCATACATGAATATCGTAGAAAAAGGAACAGCTAACGGAGCGACTTCTGACGATTCAGGAGCATTTTCGATTACAGTAGCAAGCTTACCATCTACATTGGTAATCTCTTCTATGGGGTATGCTTCAAGAACAATTGAAGTTACAAGTACTTCATTCCTAACAATTGTTATGAAAGAAGACAATGCTTTAGACGAAATTATTTTAGTAGGATCTAGAACAGCTCCAAGAAGTAATGCAGATACTGCATTGCCAGTAGATGTTGTTGGTGTGAAAGAATTAATGTCTACAGGTCAAAACACTTTTGATAAGGCGTTACAATTTAGAATTCCATCTTTTAACACGGTACAAACACCTGTAAACGATGCAACTTCTTTATTAGATCCGTACGAAATCAGAAACATGGGACCAAGTAGAACATTGGTATTAATTAATGGAAAGCGTAAAAACGTAAGTGCATTATTATATACACAAGATTCTCCTGGACGTGGTGAAACAGGTACAGATATTTCTGCAATTCCTGTAGATGCTATAAAGAGTATTCAAGTATTAAGAGATGGGGCTTCTGCACAATATGGTTCAGATGCAATTGCAGGTGTAATCAACATTATCTTAAAAGACGATGTAAGTAGAGGATCTGCAACATTAAGATCAGGAGTTACTTCTGAAGGAGATGGTGAAATGTTTGGAATTAGCATTAACAATGGTTCTTCTATCGGAGACGATAAAGGTTTTGTAAACTATACAATCGATTTTTCTAAAGTTGGATTGGCAAACAGACCAGGTATGGTAAGTGCAAAAGGAGAAGCTTTTGGTGGAACTGGATTTGGTGCTGACTTAGCGGTTGTTGAAGAATTTTTAGCACGTAAACCAGATGCAGGAAACATTAACGGTTCTCCTGAAACAGTAGCAACAAAATTCTTAGTGAATGGTGCTTATGATTTATCTGAAGAGTCTAGATTGTACTTCAATGCAGCTTATGTATTTAAAAAAGTAAACTCGTATGCAAACTACAGAACTCCATATTGGAAAGTAGCAACAGGAGAATCTGCTTATTTACAAGATTTATTCCCTTCAAACCAAGCAGGTGGATTTGATGGATATGTTCCTACTTTTGAAGGAATCTTAAACGACTTCAATGCAACTTTTGGAATTACTCGTAAAGTAAATGACTGGAACATAGATTCAAGTGTTACTGTTGGTGGAAATGAACAAACGTACAAAGTGAACAATTCTCACAACGCAAGTGAAAACTATCAAGCATTAAGTCCTACTAGTTTTGATCCAGGAGGAACTGCTTTTAATCACATTGTTGGAAATTTAGATGTTTCTCGTTTATTGTCTGACAAAGTAAGTATTGGTATGGGTGCAGAGTTTAGAAATGAAAATTTTGAAATTATTGCAGGTAAACTTTCTTCTTATGAAGGTGGTGGATCAGATTCTTTTGCTGGAAATGACCCAGTAAACTCTGGAATCTTTAACAGATATAACTTAGGAGGATATTTTAGTTTAGATTATGATGTATCTGATGCTTTTTTAATAAGTGGTACAGTACGTGGTGAAAACTATTCTGATTTTGGAAATACATTCGTATACAAATTAAGTTCTCGTTACAAATTGTCTGACAAATTAACCATGAGAGGTTCTGTATCTTCAGGATTTAGAGCACCTAGTTTACATCAAATTTATACTGAAAAATCTCAGTATTCTTTTGCTGATGGTGGAGGAATTGAAGTTGTTGGATTGGTAAACAACGTATCTCCTAAAGCTAGAGAATTAGGAATTCCTAAATTAACACCAGAAAAGTCAACAAACCTTACTGTTGGTTTTGGTGGAAAATTAGCAAACAATGTAAGTTTTACAGTTGATTATTATAAAATTGACGTAGAAGACAGAGTAATTTACACAAACCAAATTGGTAGCAATCAATTCTTCCTTAATGGTTTCGATACTACTACATCTGGTATTGATTTTGTTTCAGGAATTTCAAATATTGAGATAGGTGAAGGAAAGTTAGGGTTAAACCTTTCTGGAAATTACACGATTGAAAACAAAAGAACAGAAGAGGTACCTACTATTAACGTAGAAGGAACTGATTATCCAGTACTTGATAGATCGAACTTAGCGTTAATGTTTACTTCTAGACCAAAAACAAAATGGATCTTAGGTGCAAACTATGATATCAATAAATGGGGTCTTGCTTTAAACAATACGTATTTCGGAAAAACAACCTTTAGACAAAAATTCATGAGCGAAGGCTTAAGAACTGAATTTACACCTAAAATTGTTACCGATTTAGCAATTAACTATCAAGCAACTGATAAATTATCAATTGCTTTAAATGTAAATAACTTGTTAAACGTATTACCAGAATGGGCGTTCAAAGCAGACAATGCTGCAGGACAAGCAATCATAGATGATACAAGTATCATTTCTATTGCAGATGGTGGTTCTGGATTAACGCAACTTGAGAATGAAGCTAATGCCATTACTTTTAATGGTCGTTACTCTCAAATGACGTATGATGGATCTCACTTTAGCCAATTAGGTACCATGTTTAACTTATCATTAAACTACCAATTTTAATCAGACATCCTAAGATGTAAGAATAAAATAAGTACTTTATAATGAAAACACCCAACACTTTATGTGTTGGGTGTTTTTTATTGGAAGAAGTTTCAGTTAATTATGAAAACAAAAAAATCCTGAATTTCTTCAGGATTTTTATAATGATATAAACAGTTCGTTTTAATTCGAATGCATAAATTTTTGTTTTTCCAACAATGCTTCTTTGGTTTCCACATGATCATCATCTGGCACACAACAATCAACAGGGCATACGGCAGCACATTGTGGCTCTTCATGAAAACCAACACATTCTGTACACTTGTCGGCTACAATATAATAGATCTCATCAGAAATAGGCTCCTGCGCCTCGTCTGCATTCATTGCTTTTCCATTGGGCAAAACAATGTTTCCTGTTAAATCTGTACCATCAGCATGTTTCCAGTCGTCGGCTCCTTCGTAAATTGCTGTATTCGGGCATTCTGGCTCACATGCTCCACAGTTAATACATTCGTCAGTAATTATAATTGCCATCGTTTTTTTCTTTGAGTTTATGTAACTTTGCAATTGCAAAAATAACGCCAATAAAACAGACAACCAAAATATAATGGATCGTATTGAAAATAGAATAAATGCTTTTGTAAAATTAGGTAGTTTTTTAAGTCAGTTTTCCAAGGATGGGATTCAAAAAAAAGAAGCCGTTCTTTTAAATGAGCTGTTTTTTGATGGCTTTAAACATCAAATTAAAATAGCCCAAGAGCACAATTCTTGGTTTACAAAAGATGCCATTTTAGAAGCAGTTTCTAACTGGTCTAATGCACTTACAGACAATAATCTACATACGTTTGCCAACACCTATAAACCTTCATCTTCACCCGATAAAAAAGTAGCGATTGTAATGGCAGGGAATATCCCCTTAGTCGGTTTTCATGATTTTTTGACAGTGTTGATTTCTGGACATGCTGTTTTAGTAAAACAATCCTCAAACGACAAACACTTATTGCCTTTCTTGGCAAAATATTTAGAACATATTGATCCATATTTTAAAGAAAAAATCACTTTTACAGAAGATAAATTAGCAGATTTTGATGCCGTAATAGCTACTGGAAGCAATAATACTGCACGATATTTTGAATATTATTTTAAAAACAAACCCAATATCATTCGAAAAAGCAGAAATTCTGTTGCTGTATTAACAGGAAAAGAATCTGATTTGGACTTAGAAAAGCTCTCTGAAGATATTTTTAATTACTTTGGATTGGGATGTAGAAGTGTTTCCAAATTGTATGTCCCAAAAGGATATAATTTCGATGCCTTTTTTAATGGGATGTATAACAAAAGAGAGATTATCAACAATGCCAAATACGCGAACAATTACGACTACAACAAGGCAGTCTATTTAATGAGTGAATTTGATTTATTAGAAAATGGTTTCTTGATGATTAAAGAAGATGAAAGCTACTCCTCTCCTATTGCCACTATTTTCTATGAATATTATGAAAATGAAGGCGCTTTGAAAAGTAAATTAGAAGAAGACAAAGATAAAATTCAATGTATTGTATCCAATGGTTTTATAGCAAATGAAATTGCTTTTGGAGAAACTCAGCAGCCACAATTATGGGATTATGCAGATGGAATTAATACCTTAGATTTTTTAGCTGGAATTTAAAAAAGTGACGCATTAACAATTCAAAAAATGAAAAAACATAATTTTAGCGCAGGACCATGTATTCTGCCACAAGAAGTATTGCAAAAAGCATCGGAAGCAATTCTCAATTTTAATGATGATGCTTTGTCTTTGATTGAAATTTCACACCGTAGTGCCTCTTTTGTAAGCGTTATGGAAAAAGGAAGACAATTGGCATTGGAATTATTAGGTCTTGAAAACAAAGGCTACAAAGCCTTGTTTTTACAGGGAGGTGCCAGTTTAGAATTTTTAATGGTTGCCTATAATTTACTAGAGAAAAAAGCAGCCTATTTAAATACCGGTACTTGGGCAGACAAAGCCATTAAAGAAGCCAAGGCTTTCGGAGAAGTGGTTGAAGTAGGTTCCTCTAAAGACTCTGGATTTTCCTACATTCCAAAAGGATATTCCCTACCAGTAGATATCGACTATTTTCACTGTACAAGTAACAATACCGTTGCAGGTACACAAATGAAAACATTTCCAAGCACCAATGCACCCTTAGTTTGCGACATGAGTTCAGATATTTTTTCACGTCAATTAGATTTCGAGAAATTCGATTTAATTTATGCGGGAGCACAGAAAAATATGGGACCTGCCGGAGCCACCTTGATCATTATTAAAGAAGAAATTCTGGGTAAAGTAACCCGACACATCCCGTCTATGCTCGATTACCAAACGCATATAGACAAAGACAGTATGTTCAACACACCGTCTGTTTTTGCCGTGTATGTTTCTACATTAACCATGCAATGGTTGAAAGATTTAGGAGGCATTCCGTTTATAGAAACCGTAAATAACAAAAAAGCAGCACTGCTGTATGCAGAGATAGACCGAAACCCCTTGTTTGAAGGTGTGGTTGCAAAAGAAGACCGAAGTACGATGAATGCTACTTTTGTCTTAACAGACCCTTCATTAAAAGAAACTTTCGATACTCTTTGGAAAGAAGCTGGAATCAATGGTTTAACAGGGCATCGAAGTGTTGGTGGCTACAGAGCAAGCATGTACAATGCGCTACCACTATACAGTGTGCAAGTATTGGTAGACACCATGCAAGCACTAGAAAAAAATAAATAATTAAGCAACTTAAAGAAATAATGCATCCATTATTTACTTTTAAAATGTTCACCTTAGAAAGAATTTTAGCATGAAAATATTAGCAAACGACGGAATTTCACAAAATGGAATTGACGCTTTAGAAGCTGCAGGCTTTGAAGTACTCAACATAAAAGTGGCACAAAATCAACTGGAAAGTTACATCAATGAAAACGGTATTGATGCTGTTTTGGTAAGAAGTGCAACCGAAATTCGTCAAGAATTATTGGAAGCCTGTCCAGGTATTAAATTAATTGGACGCGGTGGTGTTGGCATGGACAATATCGATGTGCAGTTTGCAGAAGATCAAGGGATACATGTAATCAACACCCCAGCTGCCTCTTCAAGTGCTGTGGCAGAATTGGTGTTTGCACACTTGTTTGGATTGGCGCGTTTTCTTCACCAAGCAAACAGAGAAATGCCTTTAGAAGGAGATACTCGTTTCAATGATTTGAAAAAAATGTATGCAGAAGGCATAGAGTTGCGAGGAAAAACACTTGGACTAATTGGTTTTGGACGTATTGGTCAAGAAACAGCAAAAATTGCTTTAGGAATTGGTATGAAAGTAATTGCTACCGATATTTATATTGAAAAAGCCACCATTACATTGGACTTTTTCAATGGACAGAAAGTCAATTTCAATATCGATACAGTCTCAAAAGAGGAAGTATTCAAAGAAGCCGACTTTATATCAATTCATACACCAAGCACAGAAAAGTATTTAATTGACGAAAAAGAAATTCAACAAATGAAGCCGGGTGTTGGAATCATAAATACTGCAAGAGGTGGTGTTATCAATGAAGTTGCCCTAGTTAATGCCATTGAAAATGGAAAAGTACTGTTTGCTGGATTGGATGTTTTTGAAAAAGAACCAACTCCAGAAATGCAACTATTAATGAATCCAGAACTTTCTTTAACTCCACATACTGGCGCAGCGACCAAAGAAGCGCAAGATCGAATTGGTACGGAGTTGGCGAGTCAGATTATAGCACTATTGCGTTAAGCAACAAAAGAAAATGATTAAAGACAATTTACAGAAGATAAAAGAATCCATCTCAGAAGAAGTAGCCTTAGTAGCTGTTTCAAAAACAAAACCCATTGCAGACTTACAGGAAGCCTATGATGCAGGGCAACGAATTTTTGGAGAGAATAAAATTCAAGAAATGGCAGAAAAGTTTGAAGACTTACCCAAAGACATTGAATGGCATATGATTGGTCATTTACAGCGTAATAAGGTGAAATACATGGCACATTTTGTCGATTTAATTCATGGTGTAGATTCCTTTAAAACCTTAAAAGAGATTGACAAACAAGCAAAAAAACACAATCGTGTAATTCACTGTTTGTTACAAGCCAAAATAGCCAAAGAGGATTCTAAATTTGGATTGTCTTTTGATGCAATTGAAGAAATTATTACTTCAGAAGAATTGGCAACGCTAGAGAATATTTCCATTGTTGGATTTATGGGAATGGCCACATTTACAGACGATCAACAACAATTAGAAGAAGAATTTAACGCTTTAAAGCAATTCTTCGACATTCAAAAAACAACAACGGTTCGTGCCAATTGCGCATTAAAAATACTCTCTATGGGAATGAGTGGAGATTACCGTTTAGCAATTAAAAACGGAAGCAATATGATACGTGTTGGAAGTGCCATATTTGGTAGTCGCAATTACATTGCTTAAATTTATCATAAAAGAAAAAGAAATTTGTACGCAATTTTAGATATTGAAACTACCGGAGGAAAATTTAACGAAGAAGGCATTACAGAAATCGCCATTTATAAATTTGACGGTCAAAATACTGTAGACCAATTTATAAGTTTGGTAAATCCTGAAAAAGAAATTCAAGAATTTGTTGTAAAACTAACAGGTATTAACAATAAAATGTTGCGAAACGCGCCTAAGTTTTATGAGGTTGCAAAACGGATTGTAGAAATTACCAAGGACTGTATTTTGGTTGCACATAATACGTCTTTTGATTACCGCATTTTACGTACTGAATTTTCTAGATTGGGGTTTGAGTTTGACAGAAACACCTTATGTACGGTTGAGTTAAGTAAAAAACTTATTTTAGATGAACCCTCCTATAGTTTAGGAAAGTTGGTAAAATCACTCGGAATTCCTATTACAGATAGACATAGAGCAAATGGAGATGCATTGGCAACGGTACAGTTGTTTAAGCTATTACTTCAGAAAGATGTTCAGAAAGACATCTTACAAAATACCATCAAATATTTTGATAAAAGAACAGAAAAGGAGAAGTTTCAATTCATTTTACAAGGTTTGCCCACTGCACAAGGACTTTTTTATGTACACAATATAAGGGGAACAATCATCTATATTGGAAAAGGAAAAAACATAAAATCAGCGGTAAATCAGCTATTTACAAAAGAAACCAAAAGAGCGGTAAAAATTCAAGAAAGAACCGCCTCTATTACCTTCGAAAAAACTGGGAATGACTTATTTACAAAATTAAGATACCAGACAGAGTTGGCAGCATTGGTCCCAAAATTCAACTTCAAGAAAAAGATAAAAATCATCAACGACCATTTTAATAATAACAATTTTTTAATTATTGAAAAAGGGCGTGAGCTGGGCGAAAACGCCATTATTTTAGTGGAAGGAAATACCGTTTTTGGCTACGGATATACCAACTTAGCCTACCAAGAAAATAAAATTGATATCCTAAAAAAGGTGCTGACACCTTTTGAAAATAAAGAAATTTCTAAAACAATTATAAAAAACTACCTCAAAAAAAACAATGTTCAAAAAATAATACGCTTATCACCATAATCTTCATTCAAAATAAATTTTGATAAAAATAGCATAACTTCGTTAGTTCAAACACACAAATAGCACACTTGAAAGCAACAATAAAAAAAACAACTTGGAAACAGCGTCTTCATGAAATTATTTATGAAGCAGATACCAAAGAAGGAAAACTCTTCGATGTCATTCTTTTAATTGCCATTATTGCAAGTATCCTACTCGTAATGCTGGAGAGCATTGAAAGTTTCGATGCTAAATACCACAGCTTCCTAGACATTTCTGAGTGGATAATTACATTACTTTTTTCATTGGAATATATCTTACGTTTGATTTCAATAAAAAAACCTTTCAAATATATTTTCAGCTTTTATGGCATCATTGATTTGCTCTCGACCATCCCAAAATACCTCTCTTTTATTTTTGTAGGTTCGCATCACTTGGCCGCATTAAGGGCATTGCGGCTACTAAGAGTTTTTAGGATCTTAAAACTCACACGCTATGTAGGAGCTTCCAATACCTTGTTAGTTGCTTTAAGATCTAGCAGAGCCAAAATTGCAGTTTTTTTATTTTTCGTGGTCATCGTTTGTATTATTTTGGGAACCATTATGTACATGATTGAAGGAGAAGAAAACGGATTCACAAGCATCCCAAGAAGTGTCTATTGGGCAATTGTAACCCTTACAACAGTTGGTTTTGGAGACATTGCTCCACAAACACCGCTTGGGCAATTCATCGCAAGTATCATTATGATTTTAGGGTACGGAATTATTGCCATTCCCACCGGGATTGTAAGTTCTGAAATTTCTAAAAACACAAACAAAATCGACAGCAATACTCAGTCCTGTCCCAATTGCTTAAAAGATACTCATAAAGACAAAGCAAAATTTTGTGATCACTGCGGAAGTATTTTAAACGAATGAAAGACACACAAAATTTTTTAATTACCATTGTTGGTCCAACAGCCATTGGAAAAACAGCACTCAGTATTGTACTCGCAAAATATTTTAAAAGTGATATTATCTCCTGTGATTCTCGTCAATTTTTTAAAGAAATGAAAATCGGTACTGCAGTGCCTGAAGAAACTGAACTCGCCGCAGCAAAGCATCATTTCATTCAAAATAAAAGTATTTTTGACGATTACAATGTAGGGCAATTTGAAAGAGAAGCTCTTAAAAAACTGAAAGAATTATTTCAAGAAAATTCTGTGCAAATTATGGTGGGCGGAAGTGGCTTGTATGTAGATGCTGTATTAATAGGTTTGGATGCATTTCCAAAAGTAGCACCGTACATTCGGGAAAATTTGAATTTAGAATTGGAGTCCAAAGGCTTGGAATCACTTCAAAATCAACTAAAAGAGTTGGACATAGAAACCTATGAAAAAATTGCGCTAGACAATCCAAAACGCGTCATTAGAGCTCTAGAAGTATGTATTGGCAGTGGACTGCCTTACTCTACCTTTAAGAACAAACCCAAAGCACCAAGAAATTTTACTTCCATTAAAATTGGATTGGATGCAGAAAGACCCTTTATATATGATCGCATCAACTTGCGTGTAGACTGTATGTTAGAAAATGGTTTATTGGAAGAAGCAAAAACCCTCCATGCCCACAAAAAACTCAATGCATTGCAGACAGTAGGATATCGAGAATTGTTTTCTTTTTTTGAGGGGAAATTTACCCGAGAATTTGCGATATCAGAAATTAAAAAAAATACACGCCGTTTTGCAAAAAGACAGTTAACATGGTTCAAAAGAGACAAAGAAACCCTCTGGTTTGACTCTCAATCAAGCATTGATAAAATCATTAGCGATATTTCAGAAAAAATGAACACTTTTAAAGAACCGTAATTTTTTCTTAGTCAATCCCTTTTATATCTTTGCCAAACAAAAATAAAGAACATGAAATCAAAAATTAGTATCTTAATTGCTATCTTAATAAGTAGTATTGCGCTAGCACAATCTAAAGTAGGAACCGTAAACAGTGATTACTTACTAGGTGTAATGCCCGAAAGTAAAATTGTTGTCAAGCTAACCAAAGAATATGCAGAAAGATTGGATTCGGTTTTTGCCCTTAAAGTTTCAGCTTATCAGAATAGTTTGAACGAATTTAGAGATATCGCTGACAGCATTTCTCAAGATACAAAAACTTTAAAATTGATTGAAATTCAGAAATTTGAAGCTGAAGTAAATAAGGCAAAAGAAGCAGGAACACAATTAATGCGACAAAAAGAAAATGAGTTGATGAAGCCCCTATACAAAAAGTTGGGTGAAGCAATTAGAGCAGTCGCCAAAGAAAACAACTATACACAAATTTTAACCCTTCAGGGAAATGAGTTTGCATATGTTGATAGTGCCTTTGATATTACGGAATTGGTAATGGTGAAATTGAATATTGAAAAGCCAAAAGCTACCACTGAAGAATAATTATGAAACGAGTATCGTTTTAAAAGAGAAGCCAACGCTTCTCTTTTTTTGCTTTAAATGAGCCTTTTAGATTTAAATTCTAAATACTTATTAATCACATTCACAGACAACTGACTCGGTTTTGTGAAAAATTACCTGAATATTGAAACGGATTGGTTACTAGGATTTGAAGTATTGAAGTCTTAAAATTAGTGCATAAAAAAACTACGAAAATTGCTTTTCGTAGTTGAATAGGAATATCATTTTTTATCTCATTTCTGAAAAGAAATGAAAAATGCTTCTAAGGTTGAAGTTTACGCGTCGTATTGTCCAATTTCTTTGTCATAAAACATTCCTGCTTTGTCCATTAAATCCGCCAATTCGGTGGCAATATCTTCTTCATTTTCTCCGGTTAAATCTTCAAACCATTCGATTTGATCGTCTTTTAAATTGATTAAAAAACGAGGATACTCGGTATGAAGAATAAAAATATCTTCAGGATACTTGCTATTGTCTGCTAATAAAAATTTTGGAATCTCCATGAGTTGCTTTTTAGATCAGCTTGAACAATGTCGAAACTGAAGTGCTATAAATATCTTTTAGTACTACAAATGTAAGGTTAATTCTGTTGTTCTCTATTTAGTTTTAACGTTAAATAATTAAAACGCATGTACAGTAAAATTGCTGCGGTAGACAAGCCTGCTAACAAGCCTAGCCAAATACCAAAACTACCATACATGGATGCTTTTCCTAAAAAATAACTGATTGGAAAACCAATGACCCAATAAGAAATAAAAGTAATAATGGTAGGTATTTTAACATCTTGTAGACCACGTAATGCTCCTAAAACAACCACTTGTATCGTATCTGAAATTTGAAAGATAGCGGCTGCGAACAGGAGTTGTGAAGCAATGGATACTACTTCTAAATTGTCTGCGTAGTTGGTGGCATCTGTAAAATCTACATAAATTTTAGGCAAACTCTTGTGAAATAAGAAGAAAACAGTACCAAAGAAAATGGCTAATAAAATTCCTAATAAGAAAATAGAAAAAGCAATTCTTCTCAATTCTTTAAATTTTTGCAATCCTTTTTGATTCCCAACCCGAATCATAGAAGCTACACTTAAACCCATGGCCACCATAAAAGTCATTGAAGAAAGATTTAAGGCGATCTGATTTGCTGCTTGTGCATTTTTCCCCAACAAGCCACTCAACCAAATAGCAGCTGTAAAAATAGCCACTTCAAAAAGCATTTGCATTGCACTGGGCGCTCCTAAATTAATTAACTTCTGAAGCATTAATTTTTCTAAAACAAAAAACTTAATATTCGTAACCAATACTTTCGTGCGTTCTTTATTTGCCAAAAGCCACCAAAGATATGCAAGCATGATAAAACGAGAAATTACCGTACCATATGCAGCACCAACAATTCCTAATTCTGGAAGACCAAATTTTCCAAAAATTAACAAATAGTTTAAAATGACATTGACAATATTGGCGATTAATGTTGCATACATTGGATATCTAGTCATCGACATGCCATCACTAAATTGTTTTAATGCTTGAAAAACAATCAATGGAATTAAAGAAAAAGCAGCCAAATCTAAATATGGGATTGCCAATTCCACTACCTCTTCGGGTTGCTTCATCAAATACATCAATGGCTTTGCAAAAAAGACACCTAAGAACAAAACAATTCCTAAAACAGTACATAAAAAGAGACCATGTTTAAAAGTAGATTTTGCTTGATCAAAATTATCGGCACTGTCTGCTTCGGCGACTAAAGGGGTAATGGCGGTAGAAAAACCAATACCAACAGACATGGCAATGAATATAAAACTATTCCCTAAAGAAACTGCAGCCAATTCTGCAGTCCCAATTTGTCCAACCATGATGTTGTCAACAAAACTGACAAAAGTATGCCCTAACATACCGAGCATTACGGGAGCAGCGAGCTTCCAATTGTATTTAAATTCTGAAGTATATTGAGAAATATTCACGTTTAATTACTGATTTTAGGAGGACAAAGGTATTTATAATAACTGAAGAATATTAACAAAAGAGTAACAGTTTAAATTCAACAAAAAAATGTATTTTTGAAATTACTAAAATTCAGTAAAAATGGCAAACATTACATTAGGAGGGAATCCTATAACAACAATAGGTAGCTTACCAAAAACGGGCGAAAAAGCACCAGAATTCAACTTAACAGCAGTTGATTTAAGTCACAAAAGCCTCGTGGATTATGCTGGAAAAAACATTGTATTAAATATCTTCCCAAGCATCGATACTGGAACCTGTGCAACCTCTGTTAGAGAGTTCAACAAAAAAGCAGCCAGTTTAGAAAACACCGTAGTTGTTTGTATTTCGAGAGATTTACCTTTTGCACAAGCACGTTTTTGTGGCGCAGAAGGAATTGAAAACGTAGTAATGTTATCTGATTTTGCGATGGGTAGTTTTGGAAAACAATACCAATTAGAAATTACCAATGGTCCCTTAACAAATTTGCACTCGAGAGCCATTGTCGTTATAAATACTGAAGGAACCGTAGTTTATACAGAACAAGTCTCGGAAATTACTGAAGAGCCAAACTACGACGCTGCATTAAAGGCACTATAAATACATGAAAAACCCTAACGATAGTTTTTTAAAAGGAAGACTTCGAAGTTTAAAATTCGCTTTGAAAGGAATGTGGCTTTTAATAACGACGGAAGACAGTATCAAAGCACAATTATTTTTTGGAGCAGTCGCCGTTGGTTTTGGCTTGTATTTTAACATTTCAAACACAGAATGGATGATTCAATCCTTAATCATTGGAATGGTTTTGGTTGCAGAAGCATTGAATACTGCTATTGAAAAATTGGCCGATTTCGTCCACCCAGACTACCATGAAAAAATTGGTTTTATAAAAGACATTGCAGCTGGAGCGCCAAGTTTTGCTGCATTTTCTGCGCTCATTGTTGCAGGTTTTATTTACGGCCAAAGAATGATCGAATTATTTTAATAAAAGGTACCTTTACCGAACATCTATGAGCATTTTCAATGATTAAAAAAGCAACTAAAAACACCGCTACCAAGACGCCCAAAACGCCTGTTTTTGCATTTCTAAAAACAAGGCAGTCTCAAACCATTATTGCATCGTTTTTAATTTTATTTGCCTGCTTTCTAGCCATTGCTTTTGTATCCTTCTTTTTTAATTGGCAAGAAGATCAAAGTACGCTTACCCAACTTACCAATAAAAAAGTATTGAGTAAGAACCTTCTTGGCAAAATCGGCGCAAACCTGAGTCACTTTTTCATTTATAAAGGTTTTGGGATCGGCGCATTTATACTTGCTTTTCAATTAGGAATTTCGGGGTTGTATTTAATTTTTCAAAAGAAAATTAGTAAAATTATCATTTCCTGGAACTGGGGATTGTTAAGGATGCTTTGGATTTCCATTGCTTTTGGTTTTATGGACGCTTCCTCTGCCCTTCTCTCAGGAACCATTGGATATGAAGTAAATGATTATCTACAACGCTTTTTAGGAAAAACAGGTTTGGCCATCGTTTTAACCTTCTTTTTAATTACCTATTTGGCCATCCGTTACAAATTAACAGCAGATCGGTTTGTTGAAAAACTCAGAGAAAGAAATGCTAGAAAGACGGCGTTTAAAACTGCAACCGATGCAACCGCACCAATTCTTTCAGAAGAAACAGATGCTATCGCCAGTGATCTAGAAACTGAAGAAGACCCATTGAAATCTGAATTTGAATTGTCTTTAGAAAATCTACAACCCACCATTTCAAAACATTCTGAGCCTGTTACCAAAACGGAAGAAATCGTATTGAATGTGGAAGAGAAAAAAAGACCTTCCATTGAGGTGGAAGTACCTTCTTTAGAAATTGAAGTTGAAGAAATAGAAGAAGAAAAGAGCGTTGCAGAGAATTTATCCGATAAAATTGTAAAAGATTTTGGTGAATTTGATCCAACGCTAGAATTGTCAAATTTTAAATTCCCAACCTTCAACCTCTTAAAGCAATACAACGAAACCATTTCTATTGATCCCGAAGAATTAGAAGCGAATAAGAATCGGATTGTTGAAACATTAAAAAATTACAAGATTGGGATTGTCGAAATTAAAGCAACCGTAGGCCCTACGATTACCTTATATGAAATTGTACCCGATGCTGGAATTCGAATTTCAAAAATTAAAAACTTAGAAGATGATATTGCTTTGTCTTTATCTGCATTAGGAATTCGTATCATAGCACCCATCCCAGGGAAAGGAACCATTGGTATTGAAGTACCCAATAAAAAAGCAACCATTGTATCCATGCATTCTGTGATAGCATCTAAGAAGTTTCAAGAGTCAACCATGGAGTTGCCCATTGCATTGGGAAAAACAATTTCAAATGAAACCTTTGTTGTCGATTTGGCAAAAATGCCACACCTACTAATGGCTGGAGCTACCGGACAAGGAAAATCGGTAGGATTGAATGCCGTATTAACATCGCTGCTCTATAAAAAACACCCGGCAGAAGTAAAGTTTGTTTTGGTAGATCCAAAGAAAGTAGAACTGACTTTGTTCAATAAAATTGAACGCCACTATTTGGCAAAATTACCCGACGCAGAAGAAGCGATCATTACAGATACCACAAAAGTAGTTCACACCTTAAATTCGTTGTGTACCGAAATGGACAATCGTTATGATTTGCTAAAAAATGCTATGGTTCGGAATATCAAAGAATACAATGCAAAATTCAAAGCACGAAAATTAAACCCAAATGACGGACATCAATTTTTACCGTACATAGTTTTGGTGATTGATGAATTTGCTGATTTAATAATGACTGCCGGAAAAGAAGTAGAAACCCCCATTGCACGTCTGGCACAGTTGGCAAGGGCTATTGGAATTCATTTAATCGTTGCTACACAAAGACCGTCCGTAAATGTAATTACAGGAATTATTAAGGCGAATTTCCCCGCGAGAATTGCCTTTAGAGTAACTTCAAAAATAGATTCTAGAACGATCTTAGATGCTGGTGGTGCCGATCAATTGATTGGTCGTGGAGATTTATTATATACCAATGGAAATGATATTAATCGTATTCAGTGTGCCTTTGTAGATACACCAGAAGTTGAAAAAATTACGGATTTTATTGGTTCGCAAAGAGCCTATGCAGAAGCACATCTATTACCAGAATACATTGATGATGAAAGTGGCACTACTGTTGATATAGACATCGCAGACCGTGACAAACTCTTTAGAGAGGCTGCTGAAATTATTATAATTGCGCAACAAGGTTCCGCTTCTTTATTGCAAAGAAAATTAAAATTAGGATATAACAGGGCGGGTAGATTAATAGACCAATTGGAAGCTGCAGGCATTGTTGGTGGATTTGAAGGCAGCAAAGCTAGACAGGTGCTATTGACAGACTTATCGGCATTAGATCAACTCTTAGAAAACGAGAAGAATATATAACATGCTTTAAATAGAGCTATTAAATTTTATTAATGAAGAATTTTGGAATCGTAGTAATCAGTTTATTCATGACCTTACACGCTTTGGGGCAAAGCACCGAAGATGCAAAATTGCTTTTGGACGCTGTAGCATCAAAGATGGAAGGCTATGAAAATATGGAGATTAAATTTAGTCAAACATTAGTCAATGAAGATGCTGGCATTTATGATGGAGACGAAGCTCCTATTATTGGAAAAATTATCCTTCAACAAGAAAAATACAATTTGGAATACTTAGGAAACACATTTCTTTTTAACGGATTTACAATGTATGTAATTAACGAAGAAGAAAAAGAAATTACAGTTTCAAAGGGAGATATTGATGGAGAAGATGGTTTTATTTACCCATCAAAATTAGCTTCGTTTTACAAAGAAGGATATACCTATACAATGGGTAAAGTTATACTGAAAAACGGACGCAACCTTCAGTTTGTCAACCTATTTCCAATGGACAATACATCCAACATTATAAAAGTAGAATTGGTAATTGACCTGAAGACAAAACATATTTATCAGTTAATTCAAACTGGTGAAAACGGCTCTAAAACCACCTTTACCATTACCACGTTTATCCCCAATCAAAAATTACCAGAAAAAATATTTTCTTTCGATACCCAAAAGTATTCTGAAGAAAATGGATATACAATAGATTAATCCTCAATTAACAGAAAATTAGTAGCATCTTATCGTTTAAGAAACTACTTTTGCATGGATGAAAATTCTTGATAGATACATACTCAAAAGTTTTTTAGTACCTTTTTTCGCGACTTTTCTAATTGTCTTATTTGTCTTGGTCATGCAAGCATTGTGGCAAACGTTTGAAAACATTGCTGGCAAGGGCATCAGTTTGGCTTTCATCTTTAAATTTTTATACTATACTGCCTTAATGATCATTCCACAGGCATTGCCAATTGGAGTGCTCCTCTCTTCGATTATGGCATTGGGGAGTTTGGGTGAAAACTATGAGTTTGCCGCTGCAAAATCTGCAGGAGTCTCTCTTCAAAGACTCGTAAGGCCATTGGCGATTTTAGCGATCTTTTTGAGTGGAATTAACTTCTTGTTTTTAAATAACGTATATCCATATGCAGTATTTAAGCAATTAAACTTAAAACAGAATATCAAAAAGAAACAGCCAGCAATGGCATTAATACCCGGAAGTTTCAATACCGAAATCCCTAATTATCAAATAAAATTTGAAGAAAAATATGGGGAAGAAGAAAACTTGCTGAAGAAGGTTTTAATTTATGAGCTTAAAAGCAGAAAAGGAAATCAAAAGGTAATTACTGCAGAAAGAGGTAAAATTGTTTCAGAAGAAGGAAGTAAGTACATGACCTTCATTTTATACAATGGCAATTATTATGAAGAGCATATTAAATCAGGATCATCTCTGATAAAAAGGAAGCGAATGCCTTCATCGAATGCTACTTTTAAAGAATACGAAATGAATATTGATATCTCTTCATTGTCCCAAGAAGATTTAGATGATGAAAAGTACAAAGGACGTCATAACATGCTCAGCATTCAACAGATTAATGATACGCTGCCCGATTTAAAAAACAATTATGATGAATATGTGGGCTTAAGAACCAAAAGTTTGAATTCAATTCTGAAAGTTAAAAAGCTATACGCATATCAAGATTCACTAAAGACTAAAAAAATTGCATCCAATATATTAGAGAATTTTAATTTAAATAATAAAATTAACATTCTCAACAATGCAATTGCGGTTACAAGTAGAGCAGAAAACAATATAAAATCGAACACCAATAATTTCAAATTCAAAAGGAAGAATTTAAATCTCTACGATACCGAATTTTACAATCGAATTGCTTTTTCGTTGTCTTGCTTATTATTGTTTTTTATTGGAGCTCCTCTAGGATCTATAATAAGAAAAGGAGGCTTTGGATTGCCTATGATATTAGCAATATCTATCTATGTGACTTATTTTTTTAGCAATACATTTGGTAAAAATTTAGCGGAGGAAAGCACTGTTAGCTCGTTGTTAGGAGGTTGGATAGCCATCTTAATAATGCTACCAATAGCAATTTTACTAACAAGAAGAGCCACCAGAGACAAAGGACTCTTTAATATTGATGTTTTTACACAACCTATTATTCACTTTTTTAAGAAATTTACGTCCAAAAACACACAAAAAATATGACCCCTATCAAAACACAGAGTAACACACAATTAGATTCGATAGAAGCTGCTATTGAGGACATAAAAAATGGAAAAGTAATCATTGTCGTAGATGATGAGAACAGAGAGAATGAAGGTGATTTTTTGGCAGCAGCTGAAATGGCAACTTCAGAAATGGTGAACTTTATGGCAACGCATGGGCGTGGATTAATTTGCACACCACTGACCGAAAATCGATGTAAAGAATTAGGTTTGGGAATGATGGTACAAAACAATACGGACCCCATGGAAACCGCTTTTACCGTTTCGGTAGATCTCCGTGGAAAAGGAGTAACTACTGGTATTTCTGCAGCAGATAGAGCACTTACTATAAAAGCATTGGTTGACAAAGAAACAAAACCAACTGACCTCGCAAGACCAGGGCATATATTCCCCCTAAAAGCAAAAGAAGGAGGTGTATTACGAAGAACAGGACATACTGAAGCAGCTATAGATTTTGCACGCTTGGCTGGCTTAGAACCCGCTGGAGTGATTGTAGAAATCATGAATGAAGATGGAACCATGGCGCGCCTACCTCAACTGTTAAAAGTTGCCGAAAAATTTGATATTAAAATTGTTTCTATTGAAGATTTAGTCGCTTACAGAATGGAGCATGATTCTTTGATTGAAAAGAAAGAAGATTTTCTATTAGAAACTCGTTTTGGTGAATTTCGTGTAAGAGCCTATCAACAAACCACCAACAATCAAGTACATTTAGCCTTAACTAAAGGAACTTGGTCCAAAGAGGAGGCGATTTTAACACGCGTAAATTCGACCTTAGTAAATAATGATATTCTTGGTACGCTCACCAATAATGCCGATAAAAAGTTAGATCAAATGTTTCAAGTGATCAACGAAGAAGGCAGAGGAGCTATTCTATTTATCAACCAACAGAACCAATCACAGAACTTATTGGGAAGATTGAGTATATTAAAGGAAAATCAAGAAAACGGCCAATTAATGGCACCAGCCATAGGAATGGACAATAAGGATTTTGGAATTGGTGCGCAAATCTTACATGATATTCATATCAGCAAAATAAAACTTGTGACCAATACCAAACAAACAAAACGAGTAGGTATGATTGGATATGGCCTAGAAATTACAGACTATGTAACGTATTAAATAACCCCTATAATTAATTTAATTTCGGTTTTTTAAAATACTTAAAAGGAACAAACAACATCCCAAAACATTGGCTTTCTGTTTTTCCCATATTTTTATGGTGCACCTTATGTGCTTTACGTAAGCCTCTTAAATACGAATTGTCAGTATTTTTAAACCATTTAAAACGTTGGTGAATTAGCACATCATGAATTAAAAAGTATGCCAATCCGTAGCACAAAATTCCCAAACCAATAAAAAATAAGTACGTGTGCGCAGAGTAGGTTCCAAAATAGAACAACGCAATACTTGGGATCGCAAATACAATGAAGAAAGCATCATTTTTCTCAAAACCATTGTATTTGGGTTGATGATGATCTTCATGTAAAAACCAGCCAAAACCATGCATTACATATTTATGAGTACACCATGTGACTCCTTCCATTGTTAAAAAAACACCTAAAGTAATTAATGCGTATATCATTAGATAATATTCAATTTATATTTTACGTAACTTCTTGCTAAAAGATTAATTTTCATTGGATCAGATATACGAACTCTTGAGTCCATAATCTTCTCTGATGGAATTTTATGTAATTTCTTCAGCAACCTTCGATAATATCTATAGGCCATATAGACTCCAAATTTTGCTTCAGTAGGAAGGTTTAAAATTCCGTTTGAAAAAGCATATTCAAAATCAGCTTCAATTTCATCAATGATTAAATCTTTTGACGCAGCATCTAACTTCCCTAAATCAATATTTGGAAAATAGGAGCGATTCAATACTTCATAATCATCTTTTAAATCTCTTAAGAAATTTACCTTTTGAAAGGCAGAACCTAAACGCATAGCAGCATCTTTAAGGTCTTCATACATTTTGTCATCCCCATTTACAAAAACCTTCAAACACATTAAACCAACAACATCTGCCGAGCCATAAATGTATTCATCATACTCTTCTTTGGTAGTATATTCTGTTTTGTGCAAATCTGCCTTCATACTTTTCAAAAATGCTTGTACCATTTCATCCGGGATATCATATCTAGACACCGTCTTTTGAAAAGAGTTTAGAATAGGATTTAAACTGATTCCTTGTGATTTTGCAGCATAGTAGTCTTTTTCAAAATGAGCCATTAGGTCCACTTTGTTATAATCATGAAAAGTATCTACGATCTCATCTGCAAAACGAACAAAACCATAGATGTTATAAATGTCAGCTCTTATCTTTGGAGACAACATGTTTACCGCCAAGGAAAATGAAGTACTATACTTTTGTGTCACTAATTTGCTACACCCGTCGGAAACATCATCAAATAAATCTTTCATATTACGACTGTTTATTTATAATTAATTCTGAAGCTAATTTTCCTGAAATTAATGCAGGTGGCACTCCTGGTCCCGGAACGGTTAATTGTCCCGTAAAATATAAATTCCCCACATTACTACTTTTAATATTGGGCCTTAAAAAGGCAGTTTGCAACAAAGTATTTGCCATACCATATGCATTTCCTTTGTAAGAATTGTATTCTTCTTTAAAGTCATTTACACAAAATGATCTTTTAAAGAGTACACTGCTTCTAACTTCTTGTTGCGTCAATTTTTCGAAACGGTCCATTATTTTCTCAAAATATTGTTCTCTTAAAGCTTCGGTATCCTCAATACCTGGTGCCAATGGGATTAAAAAGAAACCTGCTTCTTTTCCTTCTGGTGCTGAAGTAGTATCTGTCATCGATGTGAAATTTGCATAAAACAACGGATCTGTTGGCCATTTTGGATTGTCATAAATTTCTTCAGCATGTGCATCAAAATCGGTATCAAAAAAGAGCGTATGATGGCTCGCATTTTTTATTTTTTTGTCAAAACCAACATAGAAAAGTAATGACGAAGGTGCAAACGTTTTTTTGTCCCAGTATTTTTCTGAATACTGTCTCACATTTTTATCTAGCAAGGTTTCTGTATGATGATAATCAGCACCACTTAAAACTAAATCTGCTTCAATTTTTTCACCATTAAGCAACAAACCACTTACATTTTTGTTTGCATCAGTTAAAATTTTAGAAACAGTTGCATTGGTTTTAAATTGAACACCCAAAGTTTCAGCTAATGCAACCATACCTTCCACTACTTTATACATTCCACCTCTTGGATGCCAAGTTCCCAATCCAAAATCTGCATAATTCATGAAATTGTAAAATGCAGGGGTATTGTCAGGCTTTGCACCTAAGAACAAAACAGGAAATTCTAAAATCTGAATTAATTTTGAACTCTTTATATTTTTTCTTACTTGCTTTCTGATTGTTGAGAAAAACTGAGTAACTCTAGAAATTGTAGTGGTGTTTACCAACTCCAAAGGAGAAATCCCAGGTTTGTATACCAAATCTTTTATAGCCGTATCATAATTTGCTTTTGCAGAATCTAAAAATACTTTTAGATGCTTGGCACTTCCTTCTTCTTCTTTTTCAAATAAATCATAAATTTCATCCAATTTACTTGCTATTTTTACGGAAGAATTTTCACCGAAATACACTTCGTAACCTGGAGACAATTTGTCTAGGGTATAGTAATCTGATGGTTTTTTTCCGAAATCTGCAAAAAAGCGTTCAAATACATCTGGCATCCAATACCAAGAAGGGCCTAAATCGAAGGTAAATCCTTCTTTTTTATATTGTCTCGCACGACCACCTAAGGTGTCGTTTTTTTCTAAAACAGTAACGTTATAGCCTGCCTTGGCTAAATAACAAGAAGCAGATAGTGACGAGAATCCAGAGCCAATAATATAAACTTGTTTTTTCATTGATTGATTTGTACCACAAATAATAAATATTTGAAGAAGGGGGGTTAGTTGTTCAACAAATATAATGATATATTAAATATTTAAAGAAAGATTTACAACACTTTTAATAAATCTTTTATGGAGTCATATAAAGTAATCTTCGAATTGAAATCAGATGCTTGTACTACTTTTGTTTTTTGTCCAATAGCAATGAAATGATGCTTAGAATCTTTTAAAATAGTATCTATTTCATTGAAATAACCTGTGATATTATCATCATAGGGTCGTATGGTAAGTGAAGTAACAAAAGTAATTTCTCGATCACTTTTGAAAAAATAACTCAAATTATTTAAAGGCAGACTCTGTCCTAAATAAATTGTATGGTTTCCTCTTAAAACAAGTTCGTAGTTTAAATACAACAAGCCCAATTCGTGAATTTCGTTTTCTGGTAAAAACAACACATAGGTATTTTTAGAGTCTAAAGAAATTGACTGTAACTTTTCTGTATTTATTTGTATTTTTTGCGCAATTAAATTTGATATAAAATGCTCATGTGCAGGAAGCAACGTCTCTGTTTGCCACAGCAAACCGATTTGTTCTAAAAAAGGAATAAACACATCTTTAAAAACATCTCTGAAGGTTATTTTGTGAAGTAATTTATTATAGGTTTCATTAAATAAAATTTTATCAAATTGAAACATTGCCAATTTAAATGAATTAATTGCTTCATCATTGATGGCTATTTTAAATGCTAGATCTCTTGCATTTCGAATAATCTCAGCTTCGGACATCTCCGCAATTTTCGAAATTTTGAAGCTATTTTTATTCAGTAAAGAAATATTTAACAGCTTGGTTAAATTTTGATGTGAATAAGAACGAATATTTGTGTCTGACCTTTTAGGTTCCAATAAATTGTATCTTTTTTCCCAAATTCGTATCGTATGCGCTTTGATTCCAGAGATGTTTTGTAAATCTCTTATCGTAAAGTCTTGCTTAATATTATTCAAACTTATCTTATTGGTTCCTAGACAAAGATACTTGTTTTTAATAAAAAAAGAAGTTTTGTTTCAAAACTTGTAACTTTTTGTACATTTTTGTGACTTATATTAAAATCAATAATAAAAGTGCTGAAAGATTTAGAATCTAAATTTTTATCGGACTTTGAAAAAAATCAGAATATCGTTCATAAAATTTGTAGAATGTACACTACAAATAGAGATGCGCATAATGATTTGTTTCAAGAAGTGACTATTCAACTTTGGAGAAACTACGAAAAGTTTCGAAGCGAAGCTAAGTTTAGTACCTGGATGTATCGAGTTGCCCTAAATACTGCAATTTCCCTATATAGAAAATCGACTAGAAGTGTAAAAACACAGGATATTAGTGATTTTGAATATAAAATAAAAGCGATTGATTATGATGATACAGAAGAGCAACAATTAAAAGCTATATACAAAGCAATTCATCAATTGAGTGATATCGAAAAAGCGTTAATATTTTTATATTTAGAAGACAAACCTTACAAAGAAATATCCGAAACATTAGGAATTTCGAATGGAAATGCAAGAGTGAAAATGAATAGAGCAAAGGAAAAACTTAAAAACATATTAAACCCATAACCTATGGATTTATTGGACAATTATAAAAAAGCTTGGGAAAATCAACCCGAAGAAATAACGAGAATTTCTACATCAGAAATTTATAAAATGACACAGGCAAAATCATCATCAATTGTAAAATGGATTTTTGTTATTGGACTCTTAGAGTTTGCTTTTATGATCCTGTCTACTTTTGTTTTTGATATTTCTAACGACGAAAAAATCTTGGTTGAAATGGAGATTTACGAGTTTGTTCAAATATCGCAATATTTAACAATTCCCGTACTCTTTTATTTCCTCTTCCTGTTTTATAAAAATTATAAAAACATTTCAAGTATCGACAATACAAAAAAATTGATGACCAAAATCAAAAAAACAAGAAGAACAGTCAGAAATTATGTCATCTTTAATTTACTTTACATTGTCTACCTAGCTGCAATAATAACTTTTGGAATGGTCATGACTCCACAAGGAAACTTAGAGAATACTCCCGGATGGATTATTGTCTTGATTATGATGCTTGTCACCATAATTATGTTATTCCTCTTCTGGGGCTTCTATCAACTCCTCTATGGAATTTTATTGAACAAATTAAACAGAAACTATATCGAGTTGGCAAAATTGGATCAAGAAAATTGATCTTTTTTCAACTCTTTTAGGAGTATTTCATGCATTTCATCTGTATAATCTAAATTAGTAACAATTCGAATTCTCCCTTCTCCCATTGGTGTTAGAAGAATGTTTTTGTCCTTCATTTTCTCAATAAAATGGGTTGCACCGATCTTCTCATCTACATAAAAAATAATGATATTAGTTTCTATTGGTTCCACTTTAGTAACATAGGCAGCCTCTTGTAAAACACGTCCTAATTCCTTTGCTTTTAAATGATCGTCTGCCAACCTTTCTACATGATGATCCAACGCGTAG
>JABJPX010000037.1 GCA_018663625.1 Polaribacter sp. | reverse complement strand
ATCGTATTTGGCATCGAATTTCCCATTCCATTTTCCTTGAACCCGGAGCACTTGCTCAATCACATCGCGCACACATCCTTCCCCTCCTTTTTTAGGAGAGACGTACTTGCATATTTCTTTGATTTCTGGTGCGGCATCACTGGGAGCACAAGCAAATCCCACTTTTTTCATGACTGGGTAATCTGGAATGTCGTCTCCCATGTACAAAATGGTATCGGGTGAAAGTTGGTATTTGTCAAGCAATTCCTGGTAGCGTGTTGCTTTGTCGTGAATGCCAAGAAAGATGTCTGTAATCCCCAGTCCTTCCAATCGCGAACGAACTCCTTCATTGCTACCTCCTGAGATCACACAGACACGGTATCCGGCATCTACGGCTGTTTTCAGCGCATAGCCGTCTTTGATATTCATTTGACGGAGCATTTCACCATTGGGGTAGATTGTGATCATGCCATTGGTTAAAACACCATCGACATCAAGTATGAAGGTATCAATCTGTGGCATCCATTCTTTGTAACTTTTTTCCATGGAACTATTTATTTTTGGGTTTTTAGCAAAGCTGCTGTCAGCAAGCTATAAATTTCTTTCTTTTGGTGTTGCAACTGTTTTTTATGTGCCTCCAAAGTTAGTGTATCTTTTCGAATTGCGGGACCTGTCTGAGCCTGTGAAGGAGGGAGGGTGTTGATTTTATGAGCCGTTTCTTCAATCAAGGGATGTAAGATTTCGAAGGGGATGCCGTTTTCTACACAGATTTCTTCACCCAATGTATACATGTAATTCACAAAATTATTGACAAATACCGCAGCGAGGTGGAGTTTTTTTCGCTGTGCAGTAGTCATCCAAATATTTTTTTCAGAAAGAGAATTGGCCAAATAGAGCAGTTTGGAATGATCTGCTGTGTCGGACACTTCCAAGCAAAGTGGGATCTTGCCAAAGTCAATTTCCTTGTCTTTGCTAAAGCTTTGCAAAGGGTAGAGCACTCCCGTCCGAGAATTTGCTTGCAGGACGTCTAAGTCAAGGGTTCCAGAGCAGTGAAGTAGAAGGCCGTTGAAAGGTGCGATTTTTTTTGACAAAGTTTCGATAGATTGGTCGTTTACAGCGATGATGCATACGTCTGTTTCAACCAAAGCTTCAAGTTGATTTGTGACCAAGACTTTTCCTTCCCAATGCGCTATGGGCGCAATACTTCGATTGTAAATCTGACGAAGTTCAATGCCGTTAGCGGCAAAAAAAGCACTGGCCAAATGTTGCGCCAAATTGCCGCCTCCAAGTAGTGTTACTGCAACCATGCAACGAAGATACTGAAATCGAGCAATTCTACGATTTTTTTAAAAAGGAATTCGTATTTTTGAGTATTGAAAATTTAAACAAGAAATCTTATGAAAACTTTTTTTTTAAGCATTTTAGTCCTTGTTTGTTTGTCATTTCAATTCAATCAAACCACTAAAGAACAACCTCAAATGCAAGAAACCAACTCAATATACTCATTTACTGTCAACGACCTGAAAGGGAATCCCTTTGATTTCTCAAGTCTGAAAGGAAAAAAAATCATGATTGTAAACACGGCTTCTAAGTGTGGCTTGACGCCACAATACAAAGAACTACAAGCATTGTACGAGCGCTACAAAGAGGAGGGCTTGGTCATCATCGGCTTTCCATCCAATGATTTTTTATGGCAAGAACCGGGTTCTTCCGATCAAATTGCTGCTTTTTGTGAATTGAATTACGGAGTTCGCTTTCCCATGATGGAAAAAATAAGTGTGAAAGGAAGGAAAAAGCATCCATTGTATGCTTTTTTAACGGAGAAAAGCAAGAACGGTCTGCAAGATTCAAAAGTAAAATGGAACTTTCAAAAATACTTGTTGAATCGGGAAGGGGTTTTGGAAAAAATAATTTCTCCAAAAACGCGACCGTCTTCACAAGAAGTCCTCGACTGGATTGAGGGTTAGGCCAGGCTGTGCTTATTTGAAATACGTGTAAAATAAGAATTTTATGAAATTAGACATATTGGCCTTTGGTGCTCATCCCGACGATGTAGAATTAGGCTGTGCAGCTACCCTTGCCAAAGAAATTTCGATGGGCAAAAAGGTGGGAATCGTGGACCTTACAAGAGGAGAGTTGGGCACCCGAGGTACTGTGGCTATTCGAACTCAGGAAGCGTTGAGTGCAGCAAAAATCATCGGGGCAGTGCTGCGAGAGAACATGGGTTTTGAAGACGGCTTTTTTATCAATGACAAAGCCCATCAAATGGCCATCGTCGAAATAATTCGTAAATACCAACCCGAAGTGGTGTTGTGCAATGCAGTTGATGACCGGCATCTTGACCATCCCAAAGGGAGTCAATTGGTTTCAGATGCATGTTTTTTGTCTGGATTGCGAAAGATCACAACTAAGGTTGAAGATATTTCGCAAGCTGCTTGGAGGCCAAAACAAGTATATCATTACATGCAGTGGAAAAACACCCAACCCGATTTTGTGGTAGACGTCACCGGGTTTATGGATGTAAAAGAGAGGGCAGTAAAGGCCCATGCCAGCCAGTTCTTCGACCCAAACAGCAAGGAGCCCGAATCGCCAATTACAAGTCAAAATTTCATCAATAGTGTGCTGTACCGCGCCAATGATTTGGGAAGAATGATCGGTGTGGAAAGCGCAGAAGGCTTTAGCACAGAACGTTATGTAGCCGTTCGTCAATTGGGGGATTTAATTTAAAAAAAATGTTTGTGCAATTGTTGAAATAGTGTAAATTTGCACCCGTTAAACATGGTGGTTGTAGCTCAGTTGGTTAGAGTATCGGTTTGTGGTACCGAGGGTCGCGGGTTCGAATCCCGTCTTCCACCCATCGTTTTTAAAAGGCCTGCACTGCAGGCCTTTTTTTTTAGGAGTTTTTAAGGTTTTGAATTAAGATTCATCCATTTTCAACTTTTATTTTCCGAGCTGTTATGCATTCAAATGCAATAGAATAATGTATTTTTACACACGTATGAAATCATCAACATGGACAAGCTAAAAACGCGTTGGGGCATCACATCCAATTTTCAAATTCTTTTGATTCTTCTTGTTTTTGCCATCAACGGTACCTTGGCCACACGTTTGGCAGATCCGCTGACCCATGCAATTGGTTTGGATAGAACAACGACAACACCTTATGTGTATTGGCCGGTTCGCATTTTACTTATTTTCCCGATATACCAAATTACCTTGGTTTTTGTCGGGGCAATTTTTGGTCAGTTCCAATTTTTCTGGAACATGGAGAAGAAGATGCTCAAACGCATCGGTTTCAAACGTTTTTTCAAGGACTAATCTTTTAGATTTCAAATCACTTGTATTTTATTTACGAACCCCAAGAATGGAAGCAATTCGCTTTGAAAAAACCTATTTAACATAATGTAAATTATAGTACAAATGTTATCAATGGTATTTTATGAGAGAAGTCCATTTGATAGCTATAATGTAGTATTATGTAAAATATCCCAGAAGCATTTGTTTTCATAAGAACACTTGGAACTTGGGTCATTAAACTAATAAGCGGTTTGCTTCGCAGAGTTTATTAAAACATTATGTATCTATAATTAGCCGTTATGTAAAATAGCCGCTACCAAGCGCTAGATTGCTTTATAAAATCAAATTGCTCTGGCAATTTATTTTACACACAATTATCCAACGCTTGCCAACGCCAAAATAAAAGCTAACCTTTTTGCTCTTATTAAAAATCGCGTATTCGATAAAATGTACGTTATAAAAAATTTTAGACGATTCTCGTAAGCTTGTCACAAGAGTATAAAATTTAAGAAAAATAAATTTCTATACACTTGTTATATTTAGAACTTCAATTAATCTTTTTTTTCTTTTTTCATTATCTTTTGTCTTGAAACAAAAGAAACAAAAATTCAAGGCTGCATAAACTTTTGGAAACAATTTACGGTTCATTCGCTATATTTTAGGAAACATTGTAACTAGTTAACATTGCTTTGAAATCCTTTGTATAATTGAAACACTTAAGAAACGGTATTACTAAACCCCTAAAATATGGACGCTCATTTCTCCTATTGTTTAACCAAAATTTCATGAGGCCAAGATTAACATGGGAATTCTATTTTACATAATAAAAACCTTTATGTATTTGAGATTAAATTTTAAAAACCTCTTGTGGTTGTTTAAAACTTTTAAATTCCAACATATATCCATTTGGGTCTTTAACAAAAAATGATAAATGTTCTCCAGATTTATTTTTTAAAAAAGTTGCTTGTGTTACTAATTCTAAATTCAGTTCATTAAGTTTAGAATACATTCTACCCCATTCTTCTAAATTTAGAATAATCCCAAAATGAAAAGTAGGAAGAATTTTTCCCTCGAACACATAATTAGGATTATTAAAATTAAATTTAGCTGCTTGTGTAAAGGTTATTTGATGTCCAAATAAGTTAATATCTACCCAGTTATTAGAATGCCTTCCTAAAACTGCACCAACGGTTTCAATATAAAACCTTTTGGTTTCTTCAGCATTTGTGCATGGTAATGATAAGTGAAATAAAGTTTCCATATTAATTTGCTTTAATTGGTTATAAGTAATCTTTATTCAAATAAAAAAATCTCGTATTAATTTACTTGTTTTCTAAACTGGTCAAAATATAATGTTATTGCACTTCGGTCGTCTTTATCCAGGTATTCAAGTGCATCATACCAAGGAACCCACAGCACTTTTTTAAACTTATGAGGTTCTAATACTTCAATATTTTTTATTGAAGTATTTGTTATAAAATAATGCTTATAGATTTCTTTTTTTTTAGTGTTATTATTCTTCCTTGATAGAAAATAAGTCAATTCTTTCTTTTTTAACCGCAACCCTATTTCCTCAAAAGTTTCTCTTATTAATGATTTAATATCTGTTTCTTTTTTCTTTTTCACACCACCAGCAAGTGAAAATATTTTCTTCTCACCTATTTTTTTAAGAACAAGAATTTTGTCATTCTTTATGGCAATAAGCCTAGATTTATCGACTTTATCTATCATGATTAATTCTTCAATTTAATCTAAATCCTCTTCATTTAAAGTATCAATATCTACGTTATCATTAGTAGAATCAACATTCAAGTTATCATCTTCTTCATGCTCTTCCATGGCTTGAACTAGTCGCTTTCCTACTTTTACTAAATAGGATGTATCTTCAGTTCTTACTTCAACAGCCTCTATGTATTCATTTTGTGCATTTCGAAATGCAATAATATCTTTGTCAGCATATCCATCTGGATATTTCTCCACTAATAGATTTAAAATATCTTCATTTAACTTTTGATAATCTACAATTTTACGTATCATTTTTTTAGTGTTACATGCCTAACAAATAGGCAAAGATTAACGGAGCAACAATCGTAGCATCACTCTCTATTATAAATTTTGGTGTATTAATATCTAATTTTCCCCAAGTTATTTTTTCATTCGGAACTGCGCCAGAATACGATCCATAACTGGTTGTGGAATCGCTTATCTGACAAAAATAACTCCAAAAAGGTGTATCTGTTCGCTCCATATCCTGATATAACATTGGCACTACACAAATAGGGAAATCTCCTGCTATTCCTCCACCTATTTGGAAGAATCCAATTCCATTTTTTGAGTTATCTGTGTACCAATCTGCTAAAAAGGTCATATACTCAATTCCTGATTTCATGGTACTTGATTTTAGCTCACCTTTTAACACATAACTTGCAAAAATATTTCCCATAGTACTATCTTCCCATCCTGGACAAATTATAGGTAGGTTCTTTTCTGCTGCTGCATACATCCATGAATCTTTTAAATCTATTTCGTAGTATTCTTCTAAGACTCCAGATAATAACATTTTATACATATACTCATGTGGTAGATAACGTTCTCCTTTATCTTCTGCTTCTTTCCATATTTTATAAATATGTTGTTGTAATCTTCTAAATGCTTCTTCCTCTGGAATGCAAGTATCTGTAATACGGTTAAGGCCTTGTTCTAATAAATCCCATTCTTCTTCTGGCGTTAAGTCTCTATAGTTAGGAATACGTTTATAATGAGAATGTGCAACCAAATTCATAATATCCTCTTCTAAATTTGCTCCTGTACAAGAAATGATTTGCACCTTATCTTGTCGTATCATTTCAGCAAAAATCTTTCCTATTTCTGCTGTACTCATTGCTCCTGCCAAAGACACTAACATCTTTGAACCTTTATCTAATTGCTCTTCATAAGATTTTGCTGCATCGACAACAGTTGCAGCATTGAAATGCAAATAATATGTTTCTATAAAGTTTGAAATTGCTCCTTTAGTAGTCATCTTCTTCTTTGAATTTTGATAAATTATTAGTTAGTGGTTTATCGTTATAAGCATTGTCATAATCATCTTCTGTTTCATCATTTTGAAACTTATAACTTAACATTTTATAATACAGTTTTGCTGCAAGAAAATCTGAAGATTTATCTATTTCATTAGGGCATAATTCAACAATATCAAAACCAACAACATTTTTTTCTGCAAATACTTGCTTTAGAAAATCCATAGTTTCATACCAAAGTAAACCTCCTGGTTCTGGTGTACCTGTACTTGGTAG
Organism: Polaribacter sp.; assembly: GCA_018663625.1. Lineage (GTDB taxonomy): Bacteria > Bacteroidota > Bacteroidia > Flavobacteriales > Flavobacteriaceae > Polaribacter. The sequence goes on along the minus strand of JABJPX010000037.1, from coordinate 934 downwards.
TATTGAAGGGTCGAAAGCGTCTAAATCAAATGTTATAAATACATTATCTGTCATTTGGTCGATAGCAGAATCCATCCAAGAATCATCTATTGCCATGTCGTGCGCAAAATAGGTTTTATCCAAATTCATAACAGACTTCTCTTTTATGTCCATAGAACGAATACCCACTTGAATTAAATTGGTGTTCTGACTGGCTTCATAAACTGCACAAGCATGATTGCAAGAACTACCATCATAACTTTTTCGTAAATCTGCATGTGCATCTATATGCAATACTGTTAAGCTTGGAAACATTTCATTAAATGCTCTAATAGTACCAATAGAGATTGAATGTTCACCGCCAAAAACAGTTACAAACTTGTTCTTTTTTATATAGCTTTTAGTTTCCTGATGTACAGCATCTGCCATAGCTTCTGGTGTAGCATTTACTTTTATAGGTTCAGTTAAGTAAACACCTTGTTTATAAACTTCTGAATCGGTCTCAATATCATAAAGCTCCATATTTTCAGAAGCTTCTAAAAAGGCTTTTGGTCCTTTGTCTGCACCTTTTTGCCATGTACTTGTTCCATCATAAGGGACAGGAATTAATACAATCTTCGAATTCTCTAATTTTGCATATTCTTCTGATATTCCAGCGTAAGTTTTAGTTTCCATTTTTTATTTATCTGCTAATTGTAATTCAGCACTTGTATTTAAATTTTGAATTGTCTGTGTTTCAGGTTTTTTATCATAGCCTAAAATTTCAAGTAATTCTTCACTTTTTTGTTGTTCTCTAAATAACTGTGTTGTGATATTTCCATGGGCATCTTTATCAATTATGATGTGTTTGGGAGCTGGGATTAAACAGTGTTGTAAACCTCCATAACCTCCAATAGTTTCTTGATAAGCTCCAGTATTAAAAAATCCGATATATAATGGTTTATCTTTATTATAT
>JABJPX010000036.1 GCA_018663625.1 Polaribacter sp. | reverse complement strand
CCATCAGAAAAATTTTGCCAGATAGATTTTTCAGGATCAATATTGGCATGTGCTTGATCCACATAGGCTAATTTTGCCGTATCTCCAACATTAAAAGTTCCTCCATCTGGAGTTTCTTCTCCCATGATCATTCTAAAAATAGTTGTTTTACCTGCACCGTTCGGGCCAATAATACCAACGATTCCTGCTTGTGGAAGATTAAATTCTAAATTCTCATATAACAATTTATCACCATAAGCTTTAGAAACCCCAGCAGCTTCAATTACATTGGTTCCTAAACGAGGGCCATTGGGAATATAAATTTCCAACTTTTCGTCTACTTGCTTTTGATCTTGACTCATCAATTTGTCATAATTCTTCAAACGTGCTTTTTGCTTTGTTTGACGTCCTTTTGCTCCTTGACGAACCCACTCTAATTCTCTTTCCAATGTTTTTTGGCGCTTAGAAGCTGTTTTGCTTTCTTTTGCCATTCTTTGCGATTTTTGATCCAACCACGAAGAATAATTTCCTTTCCAAGGAATACCTTCTCCTCGATCCAATTCTAAAATCCATCCTGCCACATTGTCTAAGAAATATCGATCATGCGTTACCGCAATTACAGTTCCTTTATATTGTGCCAAATGATGTTCTAACCAATGAACTGATTCTGCATCTAAATGGTTGGTAGGCTCATCTAATAATAAAATTTCTGGCTCTTGCAACAATAATCTACAAAGAGCAACACGTCTTTTTTCTCCACCAGATAAAACACCAATTTTCTTATCCGAATCGGGAGTTCTGAGAGCGTCCATCGCAATTTCTAGTTTGGTATCTAATTCCCAAGCATTTGCTGCATCAATTTTGTCCTGCAACTCTGCTTGTTGGTTCATTAGTTTCTCCATCTTATCTGCATCAGAATAGACTTCTTCCAAACCAAACATGTCGTTAATTTTATTGTACTCTTCTAGAATAGCAACCGTTTCTGCAACACCTTCTTTTACAATTTCTAAAACTGTTTTTTCTGGATCTAATTGAGGCTCTTGTTCTAAATAACCAACATTATATCCGGGAGAAAAAGTAACATCTCCTTGAAAATTTTTCTCTGCACCAGCAATAATTTTCAGTAAAGTAGATTTTCCAGATCCGTTTAAACCAAGAATTCCAATTTTCGCTCCGTAAAAGAAACTTAAATAAATATCTTTTAGTACTTGTTTTCCGGTAGATTGATAGGTTTTCGAAACCTTATTCATCGAAAAAATTACTTTCTTATCGTCACTCATTAAATATTATTTTTAGTGTTTTTTTTTTGAGATTTTTAGAACCTAGACTCTACCTTTTAAAGCATTGAAAACCCAAGCTATTGCAAAAAAACCGCCACCGACAGCTCCAAAACCCCACGCAGATACTTCTCTATATTTGAGAAGGCCTAAAGCGATTAATCCTAGTCCTACAAATATCATTATAAAGGTGGCCCATGAAAGGACCGTATTTTTATTCATCATTTTAATTTATTCTTTTAGGGGGTAGACAAGTATACACTTGCATTTATATATAGTGGAACAAATATCGGTTATTTATTTAAAAAATTAAATAATCGAAATCGAAATTTATTTTGTTTTTAAAAGCCGTTACCTCTTCTTTGCCCACCTCTTCTTCTATTCATCCTATTCGTTGGGGGACGTGCACTTGTGTTTCTTGGGCGTTTTGGCAACAGTTCTCTCTTTACGTTTTTTTGATACTTTATCCACTTCTTGTATTGTTTTTTGGACAAAACAGTTTTAAAGGAGCTATTAATAGTTTCTTCAAATTTTGCGACAGAATCTCTGATTGGCAAAATTATCATTTCTATATTTTTACGAAGCTTTCTTCTTAGTTCTATATTTGTTCTTGATTGTTCTCCAACTGTGTTGACTAAATCTTCCAAATCGCGTAACTCTTGAAAGTTTAAAAAAGAAATATTCTTTACTTTACTGTTGTAAGTTCGGAGTTCTTTGATTGTAATTTTTTTTAAGTCTTCACTTTTTATTTTAATTTTTTTAGGAATTTCATCTATTTGATAATAAAAAATATTTGCTGCATTTTTAGCATTATATTTTAACATTTTAGGAGGTTCCTGTGCATTCAATAAAAAACTTTGAAACACTAGGAGTATGATTACTATTTTTTTCATATTAATGATATCTGAGATATTTGTGTTTTTATTTTAAATATTTTGTTAGGTAAAAGTAATTAAAAATCTATAAACTAGCGGCTAATCTTGCGCCTTGATTTATGGCTCTTTTTGCATCCAACTCTGAGGCAAAGTCAGCTCCACCAATAACATGCACTGTTTTGCCTGCATCTATTAGCGGTTGATGTAGTTCTTTAAATGGAATTTGACCTGCACAAATTACAATCGTATCGACCTCTAAAATTTTGGCTTCTTCATTTTGAATGTAATGCAGTCCTTGATCGTCTATTTTCGAATAGGTAACATCTCCAATAAATTGAACTTTTTTCTTCTTTAAAGTAGATCTGTGGATCCAACCGGTCGTTTTACCTAAATTCCCTCCAAACTTTCCTTTACTTCTTTTGAACATAAAAATTTCTCTTGGTGAGGAATGAAATTCCACTTTTACATTTTCGATACCACTACGAGCCCCTAAGGTTTTATCGATTCCCCATTCTTTTAACCATGCATCTATATTTTGTGAAGTAGCAGCTCCTTCATGCGATAAATATTCTGAAACATCAAAACCAATTCCGCCAGCACCAATAACTGCAACCCGCTTACCTACCGGTTTTTTTAATTTTAAAACATCTAAATAACTCAACACTTTTTGATGCTCAATTCCTTCAATTGTTAATGCTCTTGGTTGAATTCCAGTCGCTAGAATTATTTCGTCAAAATCTGATTTTATCAAATCTTCATTCGTAACTCTAGTGTTTAATTTCAGCTCAACTAGATGCAATGCTATTTGTTTGTTAAAATAACGCAACGTTTCATAAAACTCTTCTTTCCCGGGAATTTGTTTTGCAAGATTAAATTGTCCTCCAATTTCTTTATCGGCGTCGAATAAGGTTACATTATGACCCCTTTGCGCAGAAATTGTTGCCGCTGCTAAACCTGCGGGTCCAGCGCCAATAACGGCAATTTTCTTTTTATTTTTGGTTGGAATATAATTGAGTTCCGTTTCATGACATGCTCTTGGATTCACCAAGCAACTTGCCACTTTTTGCTCAAAAACATGATCTAGACAAGCTTGGTTACAACCAATACATGTATTTATTTCATCCGCTTTTTCAGCTGCTGCTTTATTCACCCATTCCGGATCTGCTAAAAAAGGTCTTGCCATGGAAATCATATCTGCATCTCCATCTGCCAACACTTTCTCTGCAGTTTCTGGCATATTAATCCTATTTGTAGTTATTAACGGGATCTTAATTTCTGCTTTCATTTTTTTGGTAACCCAAGTAAATGCTGCTCTCGGAACTGTAGTTGCAATGGTTGGAATTCGTGACTCATGCCAACCGATACCAGTATTAATAATGGTAGCTCCCGCTTTTTCGATTGCTTTTCCTAATTGTACGACTTCTTCCCAAGAACTTCCATTTTCCACTAAATCTAACATCGATAATCGATAGATTATGATAAAATTTGGACCAACAGCTTCTCTTATTTGCGCAATCAATGCAATGGGCAAACGCATTCTATTTTCATAATCGCCTCCCCATCCATCAGTTCTTTTATTGGTTCTCTTTGCAATAAACTGATTAATCAAATATCCTTCAGACCCCATAATTTCTACACCATCATATCCTGCTGTTTTTGATAATTTAGCACAGTTTACAAAATCGCGAATTGTTCTTTGAATTCCCGACTGTGTTAACTTGAAGGGTTTAAAAGGTGTTATTGGTGATTTTATTTTGGAGGGAGCAACATTAAACGGATGGTACCCATAACGTCCAGAATGTAAAATTTGCATACAAATTTTACCACCTTCTTTATGAACTGCATTTGTTATTTTTTGATGTTCTTTGGCGTGTTTCTTGGTAGACATTCTCGCTGCAAAAGGACCTGTCCAACCTTGTATATTTGGCGAAATTCCACCAGTAACAATAAGCCCTACTCCACCCTTGGCACGTTCTGCATAATAAGTTGCTATTTTATCAATTCCGTTTTTCTCTTCTTCTAATCCTGTATGCATAGAACCCATCAGAATTCTATTTTTTAGGGTAGTAAACCCTAAATCTAAAGGCTCAAAAATATGTTTGTATTTCATTTCTATTCAAGTTAAATTTACTATGCATGCATAACATCTAGCAAGATACCTTTTATTTCTTGAATGAAAAAAAAAATGAAATTGAATCTAACTAAAAATACCCTGGAGCATCCATATCAATAATCAATTTTAGAAAAAGAGCTTCAAAAAAAAGTAGCAATTTTATTTTTATGGGTTAATACAAATGTCCCATTTTACCTTGTTGATAATCACGCATTGCTTCTAATATTTCAGTTTGCGTATTCATAACATAGGGTCCATATTGAGTCACTTTTTCAAGAATAGGCTCACCCGATAAAATTAAAATTGTACTGGTTGTTTTTGCTTTAAAATGAATTGAATTTCCATCTTGATTGAACACAATCATTTGATTTTCACCTTTTTTTAAGACTTTAGTATCATTTACTAAAACGGTCCCTTCTAAAACATATATCAACGACTGGTGATTTTGTGGAATATCAACATCAAGCATTCCATTTTCTTGAGCTACAGCGGTAAAAACATTAACCGTTGTTTGAGTTTTAATCAATCCTGTTTGGTCTTTTTGATTTCCTGCAATCACATTTAATTGCACTTTTTGATCCTCTGAAAATATTTTAGGAATTTGAACTGCTTCCAGATGTTGATAATTTGGAGGCATCAATTTATCTTTTGCTGGCAAATTTAGCCACAACTGAATTCCTTCCAAGGTACCTCCTTTTTTTACAAATTCTTTAGTAGGTGCTTCTGCATGCACAATTCCGTGTCCTGCAGTAGTCCACTGAACATCTCCTGCTTTCACAACCATCTCATTACCAAGGGAATCTCTGTGAAATTGCTCGCCTTGAAAAAGCAATGTAATTGGTTCAAAACCTCTGTGAGGGTGCGGACCTAAATCAAACGGATTGTTAAATTCTGAGATTGCATAGGGCCCATAATGGTGTAACAAAATGAAGGGGTCTACATTTTCAATTCCTTCTGACGGTAAAGGCTGTCGCAATCGTATGGGTCCCATATTTACAAATGGGCTCGCTATGGTATGTTGTATCGATTTGAGTATTTTCATTTTATGAATTTTTCTTTTGAAAAGGATGTTTTTTTTATCTAATTTTATCTAATAAATCACTTAAAACGGCTGCTTCTTTTTCGGATAATTTATCTAAAAAAGAAATATTTCCATGAGTACCAATCTTGGTTAATAGAGACAAACCTGTTTTTGTAATTACAACATAAACAACTCTTCGGTCTTCTTTGCAGCGTATTCTTTCAATCAATCCTTTTTCACACAATTTGTCCATCAGACGGGTGGCATTTGGTGCACGCTCTATCATTCTATTTTTAATGAGTTGTACCTTGATCTCTTTTTTTGCACCTCTTAAAATCCTTAAAATATTATACTGCTGAGGAGAGATCCCATAAGGTTTGAAAAAATCATTTTCTTTGCTATTCAACCAATTTGCAGTATATTTTATATTAATAAGTGCTTTTATTTTTTCAGATTCAAACTCAGACTGAATGTCTTTACCAATATCTCCCATTACTATCCTTTTAACATTAAACTTTCCATAATTTTATTGAATTCGTCCGAGGATGGTACGCGATAAATTTTTTCATCTACAAAAAGGGTTGGTACTTTTACTTGCCCGTCATACAGTTCTTTGGTATGCATTTTTGCGGTTTCATCTTTTAAAACATCTATATATTCAAAAGGAATTTCTCCCATTCTTAAAAAATTTTTAAAAGCAACTGTATGTGCGTGTCCTTGCTTGCCGTACAAACGAATTCTCATTGTTGTTTTTTATGTGTGCAAAAATACACTATTAGTATTTATTTCCCAAGGAATCTATTTTAAATGCAATTATTTTTTTGGTAACTCTTCTAATAAATAATTAATTTTAATGTTATTGATTTCATAATATTCTTATTTTAGCAAATACAACATGCCTTTTTTAACATGAAAAAAATCCTATCTTTAATAATATTATTATCTTTTACCACTATTTTCTCCCAAAATGGTTCTACAACCTGTGATGGTGCTGAGCCATCGTGTTCTGATGAAGATGGGATTAATATTTTTCCAAATACAACGGGTGTTCCAAGTACTGGTGCAATCGGTTGTCTAAATACAACACCAAATCAGGCCTGGTTTTTTATAAAAGTTGATCAGTCTGGATCACTAGAATTTGATATTATTCAGAGTTCTGCATTTGATGTGAGAGGTAATCCTACTGATGAACTTGATGTTGATTTTGTAGCGTGGGGACCATTTAGAAATCCTAATGGCGAATGTGACAATATATACCAAGGTACCACTGTTCAGGGTGGGGGTAACTCTTTACCTAATAACGTTACTGGTACTACACTCAGCAATTTTTATATCAATGACGAAGACAATTCTAACATCATAGATTGTAGTTGGTCTTCCTTTTCAACTGAGAGATTTAGAATCCCTAACGCAAATGCTGGTGATTATTATTTATTATTAATTACAAACTGGGACGATGAACCTGGATTTATCAAAATTGAACAAACAAATTTTGGAGAAGCTGGTGCAGGAGTAACTGACTGTAGTATCGTTGTAGGAGAATTAGGTGCAGATCAAGATGTCTGTATAGGAACAGATGTTGAGTTAGATGCAACTCCAACCACCGGAACTGTAGATACTTACGAATGGCAGTTGGATACTGGCTCTGGGTTCAATACAATTGCTGGAGAAACAAGCGCTACTCTAAATATCACAAATAATGTATCTGGAATTTACAAGGCAATTGTTACGGATACTGACGGAAATATTGGACAAGATGAAGTAGAAATCACCTTTTTTGACGTTCCGACTGCTACCACTCCAGACAATGTAGAAATCTGTGATTCTGATGGTGATGGGTTTCATGCTTTTGACTTTGATACCGATGTTACTCCACAAATATTAAACGGGCAATCGGCAACCGATTTTGAAGTTTTATATTTTACAAGCTTGGCCGATGCGGAAGCAAATGTAGCAGGAACAAATATTAGTGGAAATAGTTACACAAATGCAAACGCTTTTACATTGGAAACCATTTTTGCTCGAATCCAAAACGTTGGTGTAGAGGCCTGTGGTGATATTGTCAATTTTACAATTCAAGTTTTTGAAGAACCAACTGCAAATGACCCTGGAAATCTTGTTATCTGTGATAACAATGGAGATGGATTTCATACATTCAACTTTGATACTGACACAACACCTGTCATTTTAAACGGGCAATCTAACACCGACTTTGAAGTGCTTTACTTCAACAGTTTAACAGCTGCTCAGGACAATATTGCTGGTACAAATTTAGACGGGAATAGCTATACTAATACTACGGCATTTACAATTGAATCTATCTTTGCTAGAGTTCAAAATAACGCAGATACAACCTGCTCCAATATTATCGAATTTACCATTGATGTCATTAGTGAACCTGTTGCTAATACTCCAATGAACATTGAAATCTGTGACACAGATGGAGATGGATTCTATGCTTTTGATTTTGATTCAGATATTACTCCTCAAGTACTAGGATCTCAATCGAATACTGATTACGAAGTTTTATATTTTACTAGCTTGGCTGCTGCGGAAGCAAATGTAACAGGAACAAATATTAGTGGGAGTAGTTACACAAATGCAACTGCTTTTACATTGGAAACCATTTTTGCTCGAATCCAAAACGTTGGTGCAGATGCCTGTGGTGATATTGTCGAATTTACAATTCAAGTTTTTGAAGAACCAACTGCAAATGACCCTGGAAATATTGTTTTCTGTGATGACAATGGAGATGGATTTCATACATTCAACTTTGATACTGACACAACACCTGTCATTTTAAACGGGCAATCAGGCACAGACTTTGAAGTACTTTATTTCAACAGTTTAACAGCTGCCCAGGACAATATTGCAGGTACAAATTTAGACGGGAATAGCTACACTAATACAACGGCATTTTCAATAGAATCTATCTTTGCTAGAATTCAAAATAACGCAAATACAACCTGTTCTAATATTATCGAATTTACCATTGATGTCATTAGTGAACCTGTTGCAAATACTCCAACGAACATCGAAATCTGTGACACGGATGGAGATGGATTCTATGCTTTTGATTTTGATACAGATATTACTCCTCAAGTATTAGGATCTCAATCGGATACTGATTATGAAGTTTTATATTTTACAAGCTTGGCCGATGCGGAAGCAAATGTAGCAGGTACAAATATTAATGGAAGTAGTTACACAAATGCAACTGCTTTTACATTGGAAACCATTTATGCTAGAATACAGAATAATATCATTACCAGCTGTAGTCAAATTATCGATTTTACCATTCAGGTGTTTGACAATCCAATTGCAAATACCCCTTTAGATGTTGCAATTTGCGATACCGATAGAGATGGGTTCCATATATTCAATTTTGACAGCGACATTACTCCACAAGTGCTCGCAGGACAAGCTATATCAGATTTTACTGTGACTTATTTCTCAAGCCTTACTGCTGCACAAGATAATATTGCAGGTACAAATTTAGACGGTACAAGTTATACAAACACAACTGCATTTGGAATTGAATCTATCTTTGTTAGAATTCAAAATAATGCAAAGACTTCCTGTAGTGATATTGAAGAATTTACGATCAATGTATTTGACAATCCAGTTGCAAACACTCCAATTGATATCGAAATTTGTGATACAGACAGAGATGGATTTCACGACTTCAATCTTGATGCAACGATTACTCCACAAATATTAAATGGGCAGAATGCGTCTAATTTTAATGTCTCTTATTTCACAAGCCTTGCTGATGCTGAAGCAAATGTAGCAGGAACAAATATCAGTGGTTCAAGTTACACCAATACAACAGCTTTCACTCAAGAAACAATCTATGCTCGAATTCAAAATAACGCAAATACAACATGTAGTGATACTGTTTCATTTACAATCAATGTGAATGATGTTGCAAGTCCAAATCAACCGTCAATTTACAGACTTTGTGATGATGAATTAAGTGGTTCTAACTCAGACTTAACAACAAACAGTTTTCTATTAAACACCAAAGACAATGAAATATTAGGCTTAACAAATTCGAATTTAGATTTTTCGATTTCTTACCACACAACTTCTATTGGAGCACAAACAAGTGCAACGAGTGATGTTATCGATAAAACTGTTCCTTATGCAGTCACAAATTCACAAAGTGTTTTTGTTCGTATTGAAAACAGCAACAACCCAGATTGTTTTGTTGCTGCAGATGACGGTGTTGGAAGTACATTTACTTCTTTTGAGTTAAAAGTAGATCCGTTACCAACGTTAACAAATCCAGCTGAATTTATTCAATGTCACAATGAAATAGATCTGAGTACTACGGTTATTTTAACAGACGCCATACCGTTACTTTCTCCGAATTATATGGCAAATGGCGAAGTTTTTCAATTCTATGCTACAGAGTCAGATGCAAATACTGGAACTTCTGAAATTACAGGATTAGATTTACAAACCTATTCTGTTACTGGAACTGGAGAAGCTTGGGTTCGAGTATTTTCTGATCAAGGATGCTATCGCATTGGGAAAATTAATATTACAATTAATTTAAGTGCAGACATCCCGTATGATCGTACTTTTATTACCTGTGACGATTTCTTAGATATCAATGGGAATGACAACGCGAATAATGACGATACGGATGGGATTGCAACTTTTGACTTTAGTGAAGCTACAGACGAAATAAAAGCTTTCTTCCCTGTGGCAACTAGACCCAATTTAATGATTTCGTATTATGAATCAGAATTGGACAGAGCGAGTAACATGAATAACATAAACAGTCAAATAGGGAATTATAGAAATAATAATAATAACCCAAGTTTTGCGAACAATCAAACCATTTACGTAAAAATAATCGATGGAAACAGCAACGCTTGCTTTGGTACAGCAAATGTCTTTTTACAAGTAGATACGGTTCCTATCGCTAATAATTTAGCACAACCACTTTCTTTTTGTGATGATTTTGATTCAGGATCGTCTGATGATGGGGAGAATATTAATATTGATTTAAGACAAACTGTCAATGAGATTTTAGGAACTACACAATCGGAAACTGATTTTATTGTGACCTATCATACTTCGCAAGCGGATGCCTCTTCGGGGAATGCACCTAT
>JABJPX010000035.1 GCA_018663625.1 Polaribacter sp. | reverse complement strand
TTTAAAACAGTTTACCTGTTTGTTTTTAATTTTGGACTGCAAAGATAGTTATTAATTGCGAAATAAAAATTTAAATCTATAAATTACTCATGAAAGTTACAAATAAAGAAACCCCTATTAAACGAACACACTTCTTAACAAAGAAATTTTAGTTCAAATACATTAGGTTGCCGGCTTGTACTCTTTATTGTCAATCACAATTTTTGCGATGATCTCTTTTAATATTTCAGAAGTACCTCCTCCAATAGGACCAAGTCGACTATCTCGAAGTAATCTTGCTAAAGGGTACTCTTCCATATAGCCGTAACCTCCTAACAATTGAAGTGCATCATAAATCACTTCGTCAGCCATTTTTGTAGACAGCAACTTCGACATACTTGCCTCTTTCACTACATACTGGCCATCGTCTAGACGTCTTGTAATCGAATAGTTGTATTCTTTACACATATCTACTCTACTTGCCATTTCGGCAATTTTATGTCTTAATGCCTGAAACTTATCTAATGATTTCCCAAAAGCAACTCTTTCATGCATGTACTTTACAACATAATCCAAAGCATATTCTGCTCTTGCATGCGCATTTACACCCATAATAAGTCTTTCAGAAGCAAAATGTTGCATGATATATGGAAAGCCCTTTCCTTCTTCTCCTAATAAATTTTCTGCAGGTATTACAACATTGTCAAAAGCAATTTCTCCAGTATCTGAAGCTCTCCATCCTAACTTATCTAATTTAGTAGCAGAAACCCCAAGAGCTGTTCTATCTACTACAAAAAGACTGATTCCTTTATATTTCTCTGAAGGATCAGTTTTGGCTGCAACGATTAAGTAATCGGAATAAACACCATTTGTAATAAACGTTTTGGAACCATTTAGAAGATATGTATCTCCTTTTTTAATTGCTGTAGATCGCATTCCTGCAACATCAGAACCTCCAAAAGGCTCCGTGATACACAAACAACCTATCATCTCTCCTGCTACACTGGGAAGTAAATATTTTTGTTTTAGAAACTCTGATGCTTCTTTATTAAGATGGGTCATCGCTAAATATTCGTGTGCCCATATAGCAGCAGCAAAACCCCCTGAATTTATCTTTTGTAATTCTTCTAAAAAAACAACCATGTAGAAAAAATCTAAGTCTAAGCCTCCATGTGTTTCGGGAGTACTTAAACCAAAATACCCCATTTCACCAAATTTCTCCCAAATGAAACGCTCTATGGTTCCCGTCTTTTCCCACTTTTCAATATGTGGAACGACTTCTTTTTGTAAAAAATCTTTAAAACTTGTACGAAAAGCTTCGTGCTCTTCAGTAAAATACATACTGTTCATTTGATCGCAGTTTGAGTTGTTTATTCAGCGACCAAATATAAGACTATTCTATCGTATTTATCCATAGGAAAATCTACGATATTTTTTAATTCTGAAATTTCTTGAAGTTCCGCAACCTCATCTCGATAATTAAATATCTTTTGACAAAGCACATAATCGATATAAGGAATTTGAAGTAACTATCTGAACCCCATAGTGTTTACATTTCGTTTTCGAATCCTTGGCTTCTGTACTATTTTAAAGGTTTTTAAAATTTTTTCAACAAGAGGGGCTGGAATATCAAACACTTCATATAGCTGACCCTCAAAAGAAAAACCTTCTAATTTAGAACGATACTTAACTATTCGTTCCGCTAAATCGGTATTTAAACCCTATACAAACTGAAAGTCAACACGAGTCGCTAAATTAATATCGTTCGTCGATAGTTCATCGTTACTTTTAACTAAAACGATATTTTCATCATTATGAAAAACGGATTTCTCTTTTAGGCGATTTCTTTCAACCACCCAATCGGGAAATTTAAAATACCTTGAAATTTTACTCAATAAAGAATCTGACACTTTTGTTACCTGCTGAAATTGATGCTTAGAATTAACAAACTCCCCTGTTTTACTGAATGCAAGTAATCGATCAATTTCAACTAAAGACATTCCCAATTGCGCCCCTTTATGATCTGTAATGTAGTTTGGATTGAATGGAAAGATTCTAGGCTTCCTTTTCTCAACCTCAACAACCTTCAAGCTATCGATCTGTTTTTGAATAGCAAGAAACGCTGAAGCGGGAACAACTTCAGGATTATCAGAAGTAAAATCAACAACTAAAAATAGAAACTGCACAACAATAATCAATAAAACCAAAAAGAAAATCCCATTTCTTTGGCCTTTGTTATGCCGAAAGAAATGGGATTTAAATATTTTCATTATAATGATTTATTGGATCATTTTGTTTTTGCAATTTCTCCGGACTTAATTTTACTAAAATAGCTATTTAAGTCTTTAGAAATCTCACCACTCATTAGATACAATCCTATTAAGTTTGGAATTGCTAATGTTAAGAACATATAATCTGCAAAATCAATTACGGCTCCAAGACCAATTGAAGCTCCTAAAATGATCGTTAGTAAAAAGATTGTTTTAAAGATTCCAGAAACTATTTTAGAATCTCCAAATAAACTTTGTGCAGCTTGAGATCCATAATATGACCACGTTAAAATTGTCGAAAATGCGAAGAGAAAAATAGCAATCGTTAAAAAGATACTTGCCCCTGGAATTACTTTTCCAAATGCAACAGCTGTTAATGCAGAACCTGTAGCTTCTTGCCCAACGTAAGTACCAGTAAAAATAAGTACTAATGCAGTTAGCGTACAAACTACTACAGTATCAATAAAAGGCTCTAAAAGAGCAACAAAACCTTCTGAAACAGGATGCTTGGTTTTTGCTGCTGAATGCGCAATTGAGGCAGATCCTAAACCTGCTTCATTTGAAAACGCAGCTCTTTGAAATCCTAACACAAGTACTCCTAAGAAACCTCCATATGCTGCTTCAGGTGTAAATGCTCCATTAAAAATTAAGGCGATCGCACCACCAACTTCAGTAATGTTCGCTCCAATAACAACAATACACATTAAAATGTATAAACCTGCCATCGACGGAACCACTTTCTCAGTTACTTTCGCAATTCCTTTTAATCCTCCAATAATTACAATTCCTACTAAAATAGCAATTCCAATTCCAATATATGTTTTGGCAACACCATCTACTTCTAAAACACTTGCCAACTGAGCAGCTGCCTGATTTGCTTGAAACATTGATCCAGCAGCAAAAGCGGCTAGCATAATCACAAAAGCATACAGAACAGAGAGTCCTTTTCCAACATTTTTAAAACCTCTTTTTTCAAATCCTTTTTTCAAATACTGCATGGGTCCACCGGAAATGCTTCCATCTTTTTCAATGGTTCTATATTTTACTCCTAAAGTACATTCAACAAACTTTGTTGACATTCCCAACAAGCCTGCTAAAATTAGCCAAAATGTTGCCCCTGGACCTCCTAAAGAAATTGCTACGGCTACCCCTGCTATATTTCCCAAACCAACAGTTCCGGATACAGCGGTTGCTAAAGCCTGAAAATGAGTAACCTCTCCAATGGCTGTCGGATCATCATATTTACCTCTTACTAATTGAATAGAATGCTTAATTCCTCTAAAATTAATAAACCTAAATCTAAATGTAAAAAAGATTGCTCCTAGTACTAACCAAATTACCATGAATGGCAATTTAATTGTTTTTACAGTACCATTTGGATACTTCATTGGTTCACCAGCATCATCTAATACTCTATTGTCATACAAACCCAGAGCATAAAAAGGATCAAAAAAGAAATACGTATCCATAAATCCAACTACTGGCGCGAAAGACGAGCTTAAAACTTCAGGTATTGACACTGCAGGTACCACAAAAGTTAATGTTTTTTCAGTTCCTTTACTGTCAGTTACAGTAACTGAATATTCATTTCCCTCAGTAGCACTATCTAAAATAGAAACTTCCTCATCTGTAAATGAATTTGACTTGCTCTTTTCTGACCATGCATAACTGTAAGGCTTCTCACCTCCGGATACATTGATTGTTATTTTTGCAGTATTAATTTCAGTGGAATTGTCTGTGATCGTTTTTTCGACCACTAATTCTTTAATCTTTTCTACAACAATTTCTTCGACTTGAGAATCAGTTTGGGCAGATATAAAGAAAGTTGACAAAGCAACAATTGATGAAAGAAATAATTTCCTCATAATTTTAAGTATTATTTTTTAGTTAATAAACCGCAATATCATAAAAAAAATGCTCTTTTAAGAATTTTTGGGCGTTAAATATCTTTATTTCATTCCATTTTTTTTTAACCTTTGTAAATCTTCAGTAAAGGATTTTGTATGAAATTTTAATTCCTTTTTTGTTTTACTTAAATCGAAACCCGTTTTCATAGGTCTAGCGGCTGTTTGATTTAGAGTACTTGTTGAAATTGCTTTGATATAGCTGGTATCGAGCCCAAATACAGTTCCAATTTGTTGTGCTATTTCATAGATACTCAAGAGCGTGTTTGAGGCGATATTGTAAACTCCTTTACTTCTTTGATCCATCGAAATCTTACAAGCCTGAGCCAGATCTACAACATAGGTTGGTGTTCGAAACTGATCATTAACCATCGTGATTTCTTTTTTATTCTCCAACATTTCTTTTACCCAAAGGACAATATTACTTCTACTCATATCAAAAACTTCTCCGTAGACCAAAATGGTTCTTAAAATGGTGAAGTCTATTGTAGCATTTTTTAAAATTTCTTCCGATTTTAGTTTAGAGACTCCATAATAATTTAATGGGTTAGGTGTATCTGTTTCTTTGTAATTTCCTTGTATTCCATCAAAAATAAAATCTGTAGACAAATGAATTACATGAGCCTTGATTTGTGCGGCCATCGCAACCAAAGTTTTTACAACTCCTACATTTAAAGCATCGCATTCTATTTTGTTGTTTTCACAGAAATCCACATTGGTCATTGCAGCGGTATTAATGATAAAATCTGGCTGAAATTTCAGCAAATTCTCTTCTAGTAATTTTGAATTGGTAAGATCTATTGAAACATATTCAAAATCATCCCTACCACTTCTATTGATTCCACGAGAAAAACCAATTACTTGATAAGAGGTACTGTCCTGAAGTAATAAATTTAATAACGATTGCCCCAAAAATCCGTTACTCCCCGTAATAATTACTTTTATCATTTTGTTTCAATTAAGTAGCTTTTTGCTTTCGCAGAAATACAGCATTTTAAAATAACTCTCTCAATTTAATAATCTGTTCCGGTCTTCCTAAAACAATTAAACTGGAACCAATCGTTAGCGCTGTTTCTGCTTCTGGGTTGATAATATAGTCTCGATCTGGGGTTCTGATTCCAATAACGGTACATCCTGTTTCTCTTCTTAAATCTAAATCTAAAATTGTCTTATTGATGTATTTTTTTGGCAAATCATCAACGGCAATCTCTTCTAAATTCGCAGTAGTTTCACCTTCGATTGTTAATCGATCTACAAACTCAATAACATCGGGGGTTACTACAAGAGATGCCATATGATCTCCTCCCAACTTATCGGGCATAATCACATTGCTAGCGCCTGCTATTTTTAATTTACTGTAGGAAGATTCATTGGAAGCTCTACTAATAATTTTACAAGTACTATTTAACTGATTTGCCGTTAAAACAACAAATAAATTATCTGCATCTGACGGTAATGCGGTGATTAAAGTAGTCGCATTTTTAATACCTGCTCTCAATAATGTTTCATCTAAAGTAGCATCGCCTTGAATATTTAAAAGATTATTTACATCTAATTCTGCGGCAATCTCTTTATCTTTTTCAACAACAACAAATTGCTGATTGTAATTTTTTAATTTCAAAATGGCTTGTTTTCCATTTCTCCCAAAACCACAAACAATCGTATGTTCTTTTAAACTTTGAATCTTCTTTTCCACTTTTCTGTGTTTAAATTGTTCGAATAACTTCCCACTCACTAAATATTCTGAGAATGTAGAAACTGCATACCCAAAAACGGTAATACTCGTTAAAATTAAAAATACTGTAAATATTTTTTCTTCTGGAGTGAATGGTTGTACTTCACCAAACCCAACTGTAGTAATCGTAATTACAGTCATATACAATGCATCTACAAAAGAGTAATCGGACAAAATCATGTAGCCAGCAACACCCAATAGGATAATGGAGAAAACAAGAAAAAGTGTTTTATGAATTCGAGATGCTAAAATATTCATGAGCTATAAATCAAAAACTGAATTTCGTTTGGTATACACCATATCTTTTAACTTTAATAAAAAAGCCATGGTTAAATAGAGACCAAAAGACAAGCCGACTGTAAAAAAAGTAACGTAAATGAAAAACAAACGCACATTTATTGCCCGCATCCCTAATCGATCTGCTAATCTAGAAAAAACACCAAATCCGTTTCTTTCCAAAAAATGTCGCATTGAATTTATTAATTTCATCTTTTTAAACTTTAAATTCAAAGATACTATTTTATACGAATTTGCTATTAGCATCGCTACTAAAAATGATTTGTATTGATTAACTTTGCTTTTTTCCATAAAAGCGACACTTTTGAAAAACCAAGAATACATAGAAGTTTACGGAGCAAGAGCTCATAATTTAAAAAATATCGATGTAAAAATTCCTCGAGAAAAACTTGTAGTAATCACAGGATTAAGTGGTAGCGGGAAATCTTCATTGGCTTTTGATACCATCTACGCAGAAGGCCAGCGACGATATATCGAAACTTTCTCGGCCTATGCCAGACAGTTTTTAGGTGGATTGGAGCGCCCAGATGTGGATAAAATTGATGGACTATCTCCTGTAATTTCCATTGAACAAAAAACCACCAATAAAAGTCCGCGATCAACGGTTGGAACCATTACAGAAATTTACGATTTCTTACGTTTATTATTTGCCAGAGCTGCAGATGCATATTCCTTTAATACAGGTCAAAAAATGGTCAGTTATTCTGACGAGCAAATAAAAAAGTTAATACTCAAAGATTTTGCAGGCAAAAGGATAGCCATCTTAGCGCCGTTAATCAAATCGAGAAAAGGACATTACAGAGAACTTTTCGAACAAATTTCGAAGCAAGGATTTCTGAGGGTTCGTGTAGATGGGGAGATTCGAGAAATCGAAAAAGGCATGAAATTAGATCGTTATAAAAATCACGATATTGAAGTGGTAATAGACCGATTGGCCGTCAATAAATCTGCAGAAAAACGCTTGGAAGAAACCATTAAAACAGCCATGTACTCTGGAGATAACATTTTAATGGTGATTGATGTTGAGGAGAATGATCCGCGTTATTTTAGTCGCGAACTCATGTGTCCAACATCCGGAATTGCCTATCCAAATCCAGAACCAAATACCTTTTCTTTCAATTCTCCAAAAGGGGCTTGCGATGCTTGTAACGGACTAGGAGTTAGCCAAGAAATCAACCTTCAGAAGGTAATTCCAAACAATTCTATTTCCATCAAAGCAGGGGGAATTGTTCCTCTAGGGGAAGAAAAGAATAGTTGGATTTTTAAGCAAATAGAAAACATTGCAGAACGTTATAAATTTAAGCTGAATGATCCCATTCATAAAATACCAAAAGCCGCTATGGAAATAATCTTAAATGGGGGTCACGAAACTTTTTCAATTAAATCTAAAACAGCAGGGGTTACTAGAAATTATGATATTGATTTTGAGGGAATTATTGCTTTTATAGAAAGTCAATATAAAAATTCAGAAAGCACCTCAATTAAGCGCTGGTCAATAGGGTTTATGGATGAAGTTTCCTGTAAGTCTTGTGAAGGAAAGCGATTGAAAAAGGCAGCACTTCACTTTAAGATTTCAGAAAAAAGCATCAGTGATTTGGTGCAAATGGATGTAACAGAATTGGCCAATTGGTTTCAAAACATAGAAAAAGAATTATCTAAAAAACAATTGGCAATCGGAAAAGAAATTCTCAAAGAAATTCGAACCCGAATCCAATTCTTATTGGATGTTGGATTGGATTATCTGACTTTAGATAGAACTTCAAAATCGCTTTCTGGTGGAGAAGCACAGCGAATTCGTTTAGCAACCCAAATAGGCTCTCAATTGGTAGGTGTTTTATACATTTTAGACGAACCAAGTATCGGATTACACCAAAGAGACAATCAGAAATTAATCGATTCGCTCATTAAATTAAGAGACCTTGGGAATTCTGTTTTAGTTGTAGAGCATGACAAAGACATGATTGAACATGCAGATTTTGTGTTTGACATTGGTCCAGGTGCAGGGAAATATGGTGGCGAAATTGTTTCGGCTGGAACATTTAAAGATCTAAAAAAACAACGAACACTTACCGCAGATTACATAACTGGTAAAAAAGAAATTGCAGTTCCTAAAAAACGGAGATCCGGAAATGGAAAAACCATTAAACTTGCTGGTGCGACCGGAAACAATTTAAAAAATGTTACAGTAGCATTTCCCCTTGGAAAAATGATTTGTGTGACCGGTGTTTCTGGAAGTGGAAAGTCGACACTCATCAACGAAACATTGTATCCTATTTTAAATGCACATATTTATAGAGGTGTTAAAAAACCAATGCCTTATAATAAAATTGAAGGATTAGAACATATAGATAAAGTCATCGATATTGATCAATCACCTATTGGGAGAACGCCACGCTCAAACCCAGCGACATATACTGGTACTTTTAGCGAGGTAAGAAGTTTGTTTGCAAAAACACCAGAAGCAGCAATAAGAGGTTACAAACCCGGTCGTTTCTCGTTCAATGTTAAAGGAGGAAGATGTGAAACATGCCAAGGAGGTGGAGTTCGAGTGATAGAAATGAATTTCTTACCAGATGTTCAGGTAGAATGTGAAACCTGTCAAGGAAAACGTTTTAATCGAGAAACTTTGGAGATTCGGTATAAAGGAAAATCCATTTCAGATGTTTTAAACATGACCATTGAAGATGCGACTAATTTCTTCGAGAACATTCCTAAGATTTACAGAAAATTAAAAACAATAAAAGATGTTGGTTTGGGATACATTACCCTCGGGCAGCAATCGACCACCTTATCTGGGGGGGAAGCACAACGAATAAAACTAGCCTCCGAATTGTCGAAAAGAGATACAGGAAATACCTTCTACATTTTAGACGAACCAACAACTGGACTTCATTTTGAAGACATTCGGGTTTTAATGGATGTCTTGAATAAATTGGCAGACAAAGGAAATACAGTCTTAATCATTGAACACAATTTAGACGTTGTAAAATTAGCTGACTATATTATTGACGTAGGTATGGAAGGTGGAAAAAAAGGGGGACAAATTCTATGTTCAGGAACACCGGAAGAAGTTGCAAAACATAAAAAAAGTTATACTGCGAAGTTTTTGAAAAAAGAATTACATTAGTAGATTAATTACAGTAAAAAACTCAAAATTGTTACGAATTATGATGAATGATGATCGGAAAATAAAAGAAAAACTACAACCAAAAACCTGGAATGAAATAAAAACAAACGATTCGTGGGCCATCTTTAAAATTATGGCAGAATTTGTAACAGGTTACGAAAAACTAAGTAAAATAGGACCTTCAGTTTCGATCTTTGGTTCTGCAAGGACAAAGCCAGAAGACCATTATTATAAACTAGCAGAAGAAGTTGCCTTCAAATTAACCCAAAATGGATATGGTGTCATCACCGGAGGTGGGCCTGGAATTATGGAAGCAGGAAATAAAGGAGCACACAGAGGAAAAGGAACTTCGGTAGGGCTGAATATTGAGCTACCATTTGAAAAACATTACAATCCTTGGATTGACAATGATAAAAATTTAGAGTTTGATTATTTTTTCGTTCGAAAAGTAATGTTTGTTAAATACTCGCAAGGTTTTATTGTAATGCCTGGAGGATTTGGAACTTTAGATGAACTTTTTGAAGCTATCACATTAATACAAACTAACAAAATAGGACGTTTTCCAATTGTTTTAGTTGGAAGAAAATTCTGGGGAGGCCTAATGGAATGGATCAAAAACACACTTTTAGAAGAAGGAAATATTTCCGAAAAAGATTTAAAATTATTTAGAGTTGTAGATACAGCAGATGAAGCAATAGATCATTTAAATAAGTTCTATGCAAAGTATCAATTAAAACCAAACTTCTAAAACATATTTCATCTCCCCCCATTGAAAAGGCTTCTATCAATACCCATTTTATTATTTCTATTGAGCTATCAAATGATTGCCCAACAGAATTCTATTGAAATAAAAGCAACTTTAGACGATGCAAAAAGTCAACTAAATATTCAACAAAAGATTGTCTACTACAATACTTCCGATCAAGAATTAGAGAGTGTTTTTCTTCACAATTGGCCCAATAGTTTTAAAAATAGAAATACAGCATTATCGAAACGGTTTATTGAAGCATATCAAAAAAATCTTTATTTCGCAAAGAAAGAAGAATTAGGTGCTACAGATATAAAAAATATCTCTGTAAATTTTGAAGCAGCGGACTATAGAACACTCGAAAAACAAATTGACATTCTCGAAATTCCATTAAAAGAAACACTAAAACAAAACGACAGCATTATTATAAATGCCACTTATAGTGTAAAAATACCAAATGCGAAATTTACAAATTACGGAAAAACAAAAACAGGATATCAGCTTCGATATTGGTATTTAAACCCTGCTGTTCATGATAAACAGTGGCATTTAATGAGTAATTTAAACAATGATGATTTGCACGAAATTCCTACAAATTATACCTTAGATTTAAAGCTCTCAAAAGACTACAAAGTAAACAGTAATTTAAAAAAACAAAAAACCAATGGGAAGGAATTTAATCATTTTCATTTCACTGGAAAACAAAAAATTGATATTGTTTTAGCGATTGACAAAACGAATACATTTAAAATTTACAAAACAAAAAACCTTGCCATTCATTCAGATATTTTAGACGTTTCCATTGATGATGAATTAGCTACGAATATGCTAAACAGAGAACTTAAATTTCTTGAGAAGCATCTCGGAAAATACCCGCACAAAGAGATATTTCTTGATAAAGTTACTCAAAAAAAAGACCCAGTATACGGACTGAGTCAACTGCCCGATTTTGTGAGACCTTTTTCAGATATTTTTAAAACAGACATTACGCTTTTTAAAATTTTAACGAAAAAATATATAGAAAACACACTTTTTGTAAACAAAAGAAAAGAGTATTGGATTACAGATGGATTGCAAAGCTACTTAATGATGGAATATGTAGACACGTTTTATCCAGAAGTAAAATTCTTGGGTAGTACATCCAAATACTGGTTTCTTAAAAACTACAATATTGCTTCGTTAGACTTTAATGATAAGTATTCATTTGTATACCAATTGACTGCACGAAGTTTTTTAGACCAACCACTAACAACAAGTGCAGATTCTTTATCTAACTTTAATCGGAGAATTGTAAACAAGTACAAAGCAGGCTTAGGGTTTAAATACTTAAAAGGGTATTTGGGAGCGCAAGAACTTAATGAAGCGATTAAAACTTTTTATCAAAACAAAAAGTTGCAAAAAGTTTCTACAGAAGATTTAAAAACTACGTTCAAAACCTTAACAAAAAAAGACTTAAGCTGGTTTTTTGGAGATTATATTCAAACCAATAAGAAAATTGACTACACGATAAAAAAAACAGCTATTGTAGGAGACAGCGTAAAAGTCACCATTAAAAACAAAAGAAACATTACAGTCCCCATTGCACTGTATGGATTGAAAAACGAAGAAATAAAATTCAAAAAATGGTATCTAGCTATTGACAGTACTCAAGTAATTACGTTAAAAAACTTAGACTACGAAAAGTTTGTATTGAATTACGAACAAGAATATCCGGAACACAATACTTTAAACAATCAAAAAAGTATTAAGAATCGACTGTTTAAGAAACCCTTGAAATTTTCTTTTATAAAAGATATTCAAAACCCAAATTATACTCAAATTTTTTATCAACCAACTTTTGATTATAACTTTTATAATGGTTTTATTTTTGGCTTAAAATTGCACAATAAACCCATCACACAAAAAAACTTAGAAGTAGTATTAAAACCTTCTTATGCTTTTAAAAGTAACTCAATGAATGGCATGTTCTCATTAAAATACAATCACTATTTTGAAGAAACACGCATCTATAAAATAGCATACGGTCTTTTTGGAAGCACACAACATTATGCAAAGGGGCTTTCTTACAATGCGTTTATACCCTATGTGAATTTAATTTTTAAAAGAAAATCACTTCGGGGATTAAGTCGTGAATCAATTACAGCCAAAATGGTCAATATTCACAAAGAAACAAGTCCAAACCAGCCCTTTAAAGAACAAGATTCTTATGGAGTTTTCAAACTAGATTACCAATACTCCAATCCAGATATTATTAAAGAATTTAGATATCGATTTAGCTTTGAAGCTGCTAAAAATTTCTCTAAACTTTCGTTAGACCTACGATACAGAGCACTTTCGACAAAAGACACACAATTAGATTTTAGAGTCTTTGCAGGTACCTTTTTAAACAATAGCTCCACTGGAGATTATTTTAGTTTTGGATTAGACAGAGCGAACGATTATTTATTTGAACTCAATTATTTCGGGAGGTCTGAAAGTTCAGGAATCTTCAGTCAACAATTTATCATTAATGAAGGAGGGTTTAAATCGATATTGCCTACTAGATTTGCGAATCAATACCTACTATCTACCAATTCGAGTATTGGTCTGTGGAAATGGATTGAAGCCTATAACGGCATTGCATTCTTAAAAAACAAAGGACAGTACCTCTATTTTGGATATGAAAATGGAGTTCGATTTAATTTCATTCATAATATTTTAGAAGTTTATTTCCCATTACACTCAAACAACGGATGGGAAGTCGCTCAAAAATCATATGTAGAAAAAATTAGGTTTACATTATCTGCAGACATCCAATCTATTTATAATTTTTTTAGGCGTGGATTTTTATGATATTCATACAAAAAACATCTTTTTAGACAATTAAATTGAATTTAACGCAGTGAAAAGATAAATTTCTTAATTTAACTTAAAAACAGTACTTTTGTAAAACTGAAAAAAAATAGTTTATGACAAACACGGAAACAGAACAAAAACAAAACATTTCCTTTGAAGATTTCAAAAATGAAGTCTTAAAAGACTACAAAACTGCAAGGGTTAGTAGAGAATGTAGTTTATTGGGTAGACGTGAAGTGTTAACAGGAAAAGCAAAGTTTGGGATTTTTGGAGATGGAAAAGAAGTGCCACAATTGGCCCTAGCAAAAGCTTTTAAAAATGGTGATTTTAGATCTGGTTATTATAGAGATCAAACCTTTATGATGGCAATTGACGAGCTTACCCCACAACAATTTTTTTCAGGATTGTATGCCCATACAGATATCGAAGTTGAGCCCATGTCAGCGGGAAGACAAATGGGAGGGCATTTTGCAACTCATAGTTTGCATGAAGATGGTACTTGGAAAAATCTAACCAAACAAAAGAATTCTTCAGCAGATATCTCACCGACAGCCGGTCAAATGCCACGATTATTAGGATTGGCTCAAGCTTCTAAAATTTTTAGAAATGTTCCTGTACTTAAAAATCATACTCATTTTTCTGATAATGGGAATGAAATTGCTTGGGGAACTATTGGAAATGCAAGCACAAGTGAAGGTGTTTTTTTTGAAACAATAAATGCTGCAGGTGTATTGCAAGTACCAATGATCATGAGTGTTTGGGACGATGAATATGGAATCTCAGTACACGCAAAACATCAAACAATAAAAGAAAGTATTTCTGAAATTTTAAAAGGGTTTCAACGAGATGAAAATCATGATGGATATGAAATTTTCATTGTAAATGGTTGGGATTATGTGCAGTTGGTAGACGTTTACCAAAAAGCCTCTGAAATTGCAAGAACAAGCCATGTACCCGTCTTAATTCATGTGAAAGAATTGACACAACCACAAGGACATTCCACCTCTGGATCGCATGAACGATACAAAAGTGTCGATCGCTTAAAATGGGAAAAAGATTTTGACTGTATTGCTAAAATGCGAGCATGGATTCTAAACTTTGAATTGGAAACTGAAGATGGCGCAGTCTTGCGATTTGTAGAATCCGAAGAAACATTGATTCTTATAGACAAAGAAGCAAAAAAAGAAGTGAACAATGCCAAGAGAATTGCTTGGAACACCTATTTAAATGAAATAAAAGGAGAACTCACTACTGCTGTTAATTTATTAGAAAGCGTTGCTCAAAAAAGTAGCAACAAAGCTTTTATTACAAAAAACAAAATTAATTTAACAAAAATTGTTGAACCCAACAGAAAGGATATTTTAGTAGCGCTTCGTAAAAGTATTCGTTATTTAAAAGAAGAAAACTTTGTAGAAAAAACAGCGCTTCAACAATTTATAAAAAGCTACTCCACAAGAATACAACATAAATACTCTTCACTTTTAACAAGTGAAACAGAAAAATCAGTTTTAAACATTCATCCAGAAAAGCCAAGATATAAAGAAGAAAAAAACCTCGTTGATGCGCGTATCATTATGCGTGATAATTTTGACGTGTTACTCAAAAAACATCCAGAATTATTGATTTTTGGTGAAGATGCAGGTTTTATTGGAGATGTAAACCAAGGACTGGAAGGGTTGCAAGAAAAATATGGTGAATTAAGAGTTGCAGATACTGGAATTAGAGAAGCAACTATTATTGGACAAGGTATCGGGATGGCAATGAGAGGCTTAAGGCCCATTGCAGAAATTCAATACTTAGATTATTTAATCTATGCTTTACAGATTTTGAGCGATGATTTAGCCACACTACTTTATCGAACTTATGGAAGACAAAAGGCACCCTTAATTATTAGAACGCGAGGACATCGATTAGAAGGGATTTGGCATGCCGGTTCTCCAATGGGAGGAATTATTAATAATGTACGAGGAATCCATGTTTTGGTTCCAAGAAACATGACAAAAGCAGCTGGTTTTTACAACACACTCCTAGAAGGAGATGAGCCTGCGATTGTAATCGAGTGTTTAAATGGATACCGTTTAAAAGAAGAAATGCCTGTAAACTTAGGAAGCTATAAAACTGCAATCGGTGTCGTAGAAACGATTAAAGAAGGAGACGACATAACCGTAATCTCTTATGGATCTACCTTAAGAATTGTAGAAGAAGCAGCCAGAGACCTCGCTGAAGTTGACATTCATATCGAAATTATTGATGCACAATCTTTACTCCCTTTTGACATTCATCATGAAACAGTAAAATCGATTGCAAAAACAAACAGATTGTTAGTGGTAGACGAAGACGTTCCTGGAGGTGCTTCAGCATATTTATTACAAGAAATTGTAGAAAACCAAAATGGGTACCAACATCTAGACAGCAAACCCGCTACACTCACTTCTAAAGCACACCGACCGGCGTATGGAACTGATGGGGACTATTTTTCAAAGCCTTCTGCCGAAGATATTTTTGAAAAAGTTTACGAAATGATGCATGAAGTAAACCCTTCAAAATACAAAAGTTTGTTTTAAAAACTAGCCTTCATAAAGAAAGCGCAAACATAGTTGTTTGCGCTTTCTTCTTTTTAATCATTAATGAAGGATTTTATCACTTTTTTTAATATTTTAGTAATCAATTAATCAATGCATTTACTCATGAAAAAAATATTTTTATTTTTAGTGCTTTTCACTTTTGTACATCCTCTTGAATTGAACGCACAAAGCGGAAGAATCAAACGAAAAAAGAAAGCTAAAAAAGAGATAAAAGTTGCTACACCTAAAAAGAAGGTAAAAGCAAAAGCATATACAGATTTTGTAACTCCAAAAACAAAAACAGACGAAGGACTCTTTAATGTCCACAAAAACGACAATAAATTTCTCTATGAAATTCCGAAATCTTATCTTGGAAAAGAAATGATCTTAGTTACAAGAATAAAAGACATCCCTGCCGATCTTGGAGGTGGTTATGTAAATGCTGGATCTAAAATAAACACCCAAGTAATTGTTTGGGAAGCATTTCAAAACAAAATTCTTTTAAAAGTAAAATCATACAATGCTATTGCCAACGATTCTTTACCCATTTATAAATCGGTCAAAGCTAACAACTTAGAACCCGTCATTTATGCTTTTGATATCAAATCACAAAATCAAGATTCAACAGCTGTTTTGGTAGACGTTACCAATTTTTTTGCTACCGATGTGAAAGCAATCACAGGGCTTCCAGAACGATATAGAAAAACATACAAAGTAAAAAGACTCGATGCTTCAAGAAGCTTTATCAATTCCATTAAAAGCTATCCTAAGAATATCGAGGTAATACAAGATTTTACTTTTGATGCAGCTGCGCCTCCAAGTAATCGAAACACAAATACGATTACCATACGCATTAACCAATCGATGATTTTATTGCCAGAAAAACCTATGATGCCTCGATTGTACGACAAACGGGTTGGCTATTTTTCTATTGGTAATGTAGACTACAACTCTGAAGCATTAAAAGCAGATAGCAAAAGATACATTCGACGCTGGCGACTAGAACCTACTGATGAGGGAGCCTATGAAAGAGGAGAACTAGTAACTCCAAAAAAACCAATTGTATACTATATTGATCCAGCAACACCAGAAAAGCTGAGAAAATACATTAAAAAAGGAGTGGATGATTGGCAAAAAGTTTTTGAAACAGCAGGTTTTAAAAATGCCATTTATGCTAAAATGCCCCCAACAAAAGAAGAAGATCCAGAATTTAGTATGGAAGATATTCGGTATTCATCTATAAGATACGTGGCAAGTACAACACGAAATGCAACCGGTCCAAGTGTTTCAGATCCGCGAACTGGAGAAATTATTGAAAGTGATATTATCTGGTATCATAACCATTTGCGTTCTTATAGAAACCGTTATTTATTAGAAACGGGCGCAGCAAACCCTTCTGCTAGAACATTGAATACTAAACCAGAAGAAATTGGGGAAATGATGCGTATGGTCATTGCTCATGAAGTTGGTCATGCTTTAGGTTTGCCTCACAATATGGCAGCAAGTTTTGCCTATCCAGTTGACTCACTTCGTTCAGGAAAATTTACTCAGAAATATGGTATTGCAGCAACCATTATGGATTATGCTCGATACAACTACATTGCCCAACCCGGTGATGAAAACATCCGATTCATAAGACAATTAGGTCCTTATGACCATTATGCTATTAATTGGGGATACCGTAAAATTCCAACAGCAAAAAAACCAGAAGACGAAGTAAACACTCTAGACAAATGGATTTCCGATAAAGCAAATGACCCAAAGTATCGATTTGGAGGACAACGTTTTGACCCCTCATCACAAACTGAAGGCATTGGAAATGATCAAGTAAAGGCAAGTACATACGGAATTAAAAACTTAAAGATTGTTGCCACAAACCTACCTAAATGGACCTCAGATCAGACTAATAATTATGAAGATCTAAGTGAATTATATGGCGAACTCCTAAGTGTTTGGAATCGTTATGTTGGACATGTTGCTGGAAATATTGGCGGCGTTTATGAGTTCAATAAAAAACCCGAGCAAAATGGCAATGTGTACAAAGCAGTTGCTAAAGATAGACAAATCGCATCACTGAATTGGTTGTTAAAAAATACATTCGCCACACAAAGATGGTTGCTCGACAAAAATATTTTAAATAAAATTGATGAAACAGGCTACAGTGGTCGCATCTTAAGATATCAAAACAGACATTTAAACTCCCTTTTAAATGTAAAGACTTTGAAAAGAATGATTGATGCAGAGGTCATTGAAACTGAATTCTATGCCGTTTCAGACATGCTAAGAACCTTGCGAAAAGGAGTTTTTAGTGAAACTAAAAAGACTCAGAATGTTGACTTATTTCGCCGAAATCTTCAAAAATCATTTATTGACCGAATGGGGATTTTAATGAACGATTCCAATACCAAAAATACAGATATTTCTTCGATAGTTCGGGGCGAATTAGTGACCTTAAAGTACATCATAAGCATTGCTAGCAAAAGAGCAATCAGCACCATGACAAAGTATCACTACAGGGATTGTATCCATAAAATTGAAACGCTTTTAAATCCAATAAAATAATCACTTTTTAGACAATATAGCACTTCCTATTGCGCACTCTAAACAACGTTTTGGTGAGCAATAATTGTTTTTAAGCTCCAATAAACTTTGGGTATCAAACGCAGATCTTGAAGTAACTTGTAATGTTTCAAACTTGGAAATGAAGGAGTTTTTCTCAGGCTTTAGTTGATTCAAAACCGATATCATTTCGACTTCATCAACACCCCCTCTATTCTTTTCGTAGACAAACTTTAAGGGAATAATGGTATTGATAATCAACAAATCAATGAAAGATTTAGTAAGTCGTTTTGCTGATTTTTTCGAAATCGTTTCAAAGGTATAATGGTTTTGCCAAAAAGTAGAAACCGAAACAGCAATCAAACTGTAGAAGTCTTCAATTTTAGAAACTTGCATCAATTTGGAAAATAAATTTTGATGCAAATGGTACAAGGAAACCAATTGTGCAATTCTAATGGTTGGAAAATTATTGGGGCGCATTCTAAAAAAAGAAAACTGCTGTTTTAAAAGTGGTTGCAATGCATATTTATGCTGCAAATAAACATACTCTTTTTTTAGTGTTAAGTGATGAACTTCTTGAAGCTCTTCTTCTAAAAAACCTGCTTGACCAAAGAGCAATGCCATAAACTGATGCTCGTTCGCGCGTACTTTTCTGACAATTGAAAAATCGATCGATTTTGAAAGCGCTAAAAAAGCTTCACCATTCACTTTTAGTCCAAAATTCTTTGCTAATAGTTGAAATAACACTGCTTCAAAATCATTGTTTTGATGAACTAATAATGCGTTAATAAATACTGCTTTACGCTCTAAACGCTCAAAAAACAAGCGCTCTTTCCAATTGGAAAAAAGAATCCAAGGTGTTTACTTGCGCTCCACAAGAGATCCAATTGGTGGTAACATTTGATAATTGTAGATAATTGGACAACAGACTAGGCGCTATCAAATCCTTTAAAACCAAAGTTGGCAACACCGTATTTCCTTTCAAATAAACCGCTACATCATATTCATAAACAACATGTAAAATGGTTGCATCATAATTGACATCATTCTCATGATGATGTGCGTACCAGTCGGAGGATTTTAAGTGAATTTCTACATTTCCAACCCAAGTTTGATGGTTAATTTCAATCTTAGCATTTAAAAAATCTGGGGCAGCATTTCGATTGTGAATTCCGGGTTTTAAAATGTGAATGACTTCATTTTCTAAGGAATGTAAACCTTCTTTTTCAAACAATTGATACTTCCAGACATAGTGCAAAAAATATTCTTTCATAGCTTAATTTTCTGACTGTTAATATACAAAAAAATAAAAAGAATTTATTTATGTATCCATCAATTATTACAATTATAAAGACCAACACATAGGGTTAATAACCTTATTTTTGCAAAAAACTTAACAGAAATGAATACGATTGAAAGTTTACAATGGCGCTATGCTACAAAAAAATTTGATACCACCAAAAAGTTGTCAAACACCCAAATAAACACCTTAAAAGAAGCATTTAATTTAACTGCAACTTCCTACGGACTTCAACCAATAAAATTAGTTGTTATCCAGAATAAAAAGATACAAGAAAAACTAGTTTCTGCCTCTTGGAATCAACAACAAATTATACAAGCTTCGCATGTATTGGTCATCTGTATTCAAGAGGACTTCACTTCTAAAGCAGTAGAAAATTATTTTGACCTCGTTAAGAAAACAAGAAATACTCCTGATGAAGTTTTAAGCTCTTTTAGATCATTCTTGGTTGCTGAAATAGATAAAAAAACTCCCGAAGAATTAAATATATGGAACAAAAACCAGGCGTACTTGGCCTTGGGGAACTTACTTACGGTTTGTGCAGTAGAACAAATCGATGCCTGTCCTATGGAAGGCTTTATACCAGAACAATATGATGAAATTCTAGGGTTAAAAGCTCATGGATTAACTTCTACGTTGGTTTTACCTGTTGGATTTAGAGCCGATGATGATGCCATGAAAGAACTTGCAAAAGTTCGTAAGGAATTAGAAGATTCAATCATCAAAATTTCGTAATTTAATAATTCAAAAAAACAGCCAATTACCCTTATGAATAAAGCCGTTAGAAATCAAGAACCAAAAGAAGTTTGGAATCATTTTGCAGACTTAAATGCGGTACCTCGCCCTTCGAAAAAAGAAGAACGTGTTATCGAATTTATGGTTACTTTTGGAAAAAAACTAGGTCTAAAAACTTTTGTAGATACTGTTGGAAATGTAATTATCACAAAACCAGCAACAGCTGGTTTTGAAGATAGAAAAACGGTGGTTTTACAAAGTCATTTAGACATGGTGCATCAAAAAAATGCCGCTACCAATTTTGATTTTGACACACAGGGTATAGAGATGCTTGTTTCGGGGGATTGGATTACTGCAAACGGAACAACCCTAGGAGCAGACAACGGTTTAGGAGTCGCTTCTATTATGGCTGTTTTATCTTCAGAAACGATATCGCATCCAAATTTGGAAGCATTGTTCACCATTGATGAAGAAACAGGAATGACGGGTGCAATGGGCTTAAAAGGAGGTCTTTTAAAAGGGGATATTTTACTAAATCTAGATACAGAAGAGGATGACGAAATAGGGATGGGATGTGCTGGTGGTATCGACGTAACGGCAAGAAGAACTTATACTGAAGAAGAAACCCCAGAAAACACTACCGCATTTACAATTACAGTTAATGGGTTAAATGGTGGGCACTCCGGAATGGAAATCCATAAAGGTTTAGGAAATGCCAATAAAATAATGAACCGTGTTTTGTTTGAAGGATTTACTAATTTTGGACTCAGGATTTCTGAGATTAATGGTGGAAGTTTGCGAAATGCAATTCCAAGAGAAAGCACAGCAACAATCATCATAGATACCATTTCAGAAGCAGCTTTTCTTTTTGAAAGCGAACTACTTATCAACAATATTAAAAAAGAGTTTTCAACAATAGAACCCAATTTAAAGATTGATATTACGCCAACTACTTTGCCAAAAAAAGTAATGGAAATAGGAGTTCAAGAGGGCTTTATAAAATCGATCTACGGCGCTTTAAATGGCGTGTATCGTATGAGTCCTGATATTAAAGATTTAGTAGAAACATCTAATAATATCGCCCGTGTTATTGTAAAAGAAGGCGCTGTAAAGATCGGCTGCTTAACCAGATCGTCTTCTGAAAGCAACAAAATAGATTTAGCAAATTCTTTACGAGCTGTTTTTGAAATGGCAGGTTTAGAGGTTGAGATGTCTGAAGATTATCCAGGATGGCAGCCCAATATTTCATCAGAAATACTAGAAGTTGTTGCTAATTTATATGAAGATTTACATGGAGAAAAAGCGCGTGTAGCAGCTTGTCACGCAGGTTTAGAATGTGGAATTTTGGGACAAAATTATCCAGAGATGGATATGGTTTCTTTTGGCCCAACAATTCTAGGCGCACATTCTCCAGATGAACGAGCTAGCATTACTTCTACTCAAAAATTTTGGAAATTTTTAAAAGAAATTTTAAAGAATATTCCCGAAAAAACAATAAATTAAGTGTCTTAATCTATGTAAGATATCGTATTTTACATTTTTATGATGTTTTTAACAACTTTGATTTAAAAAAAACAGAATAAAGTGTATTTTTACTTTTTACAAAAATCTGTAATTTAATGGGAAAGGTAATTGCAATTGCAAATCAAAAAGGAGGTGTTGGAAAAACAACTACGAGCATAAATCTAGCAGCCTGTTTGGGAGTGTTAGAAAAAAAAGTACTGCTTATCGATGCCGATCCTCAAGCAAATGCTTCTTCTGGATTAGGGATTGATGTAGCCTCTGTTGAGTATGGCACGTATCAAGTTTTAGAGCATACAATTGCTGCAAAAGATGCAATTGTTAAAACATCGTCTCCAAATCTTGATATTATTCCTGCACATATTGATTTGGTTGCCATTGAAATTGAACTTGTAGACAAGCCAGAGAGAGAGTACATGCTTAAAAAAGCATTGGATAGTCTGAAGGATTCGTATGATTATATTTTAATTGATTGCGCGCCTTCACTGGGGTTAATTACCTTAAATTCTTTAGTCGCTGCAGACTCGGTAATCATTCCAATTCAATGTGAATATTTTGCACTGGAAGGTTTGGGGAAATTATTGAATACGGTAAAAAGTATCCAAAGTATACATAATAAAGATTTAGAAATAGAGGGCTTACTATTAACAATGTTCGATTCTCGCTTGAGGCTGTCAAACCAAGTTGTAGACGAAGTTAGAAAACACTTTTCAATCATGGTTTTTGAAACCATTATTAGAAGAAATATTCGTTTAAGTGAAGCACCAAGTTATGGTGAAAGTATTATTGCATATGATGCAACGAGCAAAGGTGCTGTAAACTACTTAAACTTAGCCCAAGAATTGATTAAAAAAAACGTATAAATGGCAAAAGCAACAAGAAAACAAGCATTGGGTAGAGGCTTATCCGCTTTGTTAAAAGAACCTTCAGAGATAATTTCTACATCCGATAAAAATACGGATACAATTATTGGTAGTATTGTTGAAATTGAATTGGATTTAATAACAGTAAACCCTTTCCAACCAAGAACCTATTTTGATGAAGAATCATTAGGAGAATTGGCCAGTTCAATTAAAGAATTGGGAGTCATACAACCCATTACTGTAAGAAAATTAGAAGGAAATACATTTCAATTGGTTTCAGGAGAAAGGCGTTTTAGAGCTTCCAAGCTTATTGGAAATAAAACGGTTCCTGCATATATAAGACTTGCAAACGATCAGGAAATGCTAGAAATGGCGTTGGTTGAAAATATTCAGCGTAAAAACCTAGATCCGATTGAAGTAGCACTTTCTTATCAACGCTTAATTGATGAAATTCAACTGACTCAAGAAGCATTAAGTACTCGTGTTGGGAAAAAACGCTCTACAGTGACCAACTACTTAAGGTTACTGAAATTGGATCCTATTTTACAAACAGGAATGCGTGATGGTTTTATTTCTATGGGACATGGTAGAGCGATCATAAATATCGAAAATACGGAAGATCAATTAAAAATTTACGAGAAAATTATTCGCGAAAAATTATCTGTAAGACAAACAGAAGATTTGGTAAAAAATCTAAAATCAACCGTAACACCAAAAACTAAAAAGAAAGAATCACCATCATTTATCAAAGAAAATATTCAGGAGATTAACAACTTTTTTGGAAATAAAGTAGCCATTACTGTGGGTACTAATGGAAAGGGAAAACTGACCATTCCTTTTGACTCTGAAGAAGACTTTAACCGAATAAAAAACCTATTAAAATAGTGCTTCAAAAAAAGATACTCTTTTCGATATTTATTTTAATAATTACGAATAATCTTTTTTCTCAAATAGATTCTACGGTTGTAAAAGAGAAAATCGTGAAAGAGAAAATTGAAGCTCAGCAAGGGATTTACAATCCGTTATCTCCTTCAAAAGCTGCATTTTACTCTGCAATTTTACCTGGGATGGGACAGATTTACAATAAAAAATACTGGAAAGCTCCTATTGTATGGGGAATCTTAGGAGGGACTACTTATTTATACATAGACAATAATAGTATTTACAAAAGATATCGTACAGCGTTCAAATTAAGGAAAGCAGGACTTCAAGACGAATTTACACTTATTGATGCTGCTGGAAACACAACTGTTTTAATCTCTGAAGCAGGCTTAGAAAGTGCTCAAAAACAATTAAGAGAAAACCGAGATTTGGCCTTATTATCTTCTGTTTTAGTCTATGTTTTACAAATTGTAGAAGCAAGTGTCAATGCACACTTACTTCAATTTAATACGGATGATAATCTAACTTTTAAACCTGCCATAATTCCAGACAATATGAATTTTGCAAACACTGCAGTAGGCTTCAACTTAAAATACGAGTTTTAAATATGAAAATTGCTTTATTAGGATACGGTCGAATGGGGAAAGAGATTGAGAAAATTGCAATTTCTCGGGGACACACCATCGTTATAAAAAGTGAAGGAATCGCAAAATACGACATCAACAAAGCAGACATTGCGATTGATTTCAGTATTCCAGATTCCGCATTTAACAACATTGCAAACTGCATTAATCATCAAGTTCCTGTAATTTCTGGAACAACAGGTTGGTTAGAGAAATACGCTGATGCCGTTGCGCTTTGTAAAGAAAAGAAAGGCGCTTTTATCTATGCCTCAAATTTTAGTTTGGGTGTAAATATTTTCTTTGAACTCAACAATCAATTGGCGAAAATGATGCGCCAATTAAAAGACTATGATGTTTCCATAGAAGAAATTCATCATACTAAAAAATTAGATGCACCAAGTGGAACAGCAATTACTTTAGCGGAAAGTATTGTAGAAAACACAGCTTTTACAAGTTGGGAATTAAACAAAACAACAACTACAGAAAACCTGCCCATATATGCAAAAAGAATTCCTGAAGTTCCAGGTACGCATACGGTATCGTATGCTTCAAAAATTGATGAAATCCATATAAATCATACTGCAAAAAACAGACAAGGATTTGCTTTAGGCGCTGTAATTGCTGCTGAATGGTTGCTAAACAAGGAGGGAGTTTTTTCCATGAAAGATGTATTAAACATTGGTTAAAAACGCAAGATATTTAGGGTTATAACTCCTCATTAAAACAAAATAAACTCTTTTTAAAAAAAAGTAAAATATACAATTATGACATTTACACAGTGGTTTCTTTTTTTTATAGCAATACAAGTTATCCATTTTTTAGGAACTTGGAAGTTATATGTAAAAGCGGGTAGAAAAGCTTGGGAAGCAATCATCCCAATTTATAATGGAATTGTTTTGATGCAAATTATAAATCGCCCAAAATGGTGGGTGCTCTTATTATTTATCCCTGTCGTAAATTTATTAATGTTCTTAGTAATCTGGATAGAAACCATAAGAACTTTTGGATTTTATAAAAGATTAGATTCCCTTTTAGTGATCGCAACTTTAGGAGGTTATATCTTCTATATAAATTATACAACAGAAGCCACTTATAATGCCAAAAGAAGTATCAAACCTCGCTCTGAATTGGGCGAATGGGTCAACTCAATTACATTTGCAATTATTGCTGCTACTTTGGTGCATACCTATTTTATGCAACCTTTTACCATTCCCAGTTCTTCGTTAGAGAAATCCTTATTGGTGGGTGATTATTTATTTGTGAGCAAATTTCATTATGGTGCAAGAATTCCTTCTACCGTAATTGCGGCACCTATGGTTCACGATTCTTTACCTTTTGTAGGCACTGCTTCTTACCTAAAAAAACCGCAACTCCCCTACTTAAGAGTTCCGGGATTTCAAAAAATAAAAAACAATGATATTGTTTGTTTTAATTGGCCAGCAGATTCATTAAAGACCATGTGGGGCGATAATTCTGGTGAATTCACAGACAAACCCGTTGACAAGAAAACCAACTATGTAAAGCGTTGTGTGGCAATCGCTGGGGATACCTTAGAAATAAGAGATGGTTTTGTGTATATAAATGGTAAAAAAAATAGTTTACCAGAAAGAGCAAAACTTCAATTTAAGCACACGGTATATTCTGAAAAAGGAATTAGTACTGAAAAAATATTACGATATACAGGCAAAGAATTTGAAAGTAAATTTATTGTTGACTTTAAAACCAATGAAGAATTTAATGAAATGGGAAAATACCTTTCTGCAAGAAAAGCATTGAAAGGAAATAAATTTAGAGTTTCAACCTATGATTTCAAGAAAGTATTGGCGGTTGCAAAAAAGTATGGATCAACAATCTCTGAAATTAAAACCAAAAAAAGGGTTGTTAATTTAACACTAGAAATTGCAAGGAAATTAAGAAAGGATTCAGAGGTGGATAGTGTAGTTCAGATTGTACATGAAATAGATCCTGCTATCTTTCCTCAAATTGATAGCAATGAATGGAGTCAAGACAATATGGGGCCAATTTATGTACCCCAAAAAGGAGTTACGATAACTATTAACGATGAAAACCTACCCTACTACAAACAAATCATTGAACTCTATGAGAACAATAATTTGGTAACCAACAATGGCATCATCTATATCAATGGAATAAAAGCGGACACCTATACATTTCAACAAGATTATTATTGGTTGATGGGAGATAACAGACACAATTCTTTAGATTCAAGATATTGGGGATTTGTCCCTTTTGATCATGTATTAGGAAAACCGGTAATGGTATGGTTCAGTTGGGATGCAGATGCCCCCAGCTTTATGGCAAAATTAAAATCAATTCGTTGGAACAGAATGTTTACAACAGTTGGAGGAGACGGAGCACCTGTTTCCTATAGATATGTAGCTTTGGCATTACTTTTACTCTACTTTGGGTATAGTATTTATAAGAAAAAGAAAACAGCATAATGGGGTTGTTTTTACCAACATATTTCCCTCCTATTTCTCAATTTTCTGAAATAGCGCGTTTCAATGAAATTACCTTTGAAATCGAAGATAATTTCCAGAAACAAAGCTATCGAAATCGTTGTTATATTTATGGCGCCAATGGACAACAGATGCTCAACATTCCAATACAGAAAAACAATGGTGTCGAAAAACAGAAAACAAAAGACACAATGGTAGACAATAGTGTAAAATGGCAAGATCAGCACTTTAAGTCGTTGAAAGCTTCATACAATTGTTCTCCTTTTTTTGAGTTTTTTGAAGATGATTTACACCGTATTTACAACAAAAAATACCGTTTTTTAAATGATCTTAATTTTGATGCTTTTTTATTTTTGACTGATGCACTCCAATTAGAAATAAGAACTAAAAAGACAACAGAATATCAACATCACAATATTGAAAATGACTTTAGATTTCTGGCAAACGTAAAACAAAAAACGCTAAAGAAACATTCTCCATACATACAAGTCTTTTCCGACAAGTATGGTTTTCTTCCCAACCTATCAATGTTAGACCTGTTATTTATGGAAGGTCCAAATGCTATTAGTTATTTATAATTTTTATATTTTAATTTTGATTTTTTATATTTTTTTATATAAATTTGAAGAAACTATGCATTTACTGACAACTACCCCAGGAATAAGTAATTAGATGCTTTTAACATTATATAAAAAATATGTTCTAAACACTCTTGTACAATAGAATATAATTTTAAAATGATAGCGTGAATTGACATGTTTAATGGGTTTGTATATTATTAAGTCAGTAAATAATAAGTTTATAATGTAAATTTTAGCTAGCAAAAATTTATTCAAAAGAAATAATGATCAAAAGAATCTTGTTATTTTTTTTAGAATTCATTAGAAGCTAAAATTGTTATAAATATTTGATAATATGGAATTCATTACTGATTTAATCTCGGAGAACAACAAATTACCCGTTAAAACTATTCACAATTTAAAAAAATTACTTTCCTATCAAAACGTTAAGAAAAAGCATGTTTTAACGAAAGCTGGTGAAACCCCTACCGAGTTTTATATCTTAAAAGAAGGAGTTGTTCGCTCTTATTTTTTAGATAAAAAAGGAAGAGAAGTTATTCAGTCGCTAAATGTAGGAGGAAATTCGTTTGGAGCATTTTCTAGTTTAGTTTTAGACAGGCCCTCTAGAATGTATTATGACTGTCTTACTGACTGCGAATTTTATGTTGGTGATTTTAAAGCATTCAAAAAACTTACAAAAAAAGACATCAATATTAGTTTACTGTATACTAAAGTTTTGGAATACTCTTTTATTAAAAAAGAAAAAAGAATTTATGAACTTTCGATGCTAGACGCAACAGATCGATACTTAAAAATCAGAAAAGATTTACCGAATATCGAAAAACAAATACCACAATATCAAATTGCTTCTTTTTTAAATATTACACCAGTACAGTTAAGTAGAATCCGAAAAGACTTACTTATGAAAAGAGTGCGTAAATAGTTTTTTACCTTCAAAACACTAATTTTAACGAATAGTAATTCATTAAAAATATAAAAAAAAGACTTAATATTAAGTCTTTTTTTACTTTTCAATAATGATCTTTAAAAACATGCTTCATTACGGACTTCATTTTGTTGTACCGCTTCTCATTGCTTATTTTTTCTTTAAAAAAAATTGGAAAAAAGTCTATTTGATTTTCTTGCTTTCGATGTTAGTAGACTTGGATCATCTGTTAGCTACTCCTATTTTTGACAAAGTGAGATGCAGTATCAACTTTCACCCACTACATTCTTATATTGCTATCGCATTTTACACAATTGGGTTGCTCTTTAAAAAAACAAGAATTATTGGGTTAGCGCTCCTACTACATATGCTTGCAGATGGACTAGATTGCTATTTGTAATACTTTTTAAGAAGGCTATCAAACTCTGGTGAAATATGCAGTTTTAAGATCAAAAAGATATAAATTATAACGATTAAAACACTTTTTAGAATCATATTTATAATGGGATGCATGGGGAAATCCCATAAATAAACATTTACAATTGGAAACTCCCAAAAATTAAATGATAGGTATAAAACAGTTATAATCAAAAAAAGCAATAACGATTTGTTGGTAAAAGGAGTCATAGAAAATTTACGCTTTACAAAGAACAATTTAAAAGTATTGGCAGTAAAAATCACAAGCAATGTTGCCAATGCCAGACCGTTGGTTCCCATATCCAATTCATAATAAAAAAGTTTGTTTAAAAAATAAACTGAAAACGCCATTATAAGGCTTATTGGCAATGTTATTTTATAAAACTTAGAGTTGTTTATAATAGCGCCATTGTTTCCTAAAAAGCCATTATACAACTTCAGCAATGAAATCATTAACACCACCAAAACACCTCCTGAATATGCTTTGGGAAGCAAACTGAATAATTGATTAATATTTGTGTTGATCAACACAAAAAAAAGGCCACTAATTAACAATAAATTAAGCGAACTCTTTTTGTACAAGGATGCTACTTCTTCATGATTTTCTTCATTCAATGTTTTAGAGGTCAATGGTTGTAAGATATTTAACATTGCTCTACTTGGCGCTTCAATAAAAGAACCTATGAATACAGCTACTGAATAATAAGCTGCTTTCACTAAAGATTCTTTTCCAGGAATCATAAACTTATCAATATCTAAAATAATTGCTCCAGCACTTCCCGCTAGAATAATATATCCTGAAAACCGAATGACATCGTTAAAATTTTTAGGTCTTGAAAAAGTAAATTTAGGAGTGTATAATTTGAGCGCATAAACCATCATAACGAAGGTTCTTAAAAAATAAGCTCCTGTTAAATAATAAATAAATTCAGCTTTGGTAATCAATTCAAAATAAACTGCAAATAGCAAAATCATAACAACAACTCGATTCCACAACTCTTTCAAAACATTCCCAAAAACAGATTGAAACTGTACTTTTGCCCAAGCATAGAAAATCTCGAAGTAGGAAGTAGCAACTGCAATTAAATAAATTATAAAGGTATAGTCTTTTATCACTGGATTTTCTTCAGATAAATAACTCCCTATTTCTTCATAAAAAAGAGTTCCAAAATAAGCAATCGGTATCGCAATAAAAAAAGGTAAAAAGAGAATGGATGATAAAAAGCGATCTTTTTCAATTTTTGTAAAGTAACTTGAATAAAACTTCACAATTGAATGATGCACACCTAAAGCAATTAAAGGCATTAACAAATTAGAGGTGGATAGTAAAAAAGTAACCAACCCATAATATTCGTCTTCTAAAAAGCGGGTATATAAAAACAAGGTATTGATTCCTCCAAAGGCGAAACCCAAATAAATAAATAACGTGTTTTTTAAAGACTGTTTAAATACAATTCCCACCTAATCTTGAATTAAATTACAAATAGAATCATGAATTTTTTTTCCCACATTTTCACCAAATAAATTGATATTAAAATCCATGTTAGCTGTCAAAAAATAATGAAAAGCAGCTACCAATTTATCTTTATCCGTTCCTACAATTTTTGCAAAATTGTGAGCAACCAATTCTAACCATTCTGTTTCCTCACGTACAATAATACAATTTTTGTTACAAAAGAAAGCTTCTTTTTGCAAGCCGCCGCTATCAGTAACGACCATAGCACAATTCTTTAACAGTTCTAGCATATCAAAATAGCCAACGGGATCTATGAGGGTAATTTTTGTATTGATATTGAATTTCGTTAGCATTTTTTTTGTCCTGGGATGCAAAGGTAAAATAACTTGTTTTGTTTGATGAATTAACTCCAAAGCATCAAAAATTTCTTTCATTTTAACGGCATCATCTGTATTCTCTTGACGATGAATTGTTGTTAAAACAAATGCGTCTTTTTGTAAATCTAAATCTTGAATAATGTTCGATTTTTCTGATGATTTCTCACTATAAAACGCAACAGCATCTTTCATGATATCTCCATGTTGTTCAATTTTTATAGGCAAATGATCAAAACCTTCATTGGAAAGATTCTGAAGCGCAGTATCAGTTGGACAACTTAATAACGCTGAAATTCGATCTGTTAAAATTCGATTCACTTCCTCAGGCATTTTCAAATTAAAGGAGCGCAAACCCGCCTCAATATGAATCACTTTAATATCTCGTTTTTTTGCCGCTAAAGCACCTGCTAACGTAGAATTTGTATCCCCATAAACAACAACGGCGTCTGGTTTTTCGTCAATTAAAATAGCTTCAATTTTCTCGAGCATCTGCCCGGTCATTGCCCCATGTGTCAATCCATGAATCGCCAAATTGTACTTTGGCGTAGGAATTTGCATTTCATTAAAAAAAACAGCACTCATATTTGTATCAAAGTGCTGTCCAGTATGAACAATTACTTCTTGAATTTTATTCATTTCTGAAATAATTCTACTTAAAACAGCTGCTTTTACAAACTGAGGTCTAGCTCCTAAAATGGTCACAATTTTTTTCAATGAATTCAAATTTAAATGCTTTTAATAATTGTTGCTAACTTCTTTGTAAGTGCTTTCCGATGGTATTGTTGAATATTTATGGAAGCGACATGCAACGCTTGTTTTTTAAATACTTGGTAATTTGATAAAATTACCTTTTTTAAATTGGTTTCATCCTCAAAACCTATAACAAAACCCGAAATTGTAGCATTTATAATTGCTGCAGCATCACCATCTGTTGGCGCAATTGCCAAAATGGGTCTTTTTGCTTCTAAATATTCAAAAATTTTACCCGTAAGAATTCCCTTTGCACTAGGCACATTATTGACAACCAATAATAGCATTTGAGATTTCTGCTGATAGGCTCGCACTTCCGAATGTGGTAAATATGGAATAAAATCGAGGATATGCTTGTCTAATAATTGCAATTCATTTTTAACTTGTGGCGCTACTTTACCTACTAAGTTTATTTTCAAATCGCTTTTAAATTCCGAATTCTCAGCACAAATTTCTGCTAAAACTTTCCAAAGCAACCTCGGGTTTCTGTCTGAGTTCATCATGCCAATATGCGTCAACGTAAAACGACGATCAAGTGTTACTTTTGAATGAGCAGTGAAATCAGTATCAAATCCGTTTGTAATTACATGAATATTATTATTAAATTTAAGAAAATTCTCTTTCATGGTTTCTCCTACTACAAGCACAGCGTCCGATTTTTCTAAAACTTCTTTTTCTAATCGAAAATGGGCTGCTTTGGATTTTTTGGTTAATGGCAATTGATGAAAATAATCAATATCGGTCCAAGGATCTCTGAAGTCTGAAATCCATTTGATCTTCAATTTCTCTTTCAATTGCAGACCAATTAAATGCATACTGTGTGGCGGTCCTGATGTAATTACAACCGATATATTATTTTTTTGAATATAGTTTTCTAAATAGCTTACCGAGGGTTTTACCCAAAATTTTCGAGCATCTGGTATGAAATAATTGGCTCGAATATATTGCATGATTTTCCCCAAAAAACCTGGATTTGGATTTAAAAAACCTGCACTCTGAGATTTTTCTTTCTTCAAAAAAGAAAGAAAATTGTTGGGTTCCCAAATCGGTTGTCTTAAAATTTCAATATTCTTTGGTACTTCGTCTTCAAGGGTATCGTCTAAAATAGGATACTTCGGATTCGCAATGGTATACACCACAGGCTCAACATCAAAATCTTGTAAATACTTTACAAACTTCAACCATCTTTGTACTCCTGAACCACCTGCTGGTGGCCAATAATAAGTAATGATGAGTGCTTTCAATTTTCTAAATTATTATATAATTCTATCAAGTTTTTGGATAAAAACTCCCAATTTAAATCGGCATGTAAAGATTGTTGCACTCCTTGGTTTGCCTTTAAAAGAGATGCCTTATAATTTTTATAAATGTAAGAAACCTTTTCGGCAAAACTCAATGTATTTTCAGACTCGAAGTAAGTCCCTATTTCATGTGCACTAACCAAGCGTTTCATGGGTGCACAGTCTGACACTAATAAGGGTTTTCCCGAGAGTAATATTTGAAAAAACTTATGTGGAACAGCGCTTTCGGTATGTTCATTTGAGATATGTGGAATGATATTTATATCCGAGCTTTTCATAATATTAATGACGTTTTTAAAAGGCTCTCTTCCTTTTATCTTAACAAAATGAGTTAATCCATTGTTCGTTATTATATTTTGAAGATGCATTCTCACATCTTTATTTGCCGGCCCCACGAGCACTAATAAAGCATTGGGGATGGTCTTAACGATTTCATTCATTCCTAAAATAGCAGTATGTAACCCTCTATGAGGACCAAATCCACCTACATATGAAATGATAAACCTTTCCTTTTCTTCTTTAAAATAGTCTGGTAGATGTGCTTCAAAATTCTTTGCAAAATCTTTCTTTTCTGCATTAGGGACAATTACAATTTTTTTTGAATCAATTTGATGCTGATCAATTAAGCGCGCTTTCATTTCGTCTACAACAGCAATCAAAACATCATATTTCTTAATAATTTTTGCTTCGTAGTTCCGCCATCGATCATAACTAAAAAATAAGGTATTCTTTAATCTAATAATGGGATTCTTACGCCATGAAAACCAGGTTTTTAATGCCGCTGGATAATTCTCATGCAAATCTAAAACTGTTTTTAGTTGATACTTTTTTGCTGCTAGGAATGCTGTTTTCGCAAGCGGTAAGTCATGAACATGTAAAGCGTTTATCTGATATTTTCTTATAAAATCTGGGAGCTTTTTTTTGAAATATGGATGGATGAAATTTAAGGATGCTAAAACATCAATCACACCTTCATGTGCTGTATTTCTGTATGTTATTTGTCGAATTACCGTAACGCCATTGATAATTTCAAACTCTTTATCAGAAGGTTCTTTTTTACAC
The DNA here is from genome assembly GCA_018663625.1 of Polaribacter sp. GTDB lineage: Bacteria > Bacteroidota > Bacteroidia > Flavobacteriales > Flavobacteriaceae > Polaribacter. The sequence goes on along the minus strand of JABJPX010000035.1, from coordinate 40,655 downwards.
AATATAAATACGGAGTGATTCTCTGATAAGCTCTCAGCCTCTTTTCGAACTCTAATATCTGCAGGGTAATTACCATTTAGCAACATTCCAATGTTCATAGTATATCTTATTTTACACCTTTCTTTTCATAAAAAAACCATCCTATCGGAAACAACAATAATAATCCATAGGCGATTAAAGAGATCATCCTTCCATTTTTAATCACACTCGGTTCAAATTGAAAGACTATTTCATGAGCTCCAGCAGGGATTTTCATACCACGCAACACATAGTTCACTCTAAAATGTGGCGTTAAATCACCATCAATGTAAGCATTCCACCCCTCTTTATAATAAATTTCTGAAAAGACCGCAAACTGCTCTTTTTGAGTATTTGAATGATACGTTAATGTGGTCACATCGTAGTTTTTCAATTGAATTGTGGCGGTGGAATCTTTTTCATATTGCAAGGTTTCATTTGCAATAAATTGAGTTTCAAAATCCTTCCGATTTAAGACTGCTGTAGTTTTAGAATCCAAAGAATCCAGAGCCTGCATTTCTTCATTTGCAGAAGTTACTAACTTTAGGTTTTCTACAAACCAAGCATTTCCATTTGCTGCTTCATTTAACTGGACCTGAGTTGCTCCTTGATCATCTGAAAAAAGAAAATACTTAGTGTTTAACATGTCTAATACCCCCATGTTTCTTTGAGCTATTTGATACTCGAAAAGTTCTTGATAACGCCCCATTTTTGCTGCATGATATCCACCAATTGAATTGTGAAAATACGAGGTTCTTGCATCGGTCATTGGGTCTACAGTAAAATTACCTACCCTGTAATGCGTTGTGTCTTGCTGAATGAGTTTATCGGCATTCGTTTTTACAAAAGGGTTTTCAATGTTTCGAGCAGGATTAAAATCAGCTTCATTTACGTAGCGTTTGTCAATGGAAATTAAATCAAAAAGAAGGAGCACTGCAAATACAATAATAACGGCAGTCTGCTTCAATGTATTCTTCAACAAAAGCCATAAAGTTCCCGCAGCGACGCCCGTTAAAATTAAAGAACGTAGTGTATCTGTTAGTAACATGGCTTTTCGATCGGCAATCAAAGCGTCTATCAAACCTGGCAATGCATTGTATTGTTGCTGGTCTCTAAGTCCTTCAAAAGTGGCGAACATGTGTGCGGAAATAAATCCAACAAAAACTAAGCCTACAAATACATACACTGCTTTTTTGAGTGCTTCTTGCTTTTCTTCTAGGGTATGTGCTTTTGAAAAGAATGCTTTTAAAGCTAAAAAACTCAAAATTGGCACACACAATTCTGCAATGACTTGTATCGATGAAACAGCTCTAAACTTATTGTAAAGCGGTACATAATCGATAAAAAAGTGGGTTAGAAGCTCAAAATTCCTTCCCCAACTCATTAAAATTGAAAAAATAGTGGCAGCTACCAACCATTGTTTTAACTTTCCTTTGACTAAGAAAATTCCTAAAAAGAATAGAAAAAACAGCACAGCACCGATATATGCGGGAGCCTCTATAATCGTTTGATCTCCCCAATAGGTTAAGACTCGTTCGGAATAATCATCGGCAACTTTTCTTCCTGCTTTTTCTGAAATCAGCTGGTAAAAGGCTGAATTTTCATCCAATTTCTCAAAAGTTCCACCCCCCATAAATCGAGGTATAAACAAGTTGAAGGTTTCAAGTTTTGCATAACTGTATTCTGTAATATAGCCATAATCTAAACCTGTTGAGGCGACTTTTGGGCTTCCATCTGGATAAATCGTTAATTCAGAACTTCCTCGCGTGCTATGATCTGCATATTCTTTCATCGCCATTAAACGAGGTGCATTTGCTGCAATTCCAAGGAAAACTGCTAACAGAAGAATAGCTGTTTGTTTTGCAAAAGTCGGAAGTTGTTTTTCTTTGATAGCATGAACCAGTTCAACAACTCCTAAGATGAGTAAACAAAAACCTAAATAATAGGTCATTTGTGGGTGATTGGTATAAATTTCTAATGACATGGCTAGACCTGTAACCACAAAGCCTCGTAAATATTTTTTTTGAAAAACCCACAAAACACCTGCTAAAACCAACGGCATATAGCCAATAGCATGTGCTTTTGCATTGTGTCCTGCACCAAAAATAATAATTAGATAAGTAGAAAATCCAAAGGATAATCCGCCTAGGAGCGCCAATTTCCAATCTACTTTTAAAGCTAGTAAGAGCACAAAGAAACTAATAAAATACAAAAAAGTATAATCTGCTGGTCTTGGTAAAAAACGAATGCATTGATCTATGGTTCGAACAAAATCGTTCGGATAGTAAGCGCTTAATTGATAGGCTGGCATTCCACTAAAAGCACTTCCTGTCCAATAGGGTTCCGCATTCTTCTCTGCTCTAAAATCTTGAATTTCTTTAGACATACCCTGAAACTGGGTAATATCTGACTGTGCTATTTTTTGTCCTTTTAAAACAGGATGAAAGTACGTAATTGCAGCAAGCGCGAAAACAAGGATCGCGATTGCAAAAGGAATCATTTTTTTAATATTCATATTAATCTATTTCTTCAAAATCTACATATTCCCCTACTGTTTTAGAACCTTTTGCATCTTTCGCTGGTGCTTTATCAATAATGGTTTCACCCTCTTTTACAGTAGATTTAGGTTGTTGATTTCGAAATTGTGCTTCGGCTTTCTCCTGCATTTTATTGACCACTTTCTTAATTAAAAAGGGAGCAAATAACTTTGCCAAAAACTTAAAAGCATACATGAAAAATACAACATATAAAATTGTTTTAATTAAACCTAAAGCCATCTCTTCAATATTCTCTTTTAAAATTAATAATTCTCCCCAAAAATAACAATTTGTAAACAATACCAACGTTAACAAACTGCAAATATTTACAGGACTTAAAAAAGAAACCCTTCAATTTAAAGAATGGTATTTTTACAGTATGTTTGTATAGCAATGAAAGAAAGCTAATTTAACCTTTTTATTTTGAAAAAAACTACCTTACAATATAGACTCACATTCTTCTTAATTGCTTCTTGTTTCTTAGGAGTACATGCGCAATACACTAATGTGATCAATTCAAACAAACCAGGATTTTCAGAAAGCCCTTACAGTGTAGGTACCGGGATTTACCAGTTTGAAAGCAATCTCTTTTATCGAGACATGAGTATAGAGTCAACATTCTCTCAGCCGCAATCTTTGGGGATTGATTTGTTATTCAGAACTAGTTTTTTTCTTGAAAAGTTAGAATTTAGTACTCACTTAAGTTACCAAAGAGACCAAGTAGCTTTTAATAATGTTTTTACATCGAATGATTTTACAAGTGGATTAAGCAACGCAACGATTGGTGCTAAATATTTAGTTTTTCAACAAGAATTTACAGACAAAAGCAAAGAGGTACGAAGTTGGAAAAAAAGAAATGCTTTTGATAAAAAAAGACTTATTCCTTCCGTAGCAGTCTATGCAGGATTCAATACAAACTTTTTAGGAGACCTCCACAAAACCTCTAAAGTATCTCCTAAACTGGGAGTGTTATTACAAAATGATTTGAGTAATGACTTTAATGTGATTACCAATTTCTATTATGATAAAATGGGAACTGACGCTGCTGAATTTTCTTATATTATAACAGGAACCTACAGTTTTAATGATCGCTGGTCTACTTTTTTTGAGAACCAAGGCATCTTTAAAAAAGAGCAAAAAGACACAAACATTGGAACCGGTATTGCTTTCTTATTAACAACCAATCTTCAAGTAAACGCATCGGCAAGAGGCATGTTTGAGGGAAATTCGACTGGATATTATACAAGTTTAGGCGTTTCTTATAGAATTGATAGACATCAGGATTCTTATATTGAACTGGACGACAATGGCAACCCTATTGAAGACAGCCCAGAAGACAAATTGAAGAAAAAGAATTTCTTTGGAAGAATCTTTAGTATTTTCAAAAAGAAAGATCCAGCAGAAAAAGGAACAGAAAAAGAAACAACAAAGAAAAAGAAAAAACGCCGTGGCTTTTTCGGGCTTTTTAAAAAGAAGAAAGAAACAGCGCTGGAAAAAATTGAAAGGGAAATTAAAGAATTGGAGAAAAAAATTAAAAAAGACGGCAATTTGCCTTCAAATATCATGAAATGATAACGCTTCAAAAAGTTACTTCTAAAAAGGAAATGAAACAATTTGTCTTATTTCCTTTTTCACTTTATAAAAACAATCCATATTGGGTTCCTCCAATTGTAAAAGATGAGATTGCTAGTTTTGATTCTTCCAAAAACCCTGTTTTTGAGAATGCAGAAGCTCAATTTTTTATAGCGTTTAAAAACGGTGAAATTGTTGGAAGAGTTGCCGCCATCATCAATTGGCTAGAGGTTGAAAAACAACAACTAAAAAAAATGCGTTTTGGTTGGTTTGATTTTATTGACGACATTGAAGTATCTAAAGTGCTGTTAAATAAAGTAAAAGAAATTGGACTTAACAACAACTTAGCTTTTATGGAAGGTCCCGTAGGGTTCAACAACCTCGACAAAACAGGGGTTTTAACAGCAGGTTTTCAACATATTGGCACCATGATAACCTGGTACAACCATCCCTATTATAAAGAGCACTTAGAGCAATTGGGCTTTGTAAAAGAGAAAGAATATTTCGAAAATAAGTTCCCATTTAAGAATGTTGATAGAGTGTATTTCAACAGAATGAGCAATCTTATAAAAAGACGCTTTCAGTTAAAAGCATTGGATTTCACAAAAACAAAAGACCTCCTCCCCTATGTAGATGAAATGTTTGAAGTTTTGGAAAAATCCTATGGAAAACTGTCTACATTTGTACCCATTTCAAAAGCACAGATCGCTTTTTTTAAGAGAAAATATATCGGTTTTATCAATCCAGAATATATAAAATTCGTGGTGGATCCCAATCACAAACTCATTGCTTTTGCCATTGTTATGCCCTCCTTTTCGGAAGCATTACAAAAAGCAAAAGGAACACTTTTCCCTTTTGGATTGTTTCACTTGTTGCATGCTAGAAAAAAAGCTAAAGACGTTGTTTTTTATCTGATTGGTGTAGATCCGGCCTACCAAAACAAAGGTGTGCATGCCATTCTCTTCGACCAGTGTACCAAAACTTTTGCAAAAAAAAGAATTGTAAATTGCATTCGAACGCCAGAATTGGCAGACAACGATGCCATTCAAAAAATATGGAAAAACTTTGATCCTACAAGACATAAAAGACGAAGCACCTATAAGAAGATGCTTTAGGCTTGAAGTTTAAAAGGTTTTGGAAAGCTTAAGAAGAACAACTCTAAAAAAAAATACAATAGCTGCTCGTGTTGAATCGAGAACTAACTTAAATAAAAAATCTAATATCTGTAAGAAGATCTTAACTTTACCACTTAGAAACAATTTTAAACACTGAAACACCTTTACCCATGCAACTCTTTTACAATTCAGAAATTTCTACCGCCACCAAACAGCTTGTTTTCGATAAGATTGAGAGCAAACACATTGTGCGTGTATTGCGGAAGAAAGAAAATGATGTGTTAAAAATTACCAACGGAAAAGGCTATTTGTTTGATGCAAAAATAAGTTTTGCAAGCGATAAAAAATGCATGGCAGACATTATTACTGTGACCGAAAAAGAGAAGCCATGGAATTACTACCTCCACATTGCCATTGCACCCACCAAAAACAATGATCGCATAGAATGGTTTTTAGAAAAAGCTACCGAAATTGGTATTGATGAGATCACCCCCATTATTTGCGCAAACTCGGAAAGGAGAGTTGTAAAACTCGATCGATTTGAAAAAATCATCCAGTCAGCAATGAAACAATCTTTAAAATTCACACTCCCAAAACTGAATCCACCTATAAAATTGAATACATTTCTACAGCAGGAATTGGACGGAACCCGATGTATTGCACATTGTGAAGATCAAGACAAAAGCCTCCTTAAAACAGTAGTAAAGCCTGCTGAAAAAGTAACGATTCTTATTGGTCCTGAAGGTGATTTTTCTGGGGTTGAAATCGAAAAAGCATTGACAAAAAAATGGACCCCTGTTTCTTTGGGAGAAAGCAGACTTCGCACAGAAACTGCTGCATTGGTTGCCGTAAATTTGGTTTCTTTTATGAATGAATAAGTTTTTTACTATATTGCTTCTTTTCTAATCAATAGCGATTTATGAAGCCTCTCTTACTTTTCTTTTTTTGGAGTTTATGCCTAACGGCACATTCACAAGATGTGGCTATTTTAAAATACAATGGCGGTGGCGATTGGTATGCAAATCCAACAGCAATTCCAAATCTGATAGCCTTTACCAATACAACCATTCATACCACGATTTCTAAAATCCCAAAAACAGTTGCTGTGGGCAGTCAGGATCTTTTTAGTTTCCCAATTGTATTTATGACCGGACATGGAAATGTTATATTTTCAGAGAGTGAGGCAGAAAATTTAAAGAACTATTTAACTTCTGGAGGTTTTTTGCACATTTCCGATAATTATGGCTTGGACACTTACATTCGAAAAGCACTCAAAAATGTATTCCCCGAATTAGAATTAATAGAAGTTCCTTCAAATCATGAGATTTACAATCAGACCTATAAGTTCCCAAACGGAATTCCAAAAATTCACGAGCACGATCAAAAAAAAGCCCAAGGTTTTGGATTGTTTTACGAAGGTCGATTAATGGTTTTTTATGATTATGAAACCGATTTAAGTGACGGATGGGAAGATGCAGAAATACACAACAACCCTAAAGTAGTTCGAGAAAAAGCCTTGAAAATGGGGTCAAACATTATTGAATATGCTTTTAAAAATTAATGCAATGCAACCTCAAATAGATATCGATGCAATAAAAATAAACTTTGATACACAGGGTTTATGGATCTTAAACATTGCCATTGCAATCATCATGTTTGGTGTTGCTTTGGGGATTTCTATTGCCGATTTTAAACGCTTGTTAAAAAGTCCGAAAATTGTGTTCGTTGGCGTCTTGTCCCAATTTGCATTATTACCAGCAGCAACTTTTTTAGCTATTTTAATCCTAGAACCCCATCCAAGTTTTGCACTCGGAATGATACTTATCGCAGCTTGCCCTGGTGGAAATGTTTCCAACTTTTTCAGTAAAATGGCGGGCGGAAATGCGGCGCTATCTGTAAGTTTAACTGCTTTTGCAACCCTCATTTGCATTGTAATGACTCCTTTTAATTTACAGTTCTGGGGAAGTTTATATGCTCCTACAAATAAAATATTAAAAACAGTCGAATTGAATTCAGTAGACATTCTTAAATTGGTCTCTCTTATTTTGGGAGTTCCTTTGTTTTTCGGAATGCTCATTAAACATTACCATGCTGAGATGGCTGAAAAAATAGAAAAAGTATTAAAACCACTTTCAATGTTGGTATTTATCGCTCTTATTTTTATTGCTTTTTCACAAAACTTAGACGTGTTTTTCAACCACATTCATCATGTAGCATTATTGGTTATTTTTCACAATATTTTCGCGTATGTTTTGGGCTATTACACCGCTAAAAGCTTTGGTTTGAATCCGAAAGATACCAAAACAATAGCTATGGAAACGGGGATTCAAAATGGAGGATTGGGATTGTTATTGATTTTTAGTTTTTTTGATGGCTTGGGTGGAATGGCACTGTTGGCTGCATTTTGGGGAATATGGGATGTTTTTTCTGGACTTCTTCTCGCTACCTATTGGGGAAGAAAATCACAACCAGAAATTTTATAATGATGTTTAAACAAAGTAAAAATAAGATATGATTCAAAAAATTTGGTTTGCTTTTATTTCGAATACCATACAATTAGGTTTGTTTTTTTACAGTAAAAAAATAACCGTTCGTGGTAGAAAAAACGTTCCAAAAAAAGGCGCTGTTTTGTTTGCTGTAAATCATCCAAATGGATTGGTAGATCCTTTGTATGTATCCACCACAAATGGTCGACGTAATCATTTTTTAGTAAGAGCTGCCTCCTTTAAAAAACCGATTATCAAAAAGATTTTAGAGTCTTTAAATCTAATGCCTATTTATCGAATTCGAGACGGAATACAACAACTTGCCAACAATCAAGAAATTTTTGAAAAGTGTTTTAAAATACTTCACAAAGAAGATACCTTAATGATTTTTCCTGAAGGAAGTCATAATAAAAAAAGAACTGTACGCCTTTTGAGTAAAGGGTTTACACGTATTGTTTCTGGGGCTCTAGAAAAACATCCCGAATTGGAAATACAAGTAGTTCCGGTAGGTATCACTTATCAACACGCGTCAAGCTTCCCCTCAAAAGTAGTGGTGCGTTATGGACATCCAATTGCAACAAGAACAATTTTTGAAGCAAATGCACCCGCAAAAGCAATCAATATTTTAAAAGCAGCTGTCACAACACAATTAAAAGAACTAAGTGTACATATACCCGATGACGAGAATTATGATGCTGTTTTACAACAATTAAATGATGCCCAAGTCGATTTTACACAGGTAGACCAAGTTAACAAAATGATTGAAAGCGGAATCTTCCCAAAGCCCAAAAAGGGAAAAAAGAACTTTTTAAAACCCTTACTATACCTGATTCAACTGAATAGTATACTTCCTTTTTTAATTTGGAAAACAATACTAAAAAAAATTGATGAAATTGAATTTGTAGATACGTTTCGTTTTAGTTTGAACCTGGTATTGATTCCTATTTTTTATAGTGTTCAAGCTTGGATACTTGGAGTTGCTTTCGGAACTTTAGTGGGTTTCTTTTACCTAACAATTTCAGCTTTATTAATTCTATTGTATGCAAAGTGTGCACCTACAAATACAAAATCACATATAGAATTGGATTCCTAAAAGAGGGCATCTAAAACAAAAAACTAATTTTAATCAATAATTGCATTTTGGATGATCTGCTGAATTTTTGTGCGCATGTTGTGCTTTACCAATCCGTCATTTTCCATTGTTGGATAAACTCTATTCGATAAGAAAACATAAACAATTCTACTTACTGGATCAGCCCATGTATAGGTGCCGGTAAAACCGGAATGACCAAAACTCTCCTCAGAAACACAACCACAAGTAGCTTTCTCTGCTGGGTCTATCTGCGGCTTATCAAAGCCCAAACCTCTACGAACATTCACCTCCGAAAAATAACGCTTGTTAAATTTGGTGATGGTTTCCGGTTTTAGATATCGTTTACCTCCATAAAAGCCTTTTTGCAAATACATTTGCATCATTTTCGCAATATCATTCGCATTGGAAAACACCCCTGCATGTCCACCAATACCTCCCAACATTGCAGCACCCATATCATGCACATTTCCATGCAACAATTGGTTTCTAAAATAGCTGTCTTTTTCAGTAGGGATTATTTCATTTTTATTGAATTTCAAAAGTGGTAAATAGGTCATTCTGTGAGCACCTAAAGCTTGATAAAAGGATTCATCTACTAATGTTGCCAACGACTTTTTACCCTTTTTCTCTAACACTTCTTTAAAAAGATAATAGCCTAAATCACTGTATTTATACCCCACCTCTTCTCTTTGAGGAGCTTCTTTGATGTATGTATAAATACTGTCTTTATAATTTTTCCTTAAATAGAACTTCTCGGCAACTTTCGTCTTGTATAAGGAAGTTTTTTTAGTGCTATAAAATTGCTGTAAATTAGCTCCCGTAATACTGTCTTGTGTGCCTTTATAAAAAGGAATCCACGCTTTCAGACGTCCATAATGGGACAATATTTCTTTGACGGTAACTGTGTCTTTGTTCGATTTCTTGAAAATAGGTAGCATTTCTTTCAATGTTGAATTTAGAGAAAAGACCCCCTCCTCTTCTGACTTCATAATTAAGGGTAAAGAAGCTAAAATTTTAGTAAGAGATGCCACATCATAAAGATCCGAATTTTTTACTTTTAGCTGCTGATCATTGGTATGATAACCAAAACTTTTTTGGTAAACAACCTTCCCTTCCCTAGCTACTAAAACTTGAGCTCCAGGAGCCATTTTTTCTTTTAAAATAGTATCTATTGTTCTTTCAATATTTTTTAATTTCTCTGAAGACAACCCAACATCTTCGGGTATTGAATACCCCAATCTATTTAAGTTTGAAGTATATAACCCGAGTCCTTCTGGAAACTCTTTTTTGATAGATACTGGCAACTTCCCTTTGGCTTTAATTGCGCCAAAAATAAGTTGTGCTGTAAGTTCTTGTGCGATGCGACTGTTCTGATAAGAAACCACAATACTCTCGATGTCTGCGAAAGATTTTACTTGCAATAGGCTGTATGGACTTGCGAAAACTGACAAAATCACTCTTTTAGTTCGTGCAATTTCCTGTAATTTAATTCGATCTTTTTTACTGAATTTATAGCTTTTCCAGGGGTGTAAATTCGATATATGAAAACCAATAATCACTAAACTATATGGTTTTAATTTCTGATTTAATTGGGCATCATTTACCTCTAAAACATCAATTTTAGCATAATTCTTTAGCATTGAAACAAAATGTTCTCCAGAGTCATCTCCCAAAGATACATAGGCAATTTGTTGTTTATCAAGGTTTCTTATCGGTAAAAGTTGTGCTTCACTTTTAATGACGGTCAAGGATTTTTCAACTAATTTCCGATGAAGTAATGCATCTTGTACAGTATTTAAGTCTTCATTTAAATTCGAAATTGCAACGGGTTTGTAATCATTTAAACCCACTAGATACTTTGCCGCAAGAATTTTACGTACAGAAACATCCAAACGTTCCTCCGTTAAAACACCTGTTTTTAAAGAGGATTTCATTAACTGAATGGACCCTGGAACGTCTTGCGGTATTAACAATAAATCATTTCCTGCTAAGATTGCCGCCAAATCTATTTCTGAAGATGTAGAATAATTGGCAGCTCCTTTCATGTTGAGTCCATCCGTAATAATCAACCCTAAAAAGCCCATTTTCACTTTCAAGAGATCCGTTACTATTTTTGGTGATAGCGAGGAGGGCAAAGCAGCGTTTGGTTCTATCTGAGGAATACTTAAATGCGCTGTCATTACACTCGCAACGCCAGCATCAAACATTTTTTTATAGGGATACAATTCTAAAGTATCCAAGCGTTGAGCGTCAAAATTAACTACGGGTAAGGTATGGTGAGAGTCGGTTGCGGTATCTCCATGTCCAGGGAAATGTTTAGCATTTGCCAAAACACCTTCGCTTTGCATTCCTTTTGTAAAAGCAATGGATTTGTCGGTTACATTTATTTTATTTTCACCAAAAGAACGGTTGCCAATGATTGGATTGTCTGGATTGGTATTGATGTCTACTACGGGGGCAAAATTAATATGAATTCCCAATCTTTTACAGTGTGCTCCTACTCTTTTTCCAAATTGCTCAATAAATGAATTATCTTGAATGGCCCCTAGTGTCATATTCCAAGGATATCGAAACGTGTTTTTTAAACGCATATCTAAGCCCCATTCTCCGTCGATACCGATCAATAAAGGCACTTTAGAATGCGCTTGGTATTTGTTGTTTAAAACAGCTTGTTTTACAGGAGTTCCTTGCATGAAGATTAAATTCCCTATGTGATATTTGGTAATCAATTCTGAAATAAAATCTTCGTGTTTTTGATCTAAATTAGAATAGGCTTGCACCATAAACAACTGTCCAATTTTCTGATCAACAGTCATCGTATTCATCAAACTGTCTACCCAAATTTGTTGAGCTTCAAAGTTTTCTGCTCTTAAAGGAGCGACACTTTGTGAAAATAAATTAGAAACAACACTAATACAAAATACTAAAAGCAACTTTTTTTTCATGTGAGTATTCTTTCAATCTTTATACCAAAAAACGTTTGTGCCAACTTTTATTGGCTGTAACCTCCCAGTTGTTTTCAAAATCTTCTTTTGTAGCAATCATATTGTTAAAAACGATGGTGGATGCAGTAATTTTTTGAGCTTTCGCAAAACGCTGAAAAACAGGTAATTTTACAATATTAATGGTCTCGTTATCTTTAAAACTAATATTCATTTTGTCCATCAAGTCCAATTGTAATTCAGACTGCAACCCTTGTACAAATCGAACGGAACTATCTATAGAACAGCCAGAAACATTGTTAAAACTTTCATCTACAGCCAATACTAAAAACTGATTGTATTTAATGGTAAAAGATCCTTTCAAATCATCTCCATGACGTGTCCATTGATTGATGAATTCTTCTGCTTTTGCTGAAATAAATTCGATTTCTTTATCCGTAAATTCTCGATCTGATTGGTAAATCCAAACACGAGAATTATTTGGTAAATTTTTATAATGGGTAAACATTGTAAATGCTTTTAATTTATTTTATGGAAGCATATGCTCCTACTATTTTTTCAAGATCTTAATACATTCCAAGACCTGTAAGGTTTTGAAAGCCTAACAGCTATTTAATTATCTTAAATTAAACTTCTGTTGTAAAGCTTGTAATTTTTCGGGCTCAATCATGGTTTTTTTTGGAGCCTCCATTCGTTCTTTAATTTCTTGCAGTACTTTTTTAGTATACAACGGAAAATCTGCATTTTGCATCCAGTTATTATATCCTGGATTTTCTTTCAATACAGCTTCAACAGTTCTTCCTTTGTGTTTTCCAAATGAAAAGATCTCTTCTCCTTCTTCATTCATTAGTATAAAACCTGCAAAATCCGCTCTTTTCCCATGAGATGAATATTCACTCAACGCATCGACAGAGTTCTCAATATCATCATACTTATCTAATTGTGCTAATAAAATTTCATAGGTGGCGTTAGTATCTGCTTCTGCACCATGAGCACCCTCCAATTCTTTACCACAGTAAAATTGATACCCTGCACCCAGGGTTCTCTGTTCTTTTTTATGAAAAATAACTTGTACATCAATGGCTTTTCTGTCTTTCATATTAAAATCAACCCCTGCGCGCATTAGCTCTTCTGCGAGTAACGGAATATCGAATCTATTTGAATTGAATCCAGCTAAATCACAACCTGCAATCATTTTATCAATTTCTGGGGCTAGTTCTTTAAATGTTGGCTCGGTGACTACTTGCTCGTTGGTGATTTTATGAATTGCAGATGCTTCTGCTGGAATTTCTACCTCTGGATTTACCAACCACGTTTTACTTTCTTTATTTCCGTTGGGAAATACTTTTAAAATCGCAATCTCCACAACACGATCTGTTGCAATATTAACACCGGTAGTTTCTAAATCAAAAAATACTATGGGTTTTGTTAAATTTAAATTCATCTTTTTATTTTTTATGCTCTTTTTTTTATTGAAAATCGATCTAATGACAGCAAGCTATAAAAACGATTTTAAAATGCGTTATTTCGTAAATTTATCTTTCAGAAATAGGTAATCATAAAGATATAAAAAATAGTGGTTTTTAGCCCTCAAAAAAAACTCCTTCTGTAAATGTATTTTTACGGGTTTTATTTGCTGTAAAACAGCACCCTCTAAATCGTGTAAAGATGACTCTTAATCAATGAGCTCATTAAAAGAAAAACACTGATTTTTCTTACTCTTTTAGGAAGCTATGAACAGCTATGGCATTGAATACCGGAAGTGAATTTTAATTATTTTTTTTTAATATTCAAAAACACCAAACTCACTTTTGATGGTCAATTTTTTCGAATTCGCTGAAGCCACACTACCCACAATTTGGGCGTTTACGTTGTATGATTTTGAGATGGCGATAATGTCTTGCGCAATTTCTGGAGAAACATAAATTTCCATTCTGTGTCCACAATTAAAAACTTGATACATTTCTTTCCAATCGGTATTCGATTGTTCTTGTATCAATTTGAATAAAGGGGGTACTGGAAATAGGTTGTCTTTTACGATATGTAAATTCTCTACAAAATGTAAAATTTTAGTTTGCGCACCTCCAGAACAATGCACCATTCCGTGTACTGTTTTCGAGTCGAAATTCGATAAAATTTCTTTTATTATTGGTGCATAAGTTCTTGTTGGAGACAAGACTAATTTCCCAGCATTTATGGGAGAATTTTCGACACTATCTGTTAATTTTACGTTTCCAGAATAGACCAATTCTTCAGGAACAGCCACATCAAAACTCTCTGGATATTTATCGGCTAAATATTTATGAAAAACATCGTGTCTTGCAGAAGTCAATCCGTTGGATCCCATACCTCCATTATATTCCGTTTCATAAGATGCTTGTCCAAAAGATTCCAATCCAACAATCACATCGCCTGGTTTAATATTGGCATTGTCTATTACTTCAGAGCGCTTCATTCTTGCTGTTACGGTAGAATCTACGATAATGGTTCGCACTAGATCGCCAACATCTGCGGTTTCTCCTCCAGTAGAATGAATGGTGACTCCAAAGCCTTTTAAATCTGCTATTAATGCTTCTGTTCCGTTGATAATTGCGGATAAAACTTCTCCTGGGATTTTACTTTTATTTCGACCAATGGTCGAAGACAACATAATATTGTCTGTTGCACCAACACACAATAGATCGTCAATATTCATAATCAATGCATCTTGCGCAATGCCTTTCCATACAGAAACATCACCTGTTTCTTTCCAATACATATAAGCCAAAGAAGATTTTGTTCCAGCGCCATCTGCATGCATTATCAAACAATAATCTTCATCATTTGTTAAATAATCAGGTACAATTTTACAAAATGCTTTTGGAAACAATCCTTTGTCGATGTTCTTAATCGCATTGTGCACATCTTCTTTCGATGCAGAAACGCCTCTTTGTGCGTATCTTTTGGAAACTTCTTGACTCATGTTATGGGTTGTGTTGTTGTTGCAAATTTAGTCTTTTGATTAAAAAAAACACCACAATTTAGAAATGAATTTATCTCGTAAAAAGCAATTCTCTGTACTTTGTTAATGGCCATAAGTTGTCATCCACCATGGTTTCCAACTTATCACAATGATATCGTATTTCTTCGAAATAAGGTTTTACTTTATTGCAATACAACTCCGCAGATTTTAAGCCCGTTTGTTTGTTGGCGTTTTTACGTTCTTGGGTCATTTTGTTTACCAACGCATTGATTTCTGTAATATGATTTGAAATAATCATAATTAACTCAATCTGCTCCTTGGCAATATTTTTGAAATTATCACCAAAGATCTCTTTCAAATTCTTTGTGTTTTCTAACAGCGTGTTCTGATAAATAATCGCAGTTGGCACCACATGATTTCTAGAAATATCCGCTAAAACCCTACTTTCTATTTGTATTTTTTTAGTGTATCCCTCCAATTCAATTTCGTAACGAGCTTCAATTTCTACTTTGCTCATAACATCCATTTCTTCATACAGATCAATCACTGCTTTCGAAATTTTAACTTTTAATGCTTCTGGTGTGGTTTTGTTATTACTTAATCCGCGTTTTTTGGCTTCTTTTTCCCAAGCATCTCCATATCCATCTCCTTCAAATCGAATCTTTTTAGATGCCTTGATGTATTCTCTTAGAACATTAAATACAGCTTCGTCTTTTTTAAGGTTTTTTGTCTCAATTAATTGATCAACTTCATTTTTAAATTCTTTTAATTGTTTGGCAACGATCGTATTTAATACCGTCATTGGTGTAGCACAATTCGACCACGAACCTACTGCTCTAAACTCAAATTTATTTCCTGTAAAAGCAAATGGAGAGGTTCTATTTCTGTCGGTATTGTCTAATAAAATCTCAGGAATTTTACCAATAATATTTAGTTTTAAATCTGTTTTTTCTTGGGGTGACAACTTCCCTTTTGTGACATTTTCTAATTCATCTAAAACTGCAGATAACTGACTTCCTATAAATACCGACATAATTGCTGGTGGCGCTTCGTTAGCTCCTAAGCGGTAATCGTTACTTGCAGATGCAATGGAAGCTCTTAGCAGTTCTTGGTTTTCATAAACAGCTTTAATGGTGTTCACAAAAAAGGTTAAGAATTGTAAATTTTTCATCGGTGTTTTTCCAGGGCTTAACAAATTGACACCTTTGTCTGATGATAAGGACCAATTGTTATGTTTTCCTGAACCGTTGATTCCAGCAAATGGTTTTTCGTGAAACAATACTTTAAAATGATGGCGCTTAGATACTTTTTCCATCACATCCATTAATAAAGAATTGTGATCTACGGCTAAATTAGCTTCTTCAAAAATGGGCGCCAATTCAAACTGATTTGGTGCCACTTCATTGTGTCTTGTTTTTACAGGAATACCCAACAACATGCATTCTTGTTCTAAGTCTTGCATAAAACTCATGGCACGAGCTGGAATGGTTCCAAAGTAATGATCGTCTAATTGTTGACCTTTGGCTGGAGAATGTCCTAGCAAAGTTCTACCTGTCATTAAAAGATCGGGTCTTGACAAAGCCAAAGCTTCGTCAATTAGAAAATATTCTTGCTCCCATCCTAGGGTTGCATTTACTTTGGATACATTTTTATCAAAATATCTACAAACAGCGGTTGCTGCAGTATCTACAGCCTGCAAAGCTCTTAATAAAGGAGTTTTATTATCCAGTGCTTCTCCTGTATATGATACAAAAATAGTTGGAATACACAAGGTCGTTTCATAGACAAATGCTGGCGATGTTGGATCCCAAGCAGTGTATCCTCTTGCTTCAAAAGTATTTCTAATGCCTCCGTTTGGAAAACTAGAAGCATCGGGTTCTTGTTGAACCAATTGCTCACCATCAAATTTTTCTACAGCCAAACTTCCATTGATCGATTCAAAAAAGGCATCATGCTTTTCTGCAGTTGCACCTGTTAAGGGTTGAAACCAATGCGTATAATGCGTCGCTCCTTTAGACATTGCCCAATCTTTCATACTCACTGCAACTTGATCGGCGATTTTACGGTCTATTCTTTTGCCATGAACAATTGCATCCATTACACTCTCATATGCAGCATTGGTTAAGTATTGTTGCATCGCATTTTTATTAAAAACGTTTTTCCCAAACAAAGAGGATCTTTTTTCGGATTCAACAATTTTAATCGGTTTTCTGTTGAGCGTTTCTTGTAAAGCATTAAACCTAATGATTGACATATGAGTAATTTTTGATTGAATAAAATTTAATAATACAAATATACCCTTTCAATTTTAGGGATTAAATAATTTTGTTAACATTTTTATCATTTTACCCCCTATTTTTTTGATACCTCGTCAAAAATTTTCATTTTTGCATAGTTAATAATATTCATTTATAATTCTTTACAATGGCAAAAATTAAATTAGAATACATTTGGTTAGATGGTTATTTCCCAACTCAGAACATGAGAAGTAAAACCAAAGTAGAAGAACATGAAAACTTTCAAGGAACTATTGAAGAGCTAGGAAACTGGTCTTTTGATGGGTCATCAACAAAACAAGCTTCTGGAGATGCTTCTGACTGTTTATTAAAACCGGTTGCAATTTATCCAGATCCTACAAGAAGAAATGGATATTTAGTAATGACCGAAGTTTTAAACGCTGATGGTACACCGCACGTTTCTAACGGAAGAGCAACGATTGAAGATGAAGACAATGATTTCTGGTTTGGTTTTGAGCAAGAATACTTTATCATGGATACCAAAACACAATTGCCTTTAGGATTCCCTATTGGTGGTTATCCTGCTCCACAAGGAATGTATTACTGTTCTGTGGGAGGAAAAAATACGCATGGTAGACTTTTAGTTGAAGAGCATGCAGATTTATGTATTGATGCTGGATTGAACTTTGAAGGAATTAACCAAGAGGTTGCTTCTGGACAATGGGAATATCAATTGTTTGCGAAAGGCGCAAAACAAGCGGGTGACGAAATTTGGATATCTCGTTACTTATTAGACCGTTTAACAGAACAATATGGTTATTATATCGATTACCATCCAAAACCTTTAGGTAAAGACATGGACTGGAATGGTTCT
Source organism: Polaribacter sp. (assembly GCA_018663625.1). Lineage (GTDB taxonomy): Bacteria > Bacteroidota > Bacteroidia > Flavobacteriales > Flavobacteriaceae > Polaribacter. The sequence continues at coordinate 22,819 of JABJPX010000035.1, read as the reverse complement.
GGAATGCATGCAAACTTTTCAAATACTGTTTTAAGAGAATGTGGTTCTCAAGAAACATATGAGAAAATTTGTGAAGCATTTAGACCAGTAGTAAAAGAACACATTCAAGTATATGGTGAGTTTAACGACCAACGTTTAACAGGTGACCATGAAACAGCGTCTATTCACGATTTCTCTTACGGAATCTCTGATAGAGGAGCGTCAATTCGAATTCCAATTATTACGGTTGAAAAAGGCTGGAAAGGTTGGTTAGAAGACAGAAGACCTGCTTCAAACGGGGATCCTTATAAGATTGCTGGTAGAATTATTAAAACTGTAAAATCGGCGAATATTAGCTAGATTTTAAAAAATAGATTCACAAAAAGGCTCGCAATTTGCGAGCCTTTTTTTATGTATTCAATTCTTTTTTAAAGTGTTCTGTAAATAAATGCCCCATAAAGGACAAGTAAAACGATTCCATGTTTCCAATTTAACTGAAACCTTTTCGGTAAAAAGACAAAGGGTAAGGTTAGAAAAGAGATTCCCAACATCCAGAAGATATCATTGCTCAATAAACCGAGATCCGAAACAGCAACGGGTGTTACTATCGAAGTGATTCCTAAAACAGCTAAAATGTTAAAAATATTGGATCCGATTAGGTTTCCCAATGAAATGGCCTTCTCTTTCTTTATAACTGCAATAATGGAAGCGGATAATTCAGGAATACTGGTTCCTACAGAAACCACTGTTACTGCAATGATACGTTGACTCACTCCAAAATCTTCAGCCATTGCTTTTGCACCTTTCACCAACAATTCCGATCCAGCCCAGAGACCAACGCCTCCGATCACCAGATAAAACAACATATAAAATAGAGACAGTGCATCTTCATCTTCAGGAAGATCTTCTTCAAGGGTAGCCTTTTGAAAGCGCAACAAATACATTAAAAATAGCACAAGCAGACTAAACAAGATGATTCCTTCATAACGAACAATGACCTGGTCGCCTGCTAAAAAAAAATACAATAAAACAGAAGCTAGCATCATTACCGGCCAATCTGTTTTGTAAAAACTTTTCTGAATTTCCATCGCCCCAAATAATAGAGTAATCCCTAAAACGAAACCTAAATTCGCAATGTTTGAACCAATTACGTTTCCAAGTGCTAAATCGGGTGCACCATTTAAAGCTGCTTTTAGACTTACAATAAGTTCAGGTGCCGAAGTTGCAAAGGAAACCACAGTCATACCTATAACTATTTTAGGAATGTTTAATTTTAAGGACAAAGCAACCGCAGCTTTCAACAACCAGTTCCCACCTAAAATCAACAACACTAAGCCTGCAATTATGAATAAAAAATTCATGTATTTTATTTTTTAGCGAAGATACATTTTTATCAGTTTTAATAAAACGAAAAGATCAAAAGGTGAAAAAAGAGCTAAAAAAAGATGTTTTTTCGACCTTTTTAAAAAATAAACAAGAAAAATCCCTTTACTTCCTAACAGTATTTAACTTATTAGCTCATTATGCATTACAAAATTAAACTTCATCGTAAGAGATAGTATTTAATATTATAATCAAAACCCTGTTTTATGTTATAAATATTAAATCAGTTTAATTAATAGTCCCTAAAATAGTTGGCAATAAGATTGCAATAAATATATATTGATATCACAATTTCGAAATTGCTCAATTTTTATAAATTTAAATCACAAAACATGATACCAATTATCTCAAAAATTATTCTATGGATTTTTCAATTTCTAATAACGCTTTTATTTTAAAAAAATGACTGAATACATCAGGTCGATTCTTCTATTTACATTTTAGCAAATTACAATGAAGTAATCATTGAAACCAAAAACAACTCACCCGCTAAAAGGTTGAGTTGTTTATTTTTTAGTAAATTTGACACCAAACAAATTGGTAATGAAAAAACAAGTTTTCAAAGTGATTGCAAAAGTGAACAAAGTCGTCTTTCCGTCTTTTACCAAAAAGCAATTAGACATTTCTAAAGCATCAAAATTCCAATTAGCAATTATTGGATGGAGAGCCTATGTTACTATGAACGCAATTGACTGAAATTTAAAATTATGACAACAGCACATATCAAAGTATTCTCGGGATCTTCAATCATTGTAAAAGGCTTAGCAGTTCGTTTAGAGGATGTCAATATTGGATCTATTACAAAGGATCATATTCATTCTGGCACGCTTGCAGGCTTTGGTACTCTGGGTAGAATGGTGGAATTGTTCATCTTAAATACCGACTTAGAAAAAGCCACGCCGATTCTCGAAACCTACAAAGAAGAAATTAATTCATAAAAAGAGTAAAATAGCTTTTCTTATTTAAAAATTGCTCCTATATTTGCACCCGCAAAAAGGCCATGTGGCGCAACTGAATAGCGCACTTGATTACGGCTCAAGAGGTTGCAGGTTTGAATCCTGCCATGGTCACAAAAAAAAGCAACTAACTTATTATAAGTTAGTTGCTTTTTTATTAAATATAAAATGAACTCTAATTGAATATAAAAAAGGAGTTAACACATCAACTTCCCTAACCCAAATACCTTCTTAGGGCAACTCTGTGTTCTGGAATTGATTTGTCGTAGTTTTCTACCACCGTTTCTAAAATTTCGGGTTTAAGTTTACCAATTTCATGGCGACCTCCATACCGAGATACAAAAAGTGTATAACTGTCTTCTTTTTTTTCAAAAATTAAATAATGGGTTTTATTCAGTTCTGTATAGGCAATTTGATTGCCCGAAAAAACATCAGATTCGTCTTTAAAAAATGCTGAAAACTGATAATATTTAAAGATATTTTCCATGTGTTAAATTAATTCGGCAGACAGGCCTAATTGTAATAGTTTCGAGCATTTTGGTTCTAACTCTTTAAATTCACCTGATTTTACAGTGCATTTTCCTTTGTAGTGCACCAAATAAGCACATTGTTCTGCTTGCTCAACCGTATGGTCACAAACAGCAACTAAAGAATCAATGACATAATCAAAAGTATTTACATCATCATTGTGCAAAACAATTTCATGCTGAAATACTTCTTGCTCAAGGGTATCGACTTCTTCTTGTATTTTTTCTTTGGTGCTCATCATTCTCACAAAATTACAACTTATTATATTTTAAAGCAACCCAATTATTTCTTTCGAGGTTAGTTTCCAATTTCAATTGGTATTTAGAAACTTCCGCATCAATCATTGGAATGTCTTCTTTGTAAAAACCACTTAAGAGCAAAACACCATTTTCATTCAGACAATTGGTATAGATCTCCATGTCCATCAACAAAATATTTCGGTTGATGTTTGCAATAATTACATCGTATTTCTTATCTGTTAACAGTGTCGAATCTCCTTCAAAAACAGAAATGTGCTCGCAATTATTGCGTTCTACATTTTCAATGGAGTTCAAATAACACCAATTATCAATATCAATTGCATCGGTTGGCTTAGCCCCTCTCATTTCCGCAAAAATGGCTAAGATTCCAGTACCACAGCCCATATCTAATACTTTTTTATTTTCCAGCTCTAGCTGCAATAAATGCTGCACCATCATGTGGGTGGTTTCATGATGCCCGGTTCCAAAACTCATTTTTGGTTCGATAACAATATCGTATTTCAAATTTGGGTTTTCATGAAATGGGGCACGAATACTTACCGTTTCATCTACCTCAATCGCTTCAAAATTCTTTTCCCATTTTGCATTCCAGTTGGTTTGAGCAACTTCATGCTGCGTGTAATCAATCAAAAACTCGTCTGAGTTCAATATAAAAATACCTTCAAAAAGCGCATCGTTCCAGTTTTCTTTTTGAATGTAGGCAGTAACGCCATTTTCATTTTCTACGAAACTCTCAAAACCAACATTGCCCAACTCTGCAATTAAAATCTCGGTTGCGGGTTCTTTTGGGGTTACGGTAAATTTGTATTCTATGTAAATATTATCCATAAATAAGTGCTAATTCAATTCAAAAAAAATGCATCAAGATTTTAAAAATCTCGATGCAAATTTATTCCTTTTCTTTAAAAGAGCATTGAATAACTTCTTTTATATTGCTTTAATAATGGCTGTAAAATCTGCAGCGTTTAAAGCAGCTCCACCTATCAATCCACCATCTACATCTGGTTTCGAAAAGATCTCAACAGCGTTTGCTGGCTTCACACTCCCACCATATAAAATAGAAACGGCATCTGCTACTTCTCCATTGTATTGTTCTTTAATGATATTACGAATAAAAGCATGCATTTCTTGTGCTTGCTCTGGACTTGCTGTTTCGCCCGTACCTATTGCCCAAACGGGTTCATAAGCCAATACGATGTTTTTCCATGCAGCAGCTTCTAAGTGGAACAAACCATTTTTCAGTTGACTTTCAACTACACTAAAATGGTTTCCAGATTTTCGATCTTCTAACAATTCTCCAAAACAGAAAATTGCTTCCATATTATTTTCTAGAGTGGCAGAAACTTTTTCGGCTAATAACGCATCCGTTTCTCCAAAATAAGTTCTTCTTTCTGAGTGTCCTAAGATCACAGAAACAACACCAATACTTTTTAACATGTCTGCAGAAATTTCACCTGTAAAGGCACCCTTTTTTGCTTGATGCATATTTTGTGCGACTACTTCAATTTTAGAACCCTTAACATTTTGAACTCCACTAGATAGATTTACAAAAGTAGGTGCTACCAATACTCTGGTGTTTTCTAAGGATACGTCCTTTAAAGAGGTTTGAAGCTCCTTGATGAGCGTTGCTGTTTCTTCAATCGTATTATTCATTTTCCAGTTTCCTGCAACAATTTTAGTTCTCATAATGCTAATATTTAGTCGGTTTTAAAAACGTAAAATTAAGAAATGGAATAGAAAAAAAGGGAATGAAAAAGAAATAGTTACGATAACGATTTATTAGATTTCTTTCAATGCATCAAGAATGCTTTTGTCTGAGGAATTTGTTGCCTTAAAGAGCGAGACTGCACCCATTTCATCGACAACCATATACCTTGGTATCCAGCTTAAATTAACAAAATCTACAAATGCACCATTGCGCATTCCTGTGGGTATATTATAATGTACTCCCTCCATTTGAAAGCGTTGAATTCCTTTTTTCCATGCGCTATTTTTTTTATCTACAGATAAAAATAAAAAAACAACCTCTGGAAATTCACCTTGCAAACGTTTGATGGTTGGCATTCCTTTGATACAATCTGCGCACCATGAAGCCCAAATATCAATCAATACTTTTTTTCCTTTGTATTGCGCAATGACCTCTTTAAATATTACTTCTTCACCTGCTAGAGAGGTTAAAACCGCTGCATTCGCTTCATCGGAAAATTGGGTAGGAGTTTCAAAATTACAGCTAGCCATGAAAACTGCAAGCACAAATAATGGAATGTATTTTTTCATAATTATTGCAATCTAATTCTTGGGTCTAACCAACTATAAATAATGTCTACGAGAATATTAATGAGTATGAATAAAGTGGCTATAACCAAAACACTTCCCATAATAATCGGTAGGTCTAAAGTGTTTAATGCGTTTACAATCTCTTTCCCAAGTCCGTTCCAATTAAAAATATATTCAATAAAAACAGCACCTGCCAACATCGAAGCAAACCAACCAGAAATTGCGGTAACTACTGGGTTTAATGCATTTTTAAGTGCGTGCTTTCTAACAACATTAAAAGTATTCAGCCCTTTTGCCTTAGCAGTTCTTACATAATCTTCATTTAGAATTTCTAATAATGAATTTCGCATTAATTGAATGATGACTGCCAGAGGCCGAATTCCTAAAACAATGGCTGGCAAGAGTAGGTTTTTTAGCTGCAATGTACTTCCTTCTCCAAAATCATCCACTTCATACAAACTACCGGTCATTTCTAAACCGGTAAACTCATGGAGTACAAAGCCGAACAACCAGGCAAATAAAATTGCTGAGAAAAACGAAGGAATACTCATTCCTAAGGTACTTATGATTGCTGTAATTCTATCGAAAAAAGAATCTTTGTAAATGGCGGATAAAACACCTAAAAGCAATCCAATAATAATGGCAATTGAAATAGCAGACAGGGCCAAAATAGCGGTATTTGGAAGTGTTTCTCGAATCACGGAAGCTACTTTTTTACCGTTTTTCTGAAACGATTCTCTTAAATATGGAAATTTCAACACAAGGGTTTGACTTTGGGTTGAAAAAAGAGAATGATAAGAAAACGCATTGGCAGATAAAGCCGTGTAACTCTTTGCTGAATTACTATGAACAGAAATTGGAGAAAGGTCGTTTAAATAATAAAAGTATTGGGTAAGCAATGGCTTATCGAAACCATATTTTTGTTGAATTGCTTTCAGCTGTGCGGTATCTTGGCGCTGATCTAAAAGCATTCTTGAGGGGTCGCCCAAAAGGTTGAAAAGAAAAAAAATCACGGTTACAACACCAAACAGGGTAAGGAATCCGTAGAAGATTTTATTTAAAATATAGCCAATCATTAAGACAAAGATAGCAGAAAGTCCCAAAAAAATGTACCTTTACAAAACTTTTATTCGCAAAGATGACTACACAACAATTGGTTGCTGAAATACACAAAAAAAACTCTTTTTTATGCATTGGTTTGGATGTCGATATGACTAAAATTCCAACCTATTTACTCCAAGAAGAAGATCCTATTTTTGCTTTTAACAAAGCGATTATAGATGCAACAAACCACTTATGTGTTGCCTACAAACCCAATACAGCTTTTTATGAGGCCTATGGAATTAAGGGTTGGATTTCTTTGCAAAAAACAATTGCATACCTCAATAAAAACTATCCAGAAATCTTTACGATTGCAGACGCAAAACGAGGAGATATTGGGAATACATCTACCATGTATGCGAAAGCTTTTTTTGAAGACTTGGCTTTTGATTCGGTTACCGTTGCACCTTATATGGGAAAAGATTCTGTAGAACCCTTTTTAGCTTTTGAAGACAAACACACGATTCTCTTAGCATTAACGTCTAATGAGGGTGCCTTTGATTTTCAAACTAAAAAAATCAATGATCACGAAGTATATCAACATGTTTTAGAAACCTCAAAATCTTGGAAAAACTCAGAGAATTTAATGTACGTGGTAGGTGCCACAAAAGCCACTTACTTCAAAGAAATTAGAAAAATCATTCCTACTTCTTTTTTATTGGTACCCGGTGTGGGTGCACAAGGTGGTAATTTGCAGGAGGTGTGTAAATATGGTATGTCTGAAAATATTGGTTTGCTTGTCAATTCCTCTCGCGGCATCATTTACGCGGCTAATGACGAAAACTTCGCAAATGCAGCAGCAGCAAAAGCAAAAGAATTACAACAACAAATGGCAGGAATTTTAGCGTCAAATGCGATCTAAATCTCTTGAATGAAAAGCTCAAGAAAATTCTTTCTCTAGGTAAGAAACTCTACTTATTTTACTCAAAATTTTCATCGCTTTGAAGGCAGCATTGTCACTTTTATTCTCATCGATATAGCGATAATTGTCTGACTGTTCTATAAGCCTACGATAACGTTCTTCGAGATGTTTTCTATAACTAAGTAGTTGGTTTATACGTGACATTCTTCTTTTTTGAGGGCATTTAAATATACACAAATAAAAAGAACAAATAAAAAACAGTGCTTTAAATCTTAGATTTTAAGGATTTTATAGGTAGAAGACGCTCCTTTTGAAGTGAATTTAAGAATATAAATTCCTTTATTCAGTGAGGACAAATCGTGTTCTTCTGTTGATGCATTTTGAACGAAAGAAGTAACTTTCTCCCCTAACAAAGAGTAAACTGTTCCTTTTACACCAATAAGATTCGGATGAATTTGAATGGTTACGTTATTGACAACAGGATTGGGATACACTTTGATAGCATCCAAACTTGCATCTTCTTTAACAGATGCAGTCCCTTCTTGATAGACACGTACATAATCAACAATCATATCACTCTCTGTAAAAGCAGCGGTAATACTCGGCTGAATGGCTGTATTAAGTAAAATATATTGATCTGCATCGAAAGGCCAAGTGCTTGCGTTTCTTACTTCTGGCTGATAGGTATAATGATGAACACCGTCAACTTTAAAAACCATCTTATTAGGGTACCATTCTAAAGAATACACATGATAAGCGGTAGAAGCTGTTGAAATGGTTTGTCCACCGTGATTGATCGTTCCTCCATGACTTGATGGGGTATGCATGGCACTTTGAACAAAGTTTTGATTGTTCCCCCAATGTTCCATAATATCGATTTCACCACAAGCTGGCCAACTTACGGTTCCATACCCTTGAGTCTGCCAATAGGCACCTGTTTCTGTAATATTTTTCCCCAACATCCAAATGGCAGGCCAGGTTCCAACACCTGTTGGTAAAATGGCTCTTACTTCTACTTTTCCATAAGTAAAAGCTATTTTTGAATTCAACCTTGCGGATGTATATTGCTTGGTTTGTCCTTGATCGGTAAAAGTTTCTTTTTTAGCAACTAAATGCATTGCTCCATTGGAGACGTAGGTATTATCGGTTCTATCTGTGTAATGTTGTATTTCTCCATTATACCAACTACCTCCTGAAGGTAATTGGGTTTGATGAAACCACTTGTCTGAATCGATAGCACCTGAACCATCAAACTCATCAGACCATATTAATTCGTCATAAACAGGATCATCGCCCGAACCTGGATCCGAAGTATCTTCTAACACCCCATCATATAAAAAATCATCGATATAAGCAGTTACAGTATTCGAATTATCCTCGTCATTTACCTGCAGTAACACGCGATTAAAATCGGTTCTTGCAATCGGTGGTCCAGAATTTGAATTGTAGTTTAAATAATTGTCATTTTCAAAATCAAAAGTAATGGTTTGCCATTGATCTAAAACAAGTGTTTTAATAATTTCAGATTGTGTTTCCCATACAGCTCCTATATTTGAATTTTGTAACTTTAAGGAGAGTTGATTTGTTTCATTCCCTGAAATACTACTCGAGGGAACATATATTTTCAAAGAAAAAGTATGCCCTGTGGACAAATCAAAATTAGTGGGTGTATCAAAACGAACATTGGCATAAGAACCTCCAGTATCGGTGTATTTTAAAACGGTATTTGAAGTATTGATTCCCGTTTGGAAAGGATTTGAAAACTCAATATCAATTCCACAATCGTCTCCCGCCCATGATGTAATTGTACCATTTCCTTCGAAATCATCCTCAACAGTTTCCTGCGCATTTAAGAAAAGAGAACATAAAATTAGTAATGGGATAAATAATTTTTTCATGTGGAATAAATTTATATTCTCAAATAAAGCAACTTTTTGAAGGCAACGCAAAATAAACACCTATACAATTACCATACACAAATAAAATATATTGCTAAAATCCTCACTATGAAATTACTAGAAAACAAAAAAACCTTACTAATTAAGAATAGAGCAATACCCAAGTAGGTAATTTTTGACTATAAGAAGGTATCTGTTTTTTTATCAAAGCCATAGGGACAATGTTTGCAACCACTTTTACAACAATGCCCTCTTTTTAAATGGTATTTCTCTGTAAAAACTCTGTAACCTTCGGCATTTAGATAATAATCTCCGTCTTCTAAGGGTATTCTTTTATTGTACATCTTGCAAAAATAGGTGGTTTTGTACTATAAAAAAAGCGTTCATAGAGAACGCTTTTACTTTTTATTTTTTGGAGGTACCGGGAGGGTATTTAGCAAGAATTTCATTGACAAATTCTTTGATCCGGAGTTCTTTTTTTTCTCTACTTTGCATGCGTAATGCTCCAGTCCCGACTCCTTGCCATATCAATTCTTTCTTTTTTCGATCTATAAAATCAATAAACAGCGTCCCTTCTGAATATTGTGAAATACTCATATTATTCTGCATACCATTCATCATCCAAGGATTCCAACCCCAGCCAAAACCATAGCCAAAATTATTTTGATTGACGTTTACTTTTTCTCTTGATTTGGTAAAAATACTCACCAACATATCTGGATTTTCAGATTTGGTAAATCCTTTTGCCTTTAATTCTGAAGAAATGGCGCGTAAAATTCTTTTTTTATCCAAATCAGAAATATCAGATTTATCAATTCCTGGCTTATAAAAAGCAAATGTTTTATAGTTCTTAAAATCTACATTCTCATCATAATCTGCGAGGACTTTCACAGAATAACACGAAGTTAGAAATGCAAGACTTAAAAATAAAAAGAGGTAGTTTTTCATGATGTGTACTTTTAAATTATTGAGTTTATTAAAGCATCGTCTACTAAGTTTGGCAAAGTAATTTTTAAGTTTTTCTCTGATTTCATTGCTCTTTTAATAGCAAAAACAGCTTCTTCATTTCTAGCCCAGCTTCTTCGAGAGATTCCATTATTAACATCCCAAAAAAGCATGGATTCCAATCGCTTCGATGCAGATTTAGATCCATCAATAAGCATGCCAAAGCCTCCATTAATCACTTCTCCCCAACCTACACCTCCTCCATTATGAATGGAAACCCAAGTTGCGCCTCTAAAACTATCTCCAATGACATTTTGAATTGCCATGTCTGCAGTAAATTTAGAACCATCATAAATATTAGACGTTTCACGGTAAGGTGAATCCGTTCCTGATACATCATGATGATCTCTTCCTAAAATTACATTTCCAATTTCTCCTCGCTTAATTGCTTTGTTAAATGCTTTTGCAATTTTTACACGCCCTTCAGCATCGGCATATAAAATTCGTGCTTGTGAACCCACCACCAAATTATTCTTTTGTGCACCTTGTATCCATTGAATATTATCGGCCATTTGCTGCTGAATTTCCGTGGGTGAATGCTGCTTTATTTTCTCTAATACTTTACAAGCAATTGCATCTGTTTTGGCCAAATCTTCTGGATTTCCAGATGCACATACCCATCTAAAAGGTCCAAAACCATAATCGAAACACATCGGTCCCATAATGTCTTGCACATAACTGGAATATTTAAAATCAATCTTATTGTCCGACATCACATCGGCTCCTGCCCTGCTAGCTTCTAATAAAAAAGCATTTCCATAATCGAAAAAATAGGTCCCTTTTGCGGTGTGTTTATTAATCGAATTTGCGTGTCTTATTAATGTTTCTTGTACTTTTTGTTTAAACAATGTAGGATTTTCCGCCATCATTATATTGGCAGCCTCAAAAGAAAGATCCGCTGGATAATATCCGCCTGCCCATGGATTGTGTAAGGAAGTTTGATCCGAACCTAAATCGACATGAATGCCTGCTTTATCAAATTTTTCCCAAACATCCACAACATTCCCCAAATAGGCCAATGAAACTATTTCTTTGGATAATTTTGCTGATTTTACTCTAGCAACTAACACATTCAAATCAGTTATTTTCTCATCTATCCAACCTTGATCCAGTCGTATTTGAGTAATTTTTGGATTTACTTCAGCACATACCGTTATACAGCCCGCAATCGACCCTGCTTTGGGTTGTGCTCCAGACATTCCCCCCAAACCGGAAGTCACAAAGAGATTCCCAGCAGGAGTTTTATTTATTTTACGAAAAGCATTTAACACTGTAATGGTTGTTCCATGTACAATTCCTTGAGGACCAATATACATATAACTACCGGCTGTCATTTGTCCATACTGAGAAACACCCAAAGCGTTCATTTTTTCCAAATCATCTGGCTTGGAATAATTGGGAATGACCATTCCGTTGGTCACGACAACGCGCGGAGCATTTTTATGCGATGGAAATAATCCCATCGGATGCCCAGAATGCATAGTCAATGTTTGTTTATCTGTCATCTCCGACAGATATTTCATGGTTAATAAATATTGTGCCCAATTTTGAAAAACAGCACCATTACCTCCGTAAGTAATCAATTCATGTGGGTGTTGGGCAACTGCATAATCCAGATTGTTCTGAATCATTAGCATAATTGCTTTTGCTTGTGTTGACTTTCCGGGGTATTCAGAAATTGCTCTTGCTTTCATTTCATAATTTGGGCGAAAGCGATACATATAAATTCGCCCGTATTTTGCTAATTCATCCGCAAATTCTGGTAATAGTATGGCATGATGCTTTTTATCAAAATAGCGAAGTGCATTTTTAAGAGCTAATTTTTTCTCAGTGGAAGTTAAAATATCTTTTCGTTTTGGCGCATGATTTATTGCTACTTCATATTCTTTTTTATTGGGTAAAACGTCTGGAATTCCTTGTTGTATTTGAGCTGCAAATGTCATAAAAATTTCTATTTTCAAAATCTAAAACAAATATATTTCTTTTTTGGATACTTTAATTAACTATTCAAAAAAATAGCGTTTCTTTTAAGAAATCCCTAAATTGCAGCCTTAATTTTCTACAAAATTTACGAATGGAACAAATTAAACCTTATAAACCAAAACATAAAGTAAGAATTGTTACGGCTGCTTCTCTGTTTGATGGGCACGATGCTGCGATCAATATTATGCGCAGAATCATTCAATCTACCGGAGTAGAGGTGATTCACCTTGGACATGACCGTAGCGTAGAAGAAGTGGTCAATTGCGCCATTCAAGAAGATGCCAATGCCATTGCAATTACTTCCTATCAAGGAGGTCATAATGAGTATTTTAAATACATGTTCGATCTACTGAAAGAAAAAGGCGCAACACACATCAAGATCTTTGGTGGCGGTGGCGGTGTTATTCTTCCTGAAGAAATTAAGGAATTAATGGACTACGGTGTTGCACGTATTTATTCTCCAGATGATGGACGTGCATTAGGCTTGCAAGGAATGATTAATGACTTGGTGCAACAAGCGGATTATGCAATTGGAGACGTACTCAACAATGAACTTGAAAATTTAGCTAAAAAGGAAATTGGGAGCATTGCTCGTATTATATCTGCTGCTGAAAACTTCCCTGAAGTTGCCAAAGCAACCTTAGAAAACATTCACCTAAAAAACAAAAACTCAAAAACACCCGTCCTTGGAATTACAGGAACTGGAGGCGCTGGAAAATCTTCTTTGGTCGATGAATTGGTGCGTCGTTTTTTAATTGATTTTCCTAAAAAAACAATTGGAATTATTTCTGTTGACCCCTCAAAGAGAAAAACAGGCGGTGCGCTTTTAGGCGATCGAATACGAATGAATGCCATTAATAATGAACGTGTTTATATGCGTTCCTTGGCAACACGTCAATCAAACTTAGCACTTTCAAAATATGTAAATGAAGCAGTACAGGTTTTAAAAGCAGCCGAATTTGACTTGATTGTTTTGGAAACATCGGGTATAGGGCAATCAGATACTGAGATCATTGAACATTCAGATACTTCTTTATATGTAATGACTCCTGAATTTGGTGCTGCAACGCAGTTAGAAAAAATTGACATGCTGGATTTTGCAGATTTAGTTGCCATTAATAAGTTTGACAAACGAGGTGCTTTAGATGCCGTTAGAGATGTCAAAAAACAATACATGCGCAACAATAATTTGTGGCACATACATCAAGATGATCTTCCGGTATACGGTACCATTGCCTCGCAATTTAACGACCCAGGGATGAATACCTTGTATAAAAAAACCATAGACAAGCTGGTAGAAAAAACAGGGGCTAATTTAAAATCTTCGTTTGAAATTACCAGTGAAATGTCTGAAAAAATATTTGTAATTCCACCGGCAAGAGTTCGTTATTTATCGGAAATTGCAGAAAGCAACAGAGCCTATAACAAAAAAGTAAATTCACAAGTAGAAGTTGCTCAAAAACTATATGGAATCTATCAAACAATTTTATCTATTGCCGAAAGTAACCAAACTGTATCAACCCTCAAACCTACGAGGTCTTTTCTAACAAAAACAGGAATTGATAGCGATGAAATTCTTGCGCTCGAATCGGTTCAGGACGACATTGAATTCATCAAACTTTTATTTGCACAATTTGAAAAAGTAAAATTGAATTTAAACCCCCACAATTGGGAAGTCATTCTCAACTGGCAAGAGAAAGTTCAAAAATACAAACAACCTATTTACACGTTTAAAGTGCGAGATAAAGAAATCAATATCGAAACGCACAGCGAATCGTTATCGCATTCTCAAATACCAAAAATTGCCTTACCAAAATACCAAGCTTGGGGCGATTTGTTACGTTGGAATTTACAGGAAAATGTTCCCGGAGAATTTCCATATACCGCAGGACTGTATCCTTTTAAACGTATGGGTGAAGATCCTACAAGAATGTTTGCCGGTGAAGGAGGTCCCGAAAGAACCAACAGACGCTTTCATTATGTGAGTTTGGGCATGGATGCTAAAAGACTTTCTACTGCCTTTGATTCTGTAACACTCTATGGAAGTGATCCTGGAATTCGCCCAGATGTGTATGGCAAAATTGGAAATGCGGGGGTTTCAATTTGCTGTTTGGATGATGCTAAAAAACTGTATTCTGGTTTTGATTTGAGCCACCACATGACCTCTGTTTCGATGACCATAAATGGTCCAGCTCCTATGTTGTTAGGATTCTTTATGAATGCAGCGATTGATCAGAATTGCGAAAAATACATCAAAGAGCACCAGTTAGAAAAAGAGGTAGAGACAGCATTTGTAGCAATGTACGATTCCAAAGGACTAGAAAGACCTCTTTACCAAGGTTCCTTACCAGAAGGAAACAATGGTTTAGGATTGTTACTTTTAGGGCTTACCGGTGATTTGGTTTTGCCACAAGAAATTTATCAACAAATTAAAAAAGAAACCTTAACACAAGTTCGAGGTACAGTACAAGCAGATATTTTAAAAGAAGATCAAGCACAGAATACCTGTATTTTTTCTACTGAATTCGCATTGCGTTTGATGGGAGATGTACAAGAATATTTCATTGAAAAACAAGTGCGAAACTTTTATTCGGTTTCTATTTCTGGATATCATATTGCTGAAGCGGGCGCAAACCCTATTACCCAATTGGCATTGACACTGTCTAACGGATTTACCTATGTAGAATATTATTTAAGTCGTGGTATGGACATCAATCAATTTGGCCCCAACTTGTCATTTTTCTTTTCCAACGGAATTGATCCTGAGTATTCGGTAATTGGTAGAGTTGCACGTAAAATTTGGGCCAAAGCCATGAAACATAAATACGGTGCCAATGCGAGGGCTCAAATGCTAAAATACCACATTCAAACTTCTGGGCGCTCTTTGCATGCACAGGAAATTGATTTTAATGACATTCGAACAACGCTGCAAGCCCTGTATGCTATTAATGACAACTGCAATTCCTTACATACAAATGCCTATGACGAGGCCATAACAACCCCTACTGAGGAATCGGTACGAAGAGCCATGGCCATTCAATTGATCATTAATAAAGAATTGGGATTGACGAAGAATGAAAACCCAATTCAAGGAGCTTTTATTATTGAAGAATTGACCGATTTGGTGGAAAAGGCTGTCTTATTAGAATTTGATAGAATTACAGAGCGTGGCGGAGTTTTAGGCGCTATGGAAACCATGTATCAACGTTCTAAAATTCAGGAAGAAAGTTTGTATTATGAAACCTTAAAACACAATGGTGAATTTCCAATTATTGGAGTGAATACCTTCTTAAGTTCAAAAGGCTCTCCAACGATTCAACCTGCGGAAGTAATTCGTGCAACCGAAACGGAAAAACAATTTCAAATTCAGACAAAAGAACGCCTAAATCGGGCGAATTCGCAACAAGTAAAAACACAATTAGCCAAACTGCAGGAAGCAGCAATACAAAATGACAATTTATTTGAAAACTTAATGGAAGCCACAAAAATTTGTTCTTTGGGACAAATTACGGAAGCTTTGTTTAAGGTAGGCGGTCAGTATCGCAGAAATATGTAAGCAATGAATTGTTTTTAGTAAAAATTCTTTTCAATAAAAAAACCGTGCCATTAGCAGGGTTTTTCTTATACGTTATGAAATAACAGTTAATACTTTTCGTAAGTAGTTTGTTCAGTTTTCAAGTAATTGATAATATGGTCAATGGTTCGGTTCTTAGCTTTCTCTAAGGTTGTAGTAAAATTGAAGAAGAAAACAGAGGCTTCCCCAATGGCGATAAAATCTAAAATTTCTTTGTCGCTTTTGGTATCATACACCACTACCTTCACATTGATCACACAATATTCAACAGAAGAGGATGTATTCATACTCCCCATCCCGTTCATTCCCGCTATATTTCCAGACTGTCTCCATTCATATCTATTTGTAATTTCGAAGTTCGAAAAGTGAATGACATAATCGGCATCTGCAGTATTTAAAGAAGCATACGTCTCCTTTGAAATGTCGTATGTGACGTCTCCAAAAACCTTGCTTGCCTTTATTTTGTTGGAAAAATCATTTAAATACTGACTGGAAAAAGCTGCTTTTTCTTCGTAATTTTTTTGGAAGGTATTGGTAAACTCAAGCACTTTAATGTCATCAGTAGCAATGAGGATCACTTTCTTTGTTTCTGGGGTCTCAATCTCTGCTTTCTTTGAAATGAAAGTAACGTATTGTTTAGACACCTTGCAGGAAGTAAAACTAAAAAAAACGAGTATCGTTACTAAAAATATGTAGGAATTTCTTTTCATATTTATTTATTTTTTCAAACTTACAACAATTTTAAAAATTCATGTAAACTAAGATTGAAAACTGAGATCATGTCCTAAAATGAGGATTAGAAAAGAAGTTTTTTACATGCATTTGCATCTTTTTCTTACCTTTTATGTCTATTCAATGAACTTGAAAATCAATAATTATGAAAAATCATAAAAATCAATGCACTTGCACCTGTGAAGCATGTGTGAATAATGAATGTAAAAATTGCACATGTACAAATTGTTCTTGCTCATCATGTAATTGTTAAAATGAAATTTGAATACTCTTAAAGAAGTTGATAAAAAAATGACAACAAAACAAGTTTGGGCAAATTATCACGCAGATCTTAAACGATTTATCATCAGCAAAGTAAAAAATAAAACAATTGCTGATGATATTTTACAGGATACCTTTATAAGAATTCACACCAAACTACACACTCTTAAAGATATCAAAAAATTAAAATCTTGGTGTTTTACAGTCGCTAGAAATGTGATATTAGATCACTGGAAATCCAATAATAAAACTATTGAAATTGCCAATTTTGAATCAGAAATAGAAATTCAAGAAAAAATCCAGACCGAAGAAGATTGCTTGCAGGGTCTTTTAAAAAACTTACCAAAAAAATATAGAGATCCTTTATTTCTATCTGACATTAAAGGATTAAAACAACAAGAAATCGCAAATCAGTTGGAGCAAAATTTAGCAACGACAAAGTCACAAATTCAGCGCGCTCGAAAGCTAATTGCCCAAGGTTTTATGGATTGTTGCGGGTTTGAAATGAATAAAGACGGAAATTTAGTTGGCGAAATTCAAGATAAAAAAGATTGTAAGTTTTGTCGATAAATAATTTTTATTAAACAAAGAAACCTATCGTCTTCGCTTGGGTGCTCTGCTTACTTTCTTTTTACGTTTGTTGAAAGGAACCGGTACGGCATCATCAAAGGTATTTTTTGCTTGTTTTGCCTGTTTGTTCTTTTTCCAAGAATTGTTTTCGGGCAATAAGCGTTGTAACAAATCTTGCCTTCCTACTTTGTTCAACGTTTTTTTAATCCAATCTTTGTTTTCTTTCTTGTACCAAAAGAAAAACTTGTGCTGATCTTCTTTCTCCTTTTTTGTTTTCGGTGTTTTTGTAGGTTTTAAAGTATAGGGATGGTAACCTGAATAATAAATAACCGTGGCTACTGTCATTGGCGTCGGTGTAAAACCTTGCACTTGTTCTAACTGAAAGCCCATATCTTTGGTTTCTGCCGCTAAATTGGCCATGTCCTCTACTTCACTTGCCGGATGGCTAGAAATAAAATAAGGAATCAATTGTAAGTTTAATTTTTTCTTAATGTTGATTTTATCGAAACGCTCTTTAAACTTATGAAAATAGGTAAACGAAGGCTTTCGCATCAACTTTAAAACAGGATCAGATGTGTGTTCTGGGGCTACTTTTAAACGTCCTGAAACGTGTTTGGTCATTACCTCTTCTGTATAGGCATCCAACTCTTTTGGATCTGCATTTTTATTGAATTCTGGCACCAACATATCATGGCGAATTCCACTTCCAATAAACGATTTTTTAATCTTTGGATGCTTGTCTACTGCTTGATACAAGTCGGTTAATGGTTTGTGTGAGGTATCTAAATTGGAACAAATTACTGGAGAAATACAACTCGGTGCGACACATTTATCACAAATAGATTGTACTTTCCCTTTCATCTGATACATGTTTGCCGAAGGGCCTCCAATATCTGACAAATAGCCTTTAAAATCCGGCATATTTGCTACTTTATCTACTTCTTTCAATACCGATTCTTGACTTCTACTAGCAATAAACTTTCCTTGGTGTGCAGAAATAGTACAAAAGCTACACCCACCAAAACACCCTCGGTGAATATTTATTGAAAATTTGATCATTTCAAAGGCCGGTATCGGTCCTCGTTTGTTGTATTTCGGGTGTGGCAAACGCGTAAAAGGCAAATCGAAAGAACCATCAATTTCCTTCTCTGTCATGGTTGGAAAAGGTGGATTAATCACCAAGGTTCTTCCTTCCACTTCTTGTAAAATTCGGCGTGCTTTTAATTTATTGGATTCTTGTTCTATCACTTTAAAGTTAGAGGCGAAAGTCTTTTTATCTGCCAAACAAGCTGCGTGCGAATTGATAGTCACATCTTCCCAATCATTTACAACGGGAATTTTCTCTTCGTTCTGGTTGATTAATACAGCAGTTTGCTTGATGTTTTTTAAACTTGAAAAAGGCACGCCTTTTTGAAGCAGTGAAACAATTTCACGCAATGGTTGTTCGCCCATTCCATAAACCAGCATGTCTGCTTTGGAAGTTTCTAAAATGGTTGGTAATAGTTTGTCTGACCAATAGTCGTAATGTGTTACACGTCTTAAAGACGCTTCAATTCCTCCAATTAAAACTGGAACATCTGGGAATTTTTCTTTTAATATTTTGGAATATACAGAGGTTGCATAATCTGGACGAAACCCTTTGTCACCATTGGGTGTATAGGCATCTTTGTCTCTTCGTTTTTTACTTGCAGTATAATTACTCACCATTGGATCCATACATCCACCAGTAGCACCAAAAAACAAACGGGGTTTTCCTAATTTTTCAAAATCTTGCAAATTATCATTCACACTAGGCTGTGGTACAATCGCAACACGCAAACCATAACTTTCTAGGATACGCCCAATAACAGCAGGCCCAAAAGAAGGGTGATCTACATAGGCATCTCCACTAAAGAGAATTACATCCAATTCTGTCCAACCACGAAGCTTTACTTCTTTATTTGTTGTTGGTAACCAATCGGTTAGTTGTAATTTCTTTGTTTGTTCCATATTTGCAAAAATAGGGAGAAATTAAACAAGTTTAAACTGTTTATTTACTTTTTATGAAGAATAAAATAGTCATGCGTTATAGATTGAAATAGAGTCCCCTATATTTTTTAAAAAAGTCCTAAAAAAGAGAAGGAAATTCTAAAATTATTTAAACCCACCTTTTTTTTAGTAACTCTTTTTTGTTTTGTAATTTTAGCAAAATAAAACGTCCCAACATGAAAAAAAATTTCTTCCTTACCCTTTTCAGTATTATTCTTTTGATATCTTGTAATACTAATACTGAAGACACATATGTGGTAAATCATTACAACAAACAAGAGGTAACGATTGCGATGCGAGACGGTATAAAACTGCACACGACTATTTATTCTCCGAAAGATACTTCCAAAGCATATCCTATTTTATTGCAACGAACGCCTTATAGCGCTGGTCCTTATGGAACAGGAAAGATGAAAACAAAAATTAGTCCGAATGTACATCTAATGAAAGAGGGAAACATTGTGGTTTACCAGGATGTTCGTGGACGTTGGATGAGTGAAGGGGTATACGACAACATGCGCGCCTATCTTCCAAATAAAAAAGAAAACGAATCGGATGAGGCTTCTGATACCTATGACACGATTGATTGGTTGGTGAAAAATATTGAAAACAATAATGGAAACGTGGGTACTTGGGGGATTTCATATCCTGGACACTATGCAACCGTTTCTACAATTGATGCACATCCTGCCTTGAAAGCGGCTTCTCCTCAAGCATGTATTGGTGATTTTTTCTTTGATGACTTCCATCACAATGGTGCTTTTTTATTGAGCTATTTCAAAGCCATTTCGTTGTTTGGAACTTATAAAGATACCCCAACTGATAAAGCGTGGTATTCTTTCCCTGAAATGAATTCAAATGATCAATATCAATTTTTTCTTGATAAAGGACCTTTGAAAAACCTAAATGAATATTTTCAATATGAAAAATTAGATGTCCAAACTGCTTCCACGAAAGCAACAATAGATGATTTTTTCTGGAAGGAAATTACAGAACATCCAAATTATGATTCTGTATGGCAAAGCAAAGGAATCATTCAACATTTAGACAAAGTACCCGCTTCTGTTGCGACAATGATTGTTGGTGGTTGGTTTGATGCTGAAGATTTGTACGGTCCCTTAGAAACCTATAAAGCCATCGAAAAAAATGGGGTTGACAATTATAACACGCTAGTTTTTGGCCCTTGGGATCATGGAAAATGGGCAAAAGATGTCGTAAAAAATACGGTAGGTAATTATTATTTTGGCGATTCTATTTCGTTGAAATTTCAAAAGGAAATCGAAACCAATTTCTTCAATCACTTCTTAAAAGGAAAAGGAGATCAAAAGAGCGGTTTGCCGGAAGCATACGTTTTTGATTCTGGAAAAAAAGAATGGAAAAGTTATGATGCTTGGCCACCTAACAATGTAGTAAAAGAAGACTGGTTTTTATCCGAAAATCAAACCTTAACTTCAGCAAAAGAAACAACAAACGAAATACAATTCATTAGTGACATTAAAAATCCTGTTCCCTATTCTGAAGATATTAAAACGGTTTTCACACCAAGAAAATACATGACGGATGACCAAAGATTTGCGGGACGAAGACCGGATGTTTTGGTTTTTGAAACAGAAATTTTAACGGAAGATCTTACCCTAGCGGGCGATATTTTAGCAAAATTAAAAGTAGCCACCACAGGTACAGCTGCCGATTGGATTGTAAAGGTAATTGATGTGCATCCAACAGACACAGAAGAGAATAACAAAGACTTACAGAACCATTTAAAAATGAGCAATTATCATTTAATGGTTCGAAGTGAAGTATTGCGTGGCCGTTTTAGAAATAGTTTCGAGAATCCAGAACCGTTTGTAGCCAACAAAAAGACGGACGTAAACATTCAATTGCAAGATGTATTTCATACCTTCAAAAAAGGACATAAATTGCAGGTTCAGGTGCAGAGTACTTGGTTTCCTTTAATTGATTTGAATCCGCAAACCTATGTAGACAATATCTTTAAAGCATCGGAAGAGGATTTTAAAACCCAAACACATATTGTTTTCACGGATTCGAGTATTGAATTTTCTGTGTTGAAAAATTAAAAAAATGACTTCTACAGAAATTGCACTGTTACTAAATAGTGATCTTGAAAAAGTCGTCAGAATTGGCGAAATTATTGGAAAGAAAATTCCTGAAAGAGATGAATTCTCAGGTCTAAACGACTACGAGAAAACGTTTATTTATATTGATGTTTTTGAGAATCATACCACAAATGGCGGTTTCGAAGAATTCTTCTGGAATTCTTCGGGGCAGTTTTCTCATGAAATATTAGCCGCCTATGAAGCAATTGGCGCCAATAAAACAGCCACCTTAATTTACAATGCTTTTAAAGAATTCGGCGAAATCCCAATCCCCAAAGACCATGCCTTCAGAAAAAAGATTCTTATCGATTTAAACTCTGTTTCATGGGATACTTTAGACCATGAATTTTACAAAAGTAAAGAGGATATTGTGTCGTTAATTTTAAGTTTTGTGGCTAAAAACATCGATTATTTTGATTGACTTAGTTGCTCTTTTTTTAAAACTTTAAGCAAAATCAGCAGCATAAAAACCCCAAACAAAGCAAATAACACCATACAATTCCAAGTGAATTCGAAACCATATTTCGCAACCATTTGCATGCCCGAATTGTGACTAAAAATATGCGCTAATGAAAAAGAAATGCTGTACAAAGCCATATATTCTCCTTGGTTCCCTTTTTTAGCTCTCGCTACTGCAAAGGAATTTGAAAACGGAAAAGCAATCATTTCTCCAACCGACATTAATAAAATTCCTACTAACAGAATTCCAACCCAAACACTCAAATTTAAAACAAGATAACTCATCGCTAGAAGAAAGAGTCCGAGCGCAATGAGTTTCACTTTTGAATTTTTAGGTTTGTCTAACCATTGAATGAATGGCATTTCGAAAATAAAAATAAAAATAAAAAGACCACTACTTCCCATAAGTAAACCAATCTGAAATTCTGATAATAGTCGAACATCTTTGTAATATAAGGGCACGGTAGAAAAGTATTGTAAAAACACAAATCCAAAAATAAACATGGCAACAAAAAACACCCAAAATGCTTTGTCTTTATATACGGAAACTGGATTTTCAACTTTTACTTCGTCTAAAATCTTCGCTTTTTTAGGATGCAATACATTTAGCAATAAAACAGCTGCCAATATGCAGGTTACTCCGTCAATCCAAAACAACCCTTGATAACCAACACTTACAATGATAAGTCCTCCGATTGCCGGACCTAAAGAAAAACCTAAATTAATTGCCAAACGAATTAATGTGACTGAACGTGTCTTATTTTCTGCTTTGCTATAGGCACTCAGAGCTACAAACATAGCGGGTCTAAAAGCATCTGCTACCAACATCACCGAAAAAATACCGAT
>JABJPX010000034.1 GCA_018663625.1 Polaribacter sp. | reverse complement strand
TTGAATTCTAACACCTTAAAATAAGTCGATTTTATTTACAATTTATAGACAAAAAAACCATCTCAAACGAGATGGTTTTTTAACTCAAAATAATTCAAAAAAATACAAACAATCTATAACTTAAAAGAGGTTTATGAGGTCTCTCACTTATTTAACAACAACCTTTGTGCCAAAGTAGATTTTAAGAGTAAAAAAAGAAATATTTTATCAGACCGCTCCTAAAAAAAAACACGGCATTCTAATGAGTGCCGTGTTTATATTGTTAAAATATTCTCAACTAATTAGAGAGTTTTATTTTGCATGTTTATGTGCTTTGTAAGATGAGCGAACTAATGGTCCACTTTCAACATACATAAAGCCCATTTCTAAACCTAGAGTTTCATATTTCTTAAATTGTTCAGGAGTCACAAACTCTTTTAGAGGCAAGTGCTTTTTTGTAGGTTGTAAATATTGACCTATTGTTAATACGTCCAATCCAACAGCTTGAAGGTCTTTCATAGTTTGAATTACTTCTTCTTCTGTTTCGCCTAAACCAAGCATCAACCCAGTTTTGGTTCGCATTCCGTTTTCTTTTAAATATCTTAAAACTTCTAAGCTTCGATCGTATTTTGCTTGAATTCGAACTTCACGGGTGAGTCTTCGTACGGTTTCCATATTGTGAGAAACCACTTCAGGGTGCACTGCTATAATTCGATCTATTTGTTTGGTGTTTCCTTGAAAATCTGGAATCAATGTTTCTAATGTTGTGGTTGGATTTGCTCTGCGGATTGCATCTACCGTTTCAGCCCAGATAATTGATCCTCCATCTTTTAAATCATCTCTATCTACAGAAGTAATTACGGCATGTTTGATGCTCATAATTTTTATGGATTGGGCTACTTTTTCCGGCTCATCCCATTCCACCGTTTCTGGTCTCCCTGTTTTTACACCACAAAATCCACAAGAACGGGTACAAATATTTCCAAGAATCATAAAAGTTGCAGTTCCTTCTCCCCAACATTCTCCCATGTTTGGACAGCTTCCACTTGTACAAATAGTATTTAACTTGTATTTGTCTACTAAACCTCTTAATTCGGTGTATTTCTTACCAACGGGTAATTTTACACGCAACCATTTTGGTTTTTTCAGTCTTTCTTGAAGCATTACAGGTGCTGTCTCCATTTTCTATTGAATTTGAGTTGCAAAGATACAAAGGAAAGTTTTAAATACTCGATAAAAACCAAATACTGAAACCAACTAAAAAGAGAATTCCAACGACACTCAAAACTTTTATATAAATATTAGGCTGGTGTTCTTTTGGTGTGTGTTTTCCGGTGATTAATGTATAATTTAAAATGGCGTAAAAAGGCGCTGTTAAAAAAGATAGAATCGTGGCTATTTTTACCAAGAAACCCATATTGTCCATCCCATATTTTAAGATAAAGAATGTTCCTAAAGCTAGACATACAATCCAAAACCAATAGTTCAGTTTTGTTTTTTTTGAAAATAGTAATTGCGTTGTCTTTTCCATTGTTCTTGGAGAAGCGTCTAAACTGGTCAGTGTTGTACTAAACATGGTCGTAAAGGCAGCAATGGCAATAAATAGATAAAAGAATTCACCCAGGTTTTTGGTGTATAGATTAATTAATTGAGACGCAAATTCACCTCCTTTTTCTGAAAAGGTTTCTCCTGATTGATACATAACTAATGCTCCCAACAGTACAAAGCAAACTCCTAAAAAGAGTGTTCCAAGATATCCGATATTAAAATCGAGAATGGCTTGTTTTGGTGTCGTATTTTGACTTTTGTTTTTTTCGATTGACCAAATAGAATGCCAAACAGCAACATCTAATGGCGCTGGCATCCATCCTATAAATGCAATAAGAAACGTGATTTCTACAGTTCCAGAAGGAAGTATTTGTGTCATATCTACAGCATTTTTTGTACTAAAAATGGCAACGGTAACCGCAATTATTGTACTTACTGTTAGTATGAGGACGATATACTTCATCAGGTTATCTAGAAGTTTATAACGTCCAACAACTAATAGGGTAATGCTAATCAAAAGGAGTATCGAAGACCAAATTACCAAATCACCGGTAATGCCAAAAAGTTGGGATGCCAAACCTGCTGTAACGATCGTTACTGCTGCCTGAATGGTAAACATAGTTGCAAAATTGAGTAGGTAATAAGCTACTAAAACTCCTCTACCTAATTTTTGATAGCCTTCTAGTAAGGTTTCTCCTGTAGCCGCAGCATATCGTGGTCCAAATTGAAAAAAGGGATATTTAAAAAGGTGAACGAGAAGTAAAGCCCATAACAAACCAAAACCAAATTCGGCTCCTGCTTTGGTAGATTGCACCAAGTGTGAAACACCAATGGCAGCTCCAGCGAATAATAAACCAGGTCCTAAAGATTTGAGGAATGTTTTTTTCATGTTATGATTTTTTGATAATGGCTGCAAGTAACTTTTTTGCACGTAAAAGCTTCACTTTTACATTGCTTATAGATTCGTTTATTTCAGAAGCAATTTCTTTATAACTCAATTCCTGGAAGTAACGCAATTGAATTACTTCTTGGTACTTGGGTTTTAGGAGTTTGATATCTCTTAGTAATTTTGCTAAATTTTGTTCTCGAATGATGCGATCTTCTGGTGTTGGGCTATCATCTACTACTAAATAAATTTTTTCTTCTTGCTCTTGAGTGTTTTCAATTCGAATTGAACTACTTTTTTTTCGTAATAAATCGATATGAATATTTTTAGAAATCGTAATTAACCAAGTCTTAAATACATATTTCTCATCAAAAGTATGAATTTTGTCAAAGGCTCTTGAAAACGTTTGTATGGCAATGTCTTCAGCATCATTTTCGCTATTGGTGCGTTTTAATTGATACTTATATACGTCTAACCAAAAAGTATCTAATAAATATTTAAAAGAAGTTTGATTTCCTCTTTTTGCTTTCGAAATGCTGCTTTCTAATTGTGTGTTCTTTATTTCCAAGGATTGGATTTTGAAATCAAATTCGTGATAAAGATACTAAATTGAAATAATAACAGACCAATTTCCAGAAAAGAGGATTAAAACAATTTTGATCTCTTTAAATTTTAATTAAAAAGAATTGCGGTATTTCTTAAGAGAAATGGAAGTTAATTATGTTGAGGTTCTGCGCAACTGTCAAATTTATCAGGTGTTTTACCACAAAAACCACAGGAATCTCCAGTCTTATTTAACATTGGGTTTTGGCTTGCACAGGTTCCTGCAAATTCACCGTCTTTTTTTGCCCAAATTTTAATAGCAATTCCAGCAACTCCAAGTCCTAATAATCCGAGGGTAAGTAGTAGTAATTTCATAGTGTATGATTCTATTGCAAAGATACAAAATCTATCGTTTTAACTTTTAATTCCTGCTTTTTTTTGTAATTTCTAAATGCAGAGAACTACCTATTGAATGAAGAAGAATTCATAAAAAAATATTGTACAGTAAACCAAGTTTTTTTTGGTCAATTTTTAGATATCGAAATGACACCTTATTTTTTAGAAATCAACCATCCCGGAATCAATTTAGAAAATAAAGAAAAAATAGCTCTAATTTTTAAAGCAATAAATTCTTCACCAGAAAGTCAGAAAGTAACTTTTAGAACTTCAGATTTCCCAAATGGCATTCAATAACTGGAGATAGAGATCGTATTTACAACATTGTAAGAACCTCTTATTTTACAGATGAAGATTTTTAAAAAAAAGATGAAAGTGAATTTATACACATAGAAAATTTTGTATTAGTAGATGCAAAAGGACGAATTAAAGATGCTTATAACGGTATGTTAGGGCTCGATATTTTGCGACTTAAACGTAATAAAAAAACCTTAAAGCAAGAGCTCTAAATCTTCTTAAGCAATTACATTCACTTCAATTTCTAGAGGAATTCTGAACTTTTCAAGTACTGTTTTCTGAATTTTTTCAGCAAGTTGAAAAACCTCATTACCAGTTGCTTTTCCATAATTTACTAAAACCAAGGCTTGCTTTTCGTGTACGCCAGCATCTCCATAACGTTTTCCTTTAAATCCACTTTGTTCTACTAGCCATCCAGCTGGAACTTTGATTTCGGTTTCAGAAACGGGATAGTTTGGAATTGTTGGATTTTCTTTTTGCAGTCTTAGAAACTGCATTTTAGAAATTACAGGATTTTTAAAGAAACTACCACTATTGCCAATTTCTTTAGGGTCGGGTAATTTAGATTTTCTAATGGAAATGACGGCATCAGAAATATTTTTTAATGTTGGAGTTTTAATTTTATGAAGAGCCAATTCATTTTCAATAGCCCCATAAGAGGTTGTTAATTGATGCTTTTTTGTGGTTAACTTAAAAGAAACGGAAGTCAAGATGTATTTTCCTTTCACTTCATTTTTAAAAATTGAATTTCGATATCCAAAATTACAGGCTTCGTTTGAAAAAGAAACCAATTTATTTGTTTCAATCTCTAATGCCTCCACCTTTGTGATGGTGTCTTTTACTTCTACGCCGTAAGCACCAATATTTTGAATTGGACAGGTACCAACATTTCCAGGAATTAACGATAAGTTTTCGAGGCCTCCATAATTTTCAGCAATACACCATAGCACAAATTCATGCCAGTTTTCGCCGGCATTTACCGTTATATAAACAGCATATTCTTCTTCACGATCTATGGAAGTTCCTTTGATATCAATATGAACAACAAGTCTATCAATGTCTTTAGTTAAAAGCATATTGCTTCCACCAGAAATTAAGAAAAAATCTTTTTCTATTTTTAAAAGTTGCTGCAATTCATAAAAAGAAGTAATCGAAACAAAGCGTCTGGCTTTTACATCAATACCAAAAGTGTTGTATGCTTTCAACGATATGTTTTCTTGAATAGTCAATTAACTTGGATATTGTTTTAAGGCTTCTTTTAAAATTTCAACTGAACGAATTAAATCTTTCTGATTTAAAACATAGGCGATTCTAACTTGATTTTTTCCTTCACCAGGTGTTGAGTAAAATCCGCTTGCAGGCGCAATCATTACTGTTTCTTTTTTGGATTCGAATGCTTCTAACATCCATTGAGCAAAATGATCTGCATCTTTTACCGGCAATTCAGCAACACAATAAAAAGCTCCTTTCGGGTTTGCTACTTTTACACCGTTAAGCTTTTCCAATTCAGAAATTAACGTATTTCTTCTTTCGACATACTCTTCAATTACTTCATCAAAATAACTTTGAGGAGTGTCTAAAGCTGCTTCACTGGCAATTAAGGCATAAGTAGGTGGACTTAGTCTTGCTTGTGCAAATTTAATCGCTGTGGCAATAAATTGCTTATTTTTTGAAACAATGCAACCAATTCTTGCGCCACACATACTATATCGTTTCGATACCGAATCTATTACAATTGCGTGTTCATCTAATCCTTCCAAAGAAAGTACTGAGGTATGTTTCAATCCGTCATAGGTAAACTCTCTATAAACTTCATCGGCAATTAAATACAAATCATGTTTTAAAACGATCTGCTTTAACTTTTCTATTTCTGCTTCTGAATACAAGTATCCTGATGGATTCCCTGGATTACAGATTAAGATTGCTTTTGTTTTTTTTGTAATTAGCTTCTCAAAATCTTCAATTTTTGGCAAAGCAAAATTATCTTCAATTTTAGAAATTACAGGGACTACAGTTACACCCGATGCGGTAGAAAAACCGTTGTAATTTGCATAAAAAGGTTCTGGAATTATAATTTCATCTCCCGGATCTGTAATACTCCCGATGGTAAAAAGTAAGGCCTCAGAGCCCCCTGTTGTAACAACAATATCATTTGCTTCAACCGAAATATTATGTGCTACATAATAGTTTGCCAATTTAGCTCTATAGGATTCAGAACCTTCCGAACGCGCATAAGCCAGTGTCTCAAGGGTATTGTTTTTTACAGCATCTAAAGCAATCTGTGGGGTCTTAATATCGGGTTGACCAATATTTAAGTGAAAAACACTGACGCCTCTTTTCTTAGCGTCTTCTGCGTAAGGCACCAATTTTCTAATGGGTGACTCTGGCATTTTATTTCCTTTCTGAGAGATTGTAGGCATAATTTTTGATATGGTATTTGAGATTACAAATTTGCGAAATATTTTTTATATTGAAACTGAAATTATAGTTTCTTTATCTGTTAAAACCTGAAAACATAGAATGGATGATATTTTCTTGTTGTATCTTTCATATTCACTCAAATACAAACGCTTATTAAAAAATTAACAATCATACTATTTTTAGTCTTCAATAATAGCAATATTGTTTTTGGACAATCAAGATTTCAGTTTCCCAATGAACATCGAAACTCTCAGAAACTCTCGTTTCAATTAATTAACAATATCATAGTGATTCCAGTTGAGGTGAATAACACGAAGTTGTCTTTTATCTTAGATACAGGCGTTGACAAAACCATCTTATTTAGCCTTTCTGAAAACGATAGTTTGGGGTTGAAAAATGTAAAAAAAACATCTTTACAAGGATTGGGGAAAGGAAAAGCAATCGATGCATTAATTTCTCAAAAAAACGAATTAAAAGTTGGCGGTCTGAAGAATAGCAATGAAACCATTTATGTGATTTTAAAAGACCAATTTGAACTCTCAGGAAAAATGGGGACGACCATACATGGTATTATCGGCTATAGCTTGTTGAAAGATGTCATTGCCAAAATCAATTACAAAACAAAAAAAATAATACTGTACAATCCGAGGGATTTTCAATACAAGAAGTGCAAAAAATGCGAAGAATTCCCCATTGCGTTTTATAGGAATAAACCCTATGTTGATGCAGCTGTTCAATTAGATACGATTGGAAATGAAATGACCTCCGTAAAAATGTTAATAGACACTGGCGGAAGTGATGCGCTTTGGTTGTTTGAGGAATCCTATGAAAATATTAAGACTCCTCTTCGGCATTACAATGATATCTTAGGAGAAGGTTTAAGCGGAATAATCTATGGAAATAGAGCTCGGATTCCAAAAGTTAAAATCGGTAAATTTGAACTACTCCAACCCACAGTATCTTTTTTAGATACCATTTCTACCCTACAAGCAAGGAAATTTGAGACCAGAAATGGGAGTATTGGAAGTAATATTTTAAAGCGATTTAAAGTCTGGATTGATTATCCAAATAAAAAATTGATATTGAGAAAATGTGCTGCGCTCTCAGGAGGCTTTGAATACAATATGAGTGGTTTGGATATTGTGTATAATGGAGAAGAATTAGTAAAAGAAATGAATCCAGAAAAAGTAATTAGCTACTCAGGACAAAATAACAGTCTCGAAAACAATAACAATACCATTACATTTTCGGCGAGTTACCGATTTAAGTTCAAGCCCTCTTATCGCATTTCTAAAGTATTAAAGAATTCTCCAGCTGGGCAAGCAGGGATTTATCCAGATGATATTTTACTGAAAATAAATGGAAGTACAGTGCATGATTTGTCCATTGGTGAACTAATAAATAAGTTGCAATCAAAAGATGGTAAAAAGATAAGATTAACGATTCGTAGAGGTATGGAAATTCTAAAATTTCAATTCAAACTAAAGAAAAGAGTTTAATTGTCGGACAATATGCTTTTCTCCTTTTCAAAAGAAACTTCAGAAGCAACATACCCTTTTACTCGAATTACTTTTCGAGTTTGTTTCGCATTCGAAAAAATAATGATCTGTTTGTTAAACCTTCCAGGCTTATTCGTATCGTAAGACACTTTTATTTCTCCCTTTGTTCCAGGCATAATTGGTGCTTCTGGTTTTTCAGGAACCGTACAACCACAAGTAGATTGTATCCTTTTGATAACGATGGGTGCAGTACCTATATTTGTAAATGAAAAAATACGCGTGCCATCTGATTTTTTTGCAACCGTACCATAGTCAATTGTTTCTTTCTCAAATTTAAATTCTTGTGCATGCATTGAAAGTGAAACAAAAACGAAGGCGAAAAATAGCAGAAAGCTTTTCATGGTATAGGTTTAAGTAGTAAAATTATAACAAAAATTTTGTTTTAAAAAATCAATGACTAATTTTCTCCTGAAAGTAGATAATTGTATTTTTGCGACCTATATTTTAAAAATTAGCCCAAAGTATGACAATTCCATCTAAATATGATGCCAGCCAGGTAGAAGACAAGTGGTACGAGTACTGGATGCAGCATGATTATTTTCATTCTACACCAGACGAAAGAGAACCTTATACCATTGTAATTCCGCCACCCAATGTCACTGGAGTTTTACATATGGGGCATATGTTGAACAATACCATTCAAGATGTATTAATTAGACGTGCTCGGTTGTTGGGTAAAAATGCGTGTTGGGTTCCGGGAACAGACCATGCATCCATAGCAACTGAAGCAAAAGTTGTCGCAAGATTAAAAGAACAAGGAATTGAAAAAAGCGATTTAACGCGCGAAGAGTTCATTGCGCATGCTTTTGAGTGGAAGCATCAATATGGAGGAATTATATTAGAGCAATTAAAAAAATTAGGCGCTTCCTGTGATTGGGAACGTACCGCATTTACTATGGATCCAGAAATGTCTGAATCTGTGATTAAAGTTTTCGTTGATCTTTACAACAAAGGATTGATTTACCGTGGATACCGAATGGTCAATTGGGATCCAGAAGCAAAAACTACTTTGTCAGATGAGGAAGTAATCCATGAAGAACGCCAAGGGAACTTATACTATTTAACCTATAACGTCGAAGGTTCTGATGACACCCTAACCATTGCAACTACACGACCTGAAACTATTTTTGGTGATACCGCTATTTGTATCAATCCAGAAGATCCACGTTTTACGCATTTAAAAGGAAAGAAAGCCATTGTACCCCTTAGTGGACGTGTAATTCCGATTATAGAAGATAGTTATGTAGACATCGAATTTGGAACAGGTTGCTTGAAGGTAACGCCAGCTCACGATGAAAATGACAAAGCTTTAGGAGAAAAGCACAAATTAGAAGTTATTGATATTTTTAATGACGATGCCTCTTTAAATTCTTTTGGCCTCCATTATGAAGGAAAAGATCGTTTTGTAGTTCGAGAAGAAATCGCAAAAGAATTGACTGAAAAAGGAGTTTTGGTGAAAACTGAAATTCACACAAATAAAGTAGGTACCTCTGAGAGAACTAAGTCGGTCATTGAACCTCGTTTGTCAGATCAATGGTTTTTGAAGATGGAAGACTTGGTAAAACCAGCGATAAAAGCGGTTTTAGGAGAAGATTCAGAAATTAATTTATATCCAAAGAAATTCGAAAATACCTACCGTCATTGGATGGAGAACATTCGCGATTGGAATATTTCTCGTCAATTGTGGTGGGGACAACAAATTCCAGCTTTTTTCTATGGAGATGGAAAAGAAGATTTTGTAGTCGCAGAAACCAGAGATGCTGCCTTGTTATTGGCAATAGAGAAAACGCAAAACCCAGCATTGTTGGCTTCCGATTTAAGACAAGATGAAGATGCCTTAGATACTTGGTTCTCTTCTTGGTTGTGGCCGATGTCTGTTTTTGACGGAATCCGAAATCCAGAAAATGAAGAAATTAAATACTATTATCCAACCAACGATTTAGTTACCGGACCAGATATTTTGTTTTTCTGGGTAGCAAGAATGGTGATTGCTGGATATGAATATAAAGACGAAAAACCATTTCAGAATGTTTATCTAACAGGATTGGTGCGTGACAAACAACGACGTAAAATGTCGAAATCTTTAGGGAATTCTCCAGATGCCTTAAAGTTGATTGAACAATACGGAGCCGATGGTGTGCGTGTAGGTTTGTTACTCAGTTCTGCTGCCGGAAACGACCTCATGTTTGATGAAGACCTATGTCAGCAAGGAAAACAATTTGCCAATAAAATTTGGAATGCCTTCCGATTGATCAAAGGATGGGAGGTAGATGCTAGCATACCACAACCAGCAACCGCCATTACAGGATTGACTTGGTACGAAGCAAAGTTTCAGAAAGCACTAGCAGAAATAGAAGATCATTTCTCTAAATACCGTTTGTCAGATGCTTTAATGGCGATTTATAAACTCATTACCGATGATTTTTCTTCTTGGTTGTTAGAGATTGTGAAGCCTGCATATCAGCAGCCAATTGACGCAAAAACATTTGCGGCGATCATTGGAATTTTAGAAAACAATTTGAAAGTATTGCACCCATTCATGCCCTTCTTATCGGAAGAAATTTGGCAATATATTGCTGAAAGAACTCCAGAGGAAGCCTTGATTATTGCTAAGTATCCAGCAGTGAAAGATTTTGATACAAAAATTATTGCTGATTTCGAGATAGCAACCCAAGTGGTTTCAGGAATTAGAACCATTCGAAAAGACAAAAACATTCCGTTTCGAGATGCCATCGAATTATTTGTGGTTGAAAACGAACAGAATGCAAAAGGGTTTGATGCAGTCATTCAGAAATTAACAAACACATCAAGCATAGCAACAGTTTCTGAAAAAGTAGACGGAGCGTCGTTTAGAGTAAAATCGAACGAATATTTTATTCCGATTTCTATGGACAATATCAATGTCGAAGAAGAGCAAGAAAAATTAAACAAAGAATTAAAAAGAGCTGAAGGGTTCCTTTTCGGAATCCAGAAAAAGCTATCGAATGAACGTTTTGTGAACAATGCACCAGAAGCGGTATTGGCAGTAGAACGTAAAAAAGAAGCCGATACTTTGGCAAAAATTGCAACCATTCATAAGAGTTTACAATCATTAAAATAAATCTTAAAACCAAAAACAATCCCCCCCCCCACGAAATGAACAAATTAATTTTACCTACTGCAATTGTTTTGTTAGCACTTTCTTCTTGTGTTTCAAAAAAAGACTATGTTTCTTTAGAACAGAAGTACAATGATACCCGAAGCACGCTTCAAAAAACAACCCTAGAAAAAGAAGGTTTGGAAGCAAAGTTTGCAAAGATTGAAGACCGTGTTGCCAATTATTACAAAAAAATTAACGCTTTAAAAGGGGACAATGTTACGTTGCAGAACGAAAACGATGTGAAGTTAGATATGGTTGGAAATACAGCCGTTATTTCTACCAAAACAAGAGCTTTGTTGAATGCAACCTTGGCAAAAGTGGACCCTTCAATTTTAGCAGATGCTAAAACTTTGAAAGATTCTTTGAACCTTGCAGTGGCTTACAATTTGAAAAAATCAAT
Organism: Polaribacter sp.; assembly: GCA_018663625.1. Taxonomy (GTDB): domain Bacteria; phylum Bacteroidota; class Bacteroidia; order Flavobacteriales; family Flavobacteriaceae; genus Polaribacter. The sequence goes on along the minus strand of JABJPX010000034.1, from coordinate 10,600 downwards.
AGCTGCTTCAGATTTGAAAGGATCGAATGCCATTGACATCAATATCAATCAAACGGTGGTGATGATTTCAATTTCAGACAAGTTGTTATTCAATACCGCAAGCTTCAAAATTAAAAGAGGCGCTCATGCCTTATTGAAAAAATTGGCAGGGGTTATCAATTCAGAACCAAGCATGGAAGTGATGATTGAAGGACACACCGATTCAAGAACAATTAGTAACGACGTTGTGCAAGACAACTGGGATCTAAGTGTAAAAAGAGCGACGTCTATTGTACGTATTTTAGAAAGTAAGTACAAAGTAGATGGAAGCAGATTGATTGCTGCTGGTAGAGGTGCTACGGTGCCTTTGGTTGAAAATAACTCCTACAAAAACAGAGCGAAAAACAGAAGAACTCGTGTTGTAATTCTTCCTAACCTAGACAAGTTTTTTGCCTTGCTATCTGACAATCCTACCGAAGTAAAACTATAGTTTTAGTATTTTATAAAACCCAATTTTATTACCTATTTAAAACCGAGCCTTGGCTCGGTTTTTTTATTTCTATTATCTATATGCAAAAGCAGCTTAATATTATTTTGGGGTTATATTTTATTGAGATATATCTGACACGATGTATTCATTTATTGACTACTTTAGCGAAAATAATAGGGGATGTAGCTCAGTTGGCTAGAGTGCTTGACTGGCAGTCAAGAGGTCGTGGGTTCGAGTCCCATCTTCTCCACAAAATAAAAAAACCACTCAAATTGAGTGGTTTTTTTGGATGTGTTGCGTGTTGTTAATTCGCAGAAAGTAAATCTCCTTTTCCTTTTGAGGACAAGAACGATTCAGAAGTTAAATAGGTGTCTATTTCTTTGGCAGCTTCTCTCCCTTCAGAAATGGCCCAAACGATTAAAGATTGTCCTCTTCTCATGTCTCCGGCAGTAAATACATGCGGTACATTCGTTTGGTATTTTTTTGCTTTGTAATTATTTCTTGTATCGAGTTCCAAGCCAAGTTGTTCGCTCAACGAAGTCTCAGGTCCCGTAAAACCTAAAGCCAATAAGACCAAATCACACGGCCATATTTTTTCAGAATCTGGTTTTTCATTTAAAATAGGTCGCTCTCCTGGCTTAAAAGTCCAAGATACTTCCACGGTTTTAATAGCGATCAATTCATTTTTCGCATTTTTAATGAATTCTTTGGTGTTAATCAACCAATTACGATCACAACCCTCTTCGTGTGAAGAGCTTGTTTTCATTTGCAATGGCCAAAAAGGCCAAGGCGTTTTTTCGCTTCTCAATTCTGGTGGTTTTTCCATAATCTCGAAGTTGGTGACCGATTTTGCGCCTTGTCTGTTGGAAGTTCCCACACAGTCAGAACCTGTATCTCCACCACCAATGACAATCACATTTTTATCTTTTGCCGATAAAAGGGTACCTTCAATTTCTTTATTGAATAATTGTTTTGTTTGTTGTTTTAAGAAATCCATCGCTTGCACTACGCCTTTAGCATCTGCTCCCTCAATAGGCAATGCTCTTTTTTTAGTAGCTCCACCACAAAGCACGATCGCATCAAAATAGTCTAGATTTTTCAAGTCATAATTCCCACCAACATTTACATTGGTTTTAAAAATAATCCCTTCTTTCTCTAGAATATGAATTCTTCTGTCGATGATTTCTTTCTCCAATTTAAAATTCGGAATTCCATATCTTAATAAACCACCTATTTCATCATCTCTTTCAAAAACAGTTACACTATGACCCGCTCTATTTAATTGTTGTGCAGTAGCCAAACCTGCAGGTCCAGAGCCAATAACCGCAACCGTCTTTCCAGTTCTGTGTTTTGGTAAGATGGGTTGAATCCACCCATTTTCAAAGGCTTTTTCTACAATACTTTTTTCAATATCTTCAATGGCTACAGGGCTGTCTATAATTCCTAAGACACAGGCTTGCTCACAAGGAGCAGGACACAGTCTTCCTGTAAATTCTGGGAAGTTGTTGGTGGCATGTAAAATATCAGAGGCCTTTTGCCATTCTCCCTTGTGTACCATGTCATTAAAATCAGGAATTAAGTTTCCTAATGGACATCCACTGTGGCAAAACGGAATTCCGCAATCCATACAGCGAGATCCTTGTTTTTTCAGCTCTTTTTCTGGCAAGGGTATAGTAAATTCCTTGTAATTTTCAACACGTGATTTTACAGCTAAATTTGTTTCGTTCTGTCTTTTGAATTCTTTAAATCCTCCTATTTTTCCCATGTTTCCTGATTAAGCTGTTAATTTTTCTGTGCGTGCCTCTCTTGCAATTCTCTCCAATGCTTTCTTGTAATCTTTTGGAAATACTTTAATGAAGTTCAACTTCTCGGTTTCCCAATTTTGAAGTAATTTTTCGGCTAAAGTACTTTCTGTATATTCATAATGTTGGGTGATGTCCTCTTTCAGTTCCTCAAAGTCTGCAGCAACTAAAGTGTCCAAATCAATCATTTCTAAATTACATAAATAGTCAGAGAATTCGTTATTTTTGTTATACACATACGCAATACCACCACTCATTCCAGCGGCAAAATTTCGTCCTGTTTTCCCTAAAACAACCACTTTTCCGCCGGTCATGTATTCACATCCATGATCTCCAACGCCTTCTACAACGGTTGTAATCCCCGAATTTCTTACTGCAAAACGTTCTCCTGCAATTCCGTTGATATACGCTTCTCCTTTAATAGCGCCATAGAAACAAACGTTTCCAACAATCACATTGTCTTCAGCGACAAAGGTTGCTTCTTTGGGTTTTTTTACAATTATTTTGGCACCTGACAATCCTTTTCCTAAATAGTCATTGGCTTCTCCTTCTAGTTTTAATGTAATTCCTTTGGTAGAAAAAGCACCAAAACTTTGTCCAGCAGATCCTTGAAAATTTAAAGACAAAGTATCTTCTGGTAAACCATCTTCGCCATGTATTTTAGAGATCTCGTTACTAATAATTGCTCCTAATGTTCGATCTGTATTTTGAATTGGATATGATAGGTTGACCGTTTTTTTATTGACGATTGCTGATTTTGCATCGTTCAGAATCTGCATGTCCAATACATTTTCTAAATTGTGATTTTGTTTTTCTGAATTTGAAAGGGTTGTGGTTGCTTCACTTTCCGGTTGGTGTAAGATAGAAGCAATTTCAATTCCTTTTGCTTTGTAATGCTTAACGGCATTCTTTGCATTTATTTTATGGGTTTGCCCTACCATTTCTTTCAAGGTTCTAAAACCGAGACTCGCCATGATTTGTCTAAGTTCTTCTGCAACAAAGTACATGAAGTTGATCACGTGCTCTGGAGTTCCTTTGAAATTCTTACGAAGTTCAGGGTCTTGCGTTGCAATTCCAACAGGACAAGTGTTTAAGTGACATGCACGCATCATGATGCACCCTGATGCAACAAGCGGTGCAGTTGCAAATCCAAACTCTTCAGCACCTAGTAAAGCTGCAATCGCAACATCTCTACCTGTTTTTAATTGACCATCACACTCTAAAGAGACTCTACCTCTTAGGTTGTTCATTACTAATGTTTGCTGTGCTTCTGCCAACCCTAATTCCCAAGGCAAACCTGCATGTTTTAGCGAGGTAAGGGGAGAGGCTCCAGTTCCACCATCAAAACCAGAAATAAGAATGACATCTGCTTTTGCTTTTGCTACACCAGCAGCAATGGTTCCGACTCCTACTTTTGAAACTAATTTTACATTGATTCGTGCTTCTCGATTGGCATTTTTTAAATCGAAAATAAGCTGTGCTAAATCTTCAATCGAATAAATATCGTGATGCGGTGGAGGTGAAATTAACCCTACATATGGTGTTGAATTCCGAACTTCAGCAATCCAAGGCAATACTTTTTCTCCCGGTAATTGTCCTCCTTCACCTGGTTTTGCACCTTGCGCCATTTTAATTTGAATCTCTTTGGCACTTGTTAAGTAGTTACTCGTAACTCCAAATCTTCCAGAGGCAACTTGCTTGATGGCACTGTTTTTCCAGTCTCCATTTTTTTCTTTTGAGAAACGGTCTTTATGTTCCCCACCTTCACCAGAGTTGCTTTTTCCGCCAATACGGTTCATTGCAACAGCTAAGTTTTCATGGGCTTCTTGACTGATAGATCCATATGACATGGCACCTGTTTTAAATCGCTTTACGATTTCTGTCCAAGGCTCTACTTCTTCTATAGATATTGGGTCGAGGTTGTTGAATTCAAACAAACCTCTTAAAGTCATTAAGTTTTTATTCTGATTGTTGATTTCATCTGCATAAATTTGATAGCTGTCTACATTTTTCTGACGCACAGCTTCTTGCAATTTGGAGACGGTAGTTGGGTTGAACATGTGCTTTTCGCCATTTCTTCTCCAACGATATTCACCACCAATTTCTAAAGGAAGTGCATCCTCGAAACCTTCTAATTTAAATGCTTTTTGAAATCTTTTTTGAATGTCTTTGTCTAAAACTACCAATCCAATTCCGCCAATTCTAGTAGGTGTGTTTGGAAAGTATTTTCCAACAAAAGCTTTCTTTAATCCTAAAGCTTCAAAAATTTGAGAAGCACGATAAGAGTGGAGTGTAGAAATTCCAATTTTATTCATAATCTTCAGAATTCCTTTTCCAATCGCCTTGTTGTAGTTTTTAACAGCTACTTCGGCATCTATTCCTTTGATTACGTTTGTTTTTACTTGGTCACGAATAATTTCGTTTACTAAGTAAGGATTAATTGCACTGGCTCCATAACCAAATAGGGTTGCAAAATGATGCGGTTCTCTTGGTTCTGCAGACTCGATTACAATTCCGAACTTCGATCTTTTTTGTTTTTTATTTAAGGAGTGATTCACATAAGAACACGCCATTAATGCAGGTATCGGAGCGTTGTCTTCGTCTACCCCTCTGTCGGAAAGAATAATGATATTGGCACCTTCAAAAATGGCCATTTCACAAGCAACTAAGATATCATCCAACGCTTTTTCCAATCCGTTAACACCTTTTGAAATAGGGTATAACATTGGAATAACAGCCGATTTAAAGTCGGGGTGCGCTAAATTTTTAAGTTTGTCTAAATCGTCATTAGAAATGACTGGATTTTGAATGCGTAATTTTTTTGCTTGTTCTGGAATGATATCAAAAATATTGCGATCTCCACCAATTGCCAAACTAATATCGGTAATAATTTCTTCACGAATTCCGTCTAAAGGTGGATTAGTAACTTGTGCAAAGAGTTGTTTGAAATAGTTGTAGAGCAGTTGAGGTTTGTCTGAAAGCACGGCCAGTGGCGTATCGATTCCCATAGAACCTAAAGCTTCTTTGGATTGTGTTGCCATTGGATTGATTACCGTAGAAATGTCTTCTAAGGTATACCCAAAAACACGCAAACGAGTGTCGTATTTTGTTGCTTCAATTGGACAAGTATTATTTGTATAAGGTACTTCAGAAAGAGGAAGTGTATGGGTATCTACCCATTCTTTATAGGGTTTTTGAGAAACAATTTCATTTTTTATTTCTTCATCTTCAATAATTCTACCAGCATTCATGTCTACCAAAAACATTTTTCCTGGCTCTAAACGACCATGGCTTTTTACGTTTTCGGGTTGTACATCTACCACACCAATTTCAGAGGACATGATCACAAATCCGTCTTTGGTAACGGTATATCTTGAAGGTCTTAGTCCGTTTCGGTCTAACAATGCTCCAATATAATTTCCATCTGTAAAGGGAACAGAAGCAGGACCATCCCAAGGTTCCATAATACAAGAGTTGTACTCGTAGAATGCTTTTTTGTCTTCCGACATGGTTTGGTGTTTCTCCCATGCTTCAGGAACTAACATCATCATTACTTCTGGTAAAGATCTTCCCGTCATTAACAACAGTTCTACGACCAAATCCATGGAAGCAGAATCGGACTGTCCGTCACTAACAATTGGAAATATTTTTTTGATGTCTTCACCAAATAAATCACTCTTCATGATTTCTTCTCGCGCTTTCATTCGATTCACGTTTCCACGAAGCGTATTGATTTCTCCGTTGTGGCACATATATCTAAAAGGTTGTGCTAAACTCCAAGCTGGAAATGTATTGGTGGAGAAGCGTTGGTGAACCAATGCCAATCTTGTCACTACATCTTCTTCTTTTAAATCTTTGTAGTAACGCCCAATATCTTCAGGAATTAAAAGTCCTTTGTAAATGAGGGTTGTGGTTGAAAAACTTGGTAAATAGAAATAATCACTTTGTGATAATTTAGATTTTGAGATGATATGTTCTGCGATTTTTCTTGCAGCAAATAACTTGGCATTGAATGCTAAGTCGGATAGTTCTTGATCATTTTTGTCAACAAAAAGTTGTTTTATTTTGGGTTCTGATTTTGCAGCAATTTCACCAATGCTAGAAGTATCTACTGGAACATCTCTCCAGCCAATAATACGCAAACCTTGTTTTTTGATTTCGTCTTCGAAAGCAGCGACACAAAAATTACTTTGATTGGAACTTCTTGGTAAAAAAACCATTCCAACGGCATATTGCTTTGGTGCTGGAAGGTCGAAGTTGCAGACACGTTTAAAGAAATCATGTGGAATGTCAATTAAAATTCCAGCTCCATCTCCTGTTCTCCCATCGGAACTAACAGCGCCTCTATGTTCTAGCTTTACAAGAATTTCTAGTGCATTATGAATAATTTTATTTGATTTCTTTCCTTGAAGATTACAGATAAAACCGGCACCACAGTTGGCGGTTTCGAATTCTGGTAAGTAGAGGCCTTGTTCTTTCATTTAATTGAATTATTTGTGTAAAATTAGTATTTTTATTAAATATAATTCAATTATTTAACTATTTTGATTTTGTTTTTATGATGAGAATAAAAAAATGATTGGAAAAATGTAATAATCATAAAATGTGCTTTTTATATTGTGAAATTCATAAAAAGTACAAAAAAACCTGCAAAATTTATTTTGCAGGTTTGTAGTATTTATTTTAAGAAAAGTTTTAGTGTTCGTTCAATCTAAAGTCTGGATATGCGTCCATTCCGTGTTCATGAGCATCCAATCCTTCTAATTCTTCTTTCTCACTCACTCGAATACCGATTGTTTTCTTTAAGGTGAAAATAATGATAAAGGAAGTGATGATGCAAAAGATTGCATATACTGAAACTCCAAATAATTGACTTAAAAATTGTGATCCGCTGGCAAGGTTTCCGAAAATACCAACAGCTAAGGTTCCCCAAATTCCACATACTAAGTGAACTGCTATGGCTCCAACAGGATCATCTAATTTTAATTTGTCAATTAAACTTACTGCAAATACAATGAATGCACCAGCAATTCCACCAATTAAAATGGCATCGGTTGGAGACATTTGATCTGCACCTGCTGTAATGGCAACCAAACCACCAAGGATACCGTTTAAGAACATGGTTAAATCTAAGTTTTTGTACATAATTGTAGAAACCAATGAAGCAATAACACCACCTGCAGCTGCAGCTAAACAAGTTGTAACCAAGGTTAATGAAGTTAATCCTGGATCTGCTGATAATACAGAACCTCCATTGAATCCGAACCATCCTAACCAAAGGATTAAAACTCCAGCAGTGGCTAGTGGGATATTATGACCAGGAATTGCTTGTATTTTCCCGTTCTTAAATTTACCAATTCGAGAACCGAGTAAGCATACTGCCACTAAGGCAGCCCATCCTCCTACAGAGTGCACTAAAGTAGACCCTGCAAAATCATAAAAAGGAGTATCTAATTGGTCTAAAAATCCACCTCCCCATTTCCATGAGCCAGCGATTGGATATGCGAATCCTACATATAGAATCGTAAAAATCATAAAAGGTAAGATTTTCATTCTTTCGGCAACAGCTCCTGAAACAATCGTTGCTGCGGTTGCTGCAAACATTCCTTGAAATAAGAAATCGGTCCAGAATGTATATCCTTCATTGTAAGCTAAATCTAAAACTCCGTCTTTTAATGGTGCCGAAATTCCGAAAATAAAATCACCTAAATAGCCAGAAGCGTTTGCTCCCCATGTTGGGTACATTAGGTTAAATCCAACTAAGGCATATAATAATAGTCCAACAGTAATGATAAAAATATTCTTGAATAAGATATTGATGGTGTTTTTTTGTCTTGTCAATCCGATTTCTAAAAAAGCGAATCCTAAATGCATAAAGAAAACCAGTGCTGTACACAGCATCATCCATAAATTATTAATTGTAAGTAATTCCATAATTTAATTTTGTAAAAGTTTAGTTTAATGTTTCTCCGCCTTTTTCGCCCGTTCTAATTCTGTAAGCTTCTTTGATGTCACTTACAAAAATTTTCCCATCTCCAACATTTCCTGTTCCTGCAGCATCTATGATGGTTTTTATGGTAACGGCTTCAAAGTCATCATTAACAACTATTGAGATGTATCTTCTTTGAATGTCACTTGTGCTATAGCTAACTCCTCTGTAGACATGTCCTTCTTGTTCGTTACCTAAACCAGTAACATCCCAATAAGAAAAGAAGTTAACACCTACTTCATGCAGTGCGTCTCGCACGGTGCTGAATTTCGATTTTCTGATAATCGCTTCGATTTTTTTCATGATATTTTAAATTAAATTGTTTTAGAATAAGGTGATTATAATCTGTAAATTAAACCTTCAATTTTTAGAGGTAATGATTTATTTATGTTAGAATTTAAATATTTATATGGTAGTATTTTTCCTTATTTTCTTTATAATCTGGTAAAAGTAGTCCATAATCTTAAAATAATTTAACAAAAAACAACTTTTGAAAATATTTTTACGATGAATATAAAAAAAAGATATTAAAAATTAAAGAACTACAATCCATAGGATTAATTTTGTTATATTCATAAAACTAGAATAAACCTGTAAAAATTAAATTTCACAGGTTTGTTAAAAATAATTATTTTTTAATGTAAATTCTTTTACTTATCACCTTCAATTTCTCTTTCTCTTTTTCCTGGATATGCAATAGAACCATGTTCAGAAATATCTAAGCCTTCAATTTCTACATCTTTATTAACACGCAATCCAATTGTAGCCTTTAGTACTCCTAAAACAACAAAAGATAAAAGAACTGCCCATGCTGCATATGCTAAAACTCCGATTGCTTGTGCACCTAATTGAGAAGCATCGCCACCATTGAATAAACCAATAGCAGTATCTCCATCTACACCCCAGAGTCCAATTACTAAAGTACCCCAAGCACCGGCAACACCGTGAACAGAAGCGGCTCCAATAGCATCATCAATTTTTAATTTTTTTTCTATAAATTCAATAGAGAATACAACAATAATACCTCCAATTAAACCTGCGAGTACAGCTCCTCCAGCTGTCATATTTCCACATCCAGCAGTTATACTAACTAATCCAGCCAAAGCACCATTTAAAGTTTGTGCTAAGTTTGGTTTTCCGTACCAAATCCAAGTAGTTATTAGTGCACCAAGTCCACCTGCTGCTGCTGCTAAATTTGTAATCAATACAACATTAGATGCGCCAATTGCATCAGCACCTCCCCATGCTAATTGAGAGCCACCATTAAATCCAAACCAACCTAACCAAAGGATAAATACTCCTAAAGTTGCTAATATTTGGTTATGGCCAGGTATAGGCATAACTTTTCCGTTTACATATTTTCCAATTCTTGGACCAACCATAAAAGCAGCAACTAATGCAGCCCATCCTCCTACAGAGTGAACAATTGAAGAACCAGCAAAGTCAATAAATTTAGCAGGCATGATAGAAAGATCATTTAACCATCCACCGTTCCATTCCCATCCACCAGCTATTGGATAGATCATTGCTGTCATTACGATTGAGAAAATAATATATGTAGAATACTTTGTTCTTCCTGCAATAGCTCCAGATACTATTGTAGCAGTTGTTGCTGCGAACATTGTCTGGAAGAATAAATCGGCTCCTTCTCCCTGGAATAAACCGCTCCAGAAAAACCATCCGTTTGAAGTGTCTCCATACATTAAAGAATATCCTACTAGCCAATATGAAAGGGATCCTACACAAATGTCTAGGATATTTTTCATTGCAATATTTACTGCATTTTTAGATCGAGTCATACCAGCTTCTACCAAAGTAAAACCGGCTTGCATAAAGAAAACTAAGATTCCCGCAATTAGCATCCATAGCATTCCCATGTCTCCATTTATTTGCGCAACTTGTGCTGCTAATTCTGCAGTTGTTGCGGCTTTTTCTTGAATTATTGTTATAAACAAGCTCATATTTATTTAGTTTTAAAATTCTTTTTAGATGACCTACGAAGTCTGAACTTCGTAGGTTTTTTTCTTTTTTCTTTTTCAGAGAATTAATTAGAAAGAATATACAGCAGCAAGAGCAAAAGAGCTTAACGCTTTGTCACCTACAAATGCTGCCTCAGAAGCAGAGTCTAATCTTAATTCTGGAATGATTGTTAAAGAACCTATAGTGTAATTACCTGTTAAAGTAGTTGCAAATACACTAGAGTCTTCTACACCAGTTCCGATTGCTCCAAAATCTCCATCTTCTACAAAGTATTCTGTTCTTAACCCAATCTTAAATGAATCTGAAGTTGCGATTTGTGGGTATAATGCTGCACCATAGAATCCTGGAGCTTCATCTCCT
>JABJPX010000033.1 GCA_018663625.1 Polaribacter sp. | reverse complement strand
GTTGGGAGACAACACAGAAAAGAACAACCGCAAAAAAACACAGAAAGAGACTCCAATGCTATCAGAAGTCTATCAATGTAGTGAATGCATGACCATTTACGACAGCCGATTGGGTGACGAAAAAGCAAACATAAAGCCGCACACACCTTTCGAAGACCTCCCAGCTGATTACCAGTGCAGTGTCTGTGAAGGACCGAAAGAATTGTTTGAAAAAGCAGTTGTCAAACTGGCTTCAACCTAAGAAAGATTCGTATTTTTATCTCTTCCTTTTCAACCACCAGCTATGGATTTCTTTTGCGAGAATGTCGGTGATTGTCAATGCAGAAACTCTTGTTTTCAAAGCAGAAACACCTCTCGGAGACGCGTTCCCTTCTTTGCGAAAGATTGCGAGTCCTTTGAGGTCTATCAGCACCTATCTGACAGAAATTACGGCAGACTTATCGTTTGGATTTTTTGATGTTGGGCTCGAATACACACTCATTTTTTTCGTTTGACAAAACTGAAACCAACGTCGGAATACTCGGCAGTTTGGACACCGACCTTGGGGTTGCTCAAATGGATGAAATACGGATCAATTCGCACAAGAAAAAGGCAAACCAACGCTAAAAAGCGGCAAACAAGAGTTATTTGAAAACATCATCCACCAATATCTTTAAAAAAAACCTTAAGTTTGGGAATTCAAAAAAAACAAACTCAATTTTTCTTAATTGAATATCAATAAGCAAAGTGCAAAATCAAAAATCATGACTAAAAAAACTTTTTTATTATTAATAACCGCAGTATCTGCATTAGGTGGATTGTTGTTTGGCTATGATACTGGTGTCATTAATGGCGCTCAATTTTACCTTAGCAAACATTTTGATTTGGATTCAGCAATGAAAGGTTGGGTTGTTGGAAGTGCTTTATTAGGCTGTCTCGTTGGAGCCATTGGAGCAGGTCCACTGAGTATAAAATTTGGCAGAAAGCACTCTTTAATTCTTTCAGCTATATTGTTTTCTTTGTCAGCATATGGTTCTGGTTTACCAGTTATTTTTTCAGAGTCTGTTTCTTTATTGGTGGTCTTTAGAATTATTGGAGGATTAGGAATTGGTATAGCATCCATGAATGCGCCGATGTACATTGCCGAAATTGCACCTAGTGATATACGGGGAAAAATGGTTACCTACTATCAACTCGCTATAGTTGTTGGCTTTTTTGTAGTGTTTTTGGCTACCTATTTTATTGGAAATAATTTATCTGAAGCCGAGAATATTGAGTTTGGCTGGAAATATATGTTTTGGTCAGAACTAATTCCAAGTTGCTTGTTTTTTATATTGTTGTTTTTTGTTCCTAAAAGCCCAAGATGGTTAGCGCTTAAAGGGAATGATGTTGCTGCATTAGAAATATTAACAAAAATACATGGTGTAGCCCAAGCAAATAAAGAAATAGAAGCTATAAAAAATTCTCTTAAAACTAGTAGCACGAATACGAGCACTAATAAAGTGAATTACTTTTCAAAATTAATACTTGGAATTATCGTTATTGGAACAGCTCTTTCTGTCTTACAACAATTTACAGGTATAAATGCCGTGTTGTATTATGGAGCCGATATTTTTGAAAAAGCACTTGGTTTTGGTAAAGAAGATATTTTGGTACAACAAATACTATTAGCCTTTGTGAATCTCATATTCACATTTGTTGCGATGTTTACCGTAGATAAATTTGGAAGAAAGCCCTTATTATACATTGGGTCTATTGGTATGATCGTTGGATTTCTATTATTAGGGATTACATTACAGCAGCAATCTGTTGGGTTCTTATCATTATTAGGCGTATTGATTTTCATAGCTTCATTTGCGCTATCTATGGGGCCTATTGTTTGGGTTTTGCTTTCAGAAATGTTCCCAAATAAAATTCGTAGCGTAGCAATGTCTGTTGCTGTAGCAGCTCAATGGGCGGCAAACTATGTGGTGTCACAATCTTTTCCAATAGTGATGGATAGTGAAGTAAATAATGGTACAACTTGGAACGGTTCACTACCGTATTTTATTTTTATTGCATTTATCGTAATAATAATGATTGTTACCTATAAATATATCCCAGAAACAAAAGGAAAATCCCTTGAAGAAATTGAACGGTTCTGGAAAGTATAGCTTTAAAAGTTATTCATAAATATCGAACTCTAAGAACCAACGATGTTTTTCGATATATCTTGCAGATAAACAAAGACTTAACTAAAATTCATTAAACTAAAGAACCATGAAATTTTTTATAGACACAGCAAATCTCGAACAAATTAAAGAAGCCCAAGCCCTTGGTGTATTGGATGGTGTGACTACCAATCCATCATTGATGGCCAAAGAAGGTATTACGGGAGCCGAAAACATTTTACAACACTACTTGGACATCTGTGAGGCTGTTGAAGGAGATGTCTCTGCAGAAGTAATTGCTACAGATTATGAAGGAATGGTCAAACAAGGTGAAGAACTGGCTGCCTTACATCCTCAAATC
>JABJPX010000032.1 GCA_018663625.1 Polaribacter sp. | reverse complement strand
CAACAGGACTTTAGCGAGTTCGGTTAATTTATCTTTGTGTTCTATTAAAAGATGGATAGCTCTCTGGTATTGCTCTTCAATAATTTTTGAAATTTCTTTATCAATGAGCTCAGCTGTTTTTTCACTGTAGGGTTTTGTAAAGCCATACTCATTTTGACCAGAGGAATCGTAGTAGGTCAAATTACCCACTTTTTCATTCAAACCATAAATGGTTACCATTGCTCTCGCTTGTTTTGTTACTTTCTCTAAATCGTTTAAAGCACCCGTTGAAATTTCATTGAAAATAACGTGCTCAGCAGCTCTACCTCCTAGGGTGGCACACATTTCGTCTAACATCTGGTCAGGCTTTACCAATTGGCGTTCTTCTGGCAAGTACCAGGCAGCACCAAGCGACTTACCTCTAGGAACAATCGTTACTTTTACAAGAGGTGCTGCATGTTCCAACATCCAACTCACCGTAGCATGGCCAGCTTCATGGTAGGCAATGGCTTCTTTTTCTTTAGGAGTAATAATTTTATTTTTCTTTTCAAGCCCTCCAACAATTCTGTCGACTGCATCTAAAAAATCTTGTTTTTCTACAATTTCTTTGTCTTTTCGGGCTGCAATCAAAGCAGCTTCATTACAAACATTGGCGATGTCTGCTCCAGAAAAACCAGGAGTTTGCTTGGATAGAAAATCGGTATCTAATTGTTGATCTACTTTTAAAGGTCTTAGGTGAACTTCAAAAATTTCTTTACGTTCTCTAACATCAGGTAGGTCTATGTATATCTGTCTGTCAAATCTTCCTGCTCTCATCAAGGCTTTATCCAACACATCCGCTCTGTTAGTTGCCGCAAGCACAATTACGTTAGAATCTGATCCAAAACCGTCCATTTCTGTTAATAGCTGATTCAGTGTATTTTCTCGTTCATCATTCGATCCGGACATATTATTTTTTCCTCTTGCTCGACCGATGGCATCAATTTCATCAATAAAAATAATGGAGGGTGATTTTTCTTTGGCCTGCTTAAATAAATCTCGAACCCTAGATGCACCCACTCCAACAAACATTTCGACAAAATCTGAGCCCGACAATGAAAAGAAAGGAACATTAGCTTCTCCCGCAACTGCTTTAGCTAACAAGGTTTTACCAGTTCCTGGAAGACCAACTAAGAGGGCTCCTTTGGGTATTTTTCCACCAAGAGAAGTATATTTTTCAGGTTTTTTTAGGAAATCCACAATTTCTTGGACTTCTTCTTTTGCACCTTCTTGCCCCGCAACATCTTTAAAACTCGTTTTTACATCTGTTTTTTGGTCAAATAGTTTTGCTTTTGATTTTCCAATATTGAATAGCTGTCCGCCAGCACCCCCTCCAGCACCACCAGACATTCTACGCATGATGAAAATCCAAATTCCAATGATCACCACAAATGGTAATAGGGAAATTAAAATTTCACTCATCACATTATTGTCTGTTTCGTAAATAACAGTGGTTGCGATGTCATTGTTTGATTTAATGAGGTTCAGGTTGTTTTCGAAGTTCTGTAAATCTCCAAACTCAAACTGGTAGGAGGCTTCATTTCCATTGGCTAAAAAACCAGTTCCTCTATTTTTTTTAAGATGTTTTTCTTTGGTTTTCGCTTCAGCAGTAAGGTACACTTTAGCTACTTTTCGGTTGATAATTTCAACTTTTTCAACATCACCATCTCTCAGGAAGGTTTCAAACGCTCCCTGTGTTGTTTTGTTTGGCTGCGACCAACTCCCGCCGCCAAATAAATTTAAGCCTATAAAAACGACAACAATCGCCGCGTAAATCCAATAGCTGTTAAACTTTGGTTTTTTTAAATCTGGTTTTTTATGATCTTTTGCCATTAGGCTTCCTCTTTTTTAGTTGATGTTTCTATTTTTAAAGATGTAGCATCTCCCCACAATCCCTCAATATTATAAAATTCTCTTATTTGTTTTTGAAAAACATGAACGACTACATGTACGTAATCCAACAATACCCATTCGGCATTATTACTTCCTTCAACGTGCCAGGGTTTTTCTTGTATCGCCTTACTCACCGTTTTTTGAACTGAATTTACAATGGCGTTTACTTGGGTATTGGACGTTCCATTACAAATAACAAAATAATCACATACGGTATTTTCTATTTCTCTGAGATCTAATATTTCGATATCTTGACCTTTTATTTCTTCGATTCCTCTAACAATTTCTGTGATAAGTTGGTCAGTCCCTTTGTGTTTCTTCAATATTATTTTTTTTATCCTTTTTGATCAGGTGGTAAAGTTATTATTTTTTTGTTTATTGGAACGTTATTGTAACGTTACATTAACAATTTTTTTTACGTTGTGAATATAATCAAACTTAATGCCATAGGCTCCACTAATTCGTACTTAGTTGATTTAAGTAAAACGTCAGTCTTGGACGATTTTACGGTTGTTATAGCAAATCAGCAGACAAAAGGGCGAGGTCAACAAGATGCTGTATGGCAATCTGCTGCGAATAAAAGCTTAACGTTTAGCGTGTTTAAAGCCTTTGAACATCTTTCAATTAACCAAGTTTCCAGCATTGCTTTTG
>JABJPX010000031.1 GCA_018663625.1 Polaribacter sp. | reverse complement strand
GGCGTTATTACAATTTTTGTAGGTGTCGGAATCTGGTTTTTAGGTTTTTTTGCCCTGGGGTCTTTGTTTGAAGGCATCGGATTTTTAGTTGGTTTTATTGGAGTGGGCACCCTGATTGCTGGATACCTCTACCCAAATACAGGAAAAGAACTTACGAACGCGGTTGAAGAGTTTGAAAAGAAATAACCTTGGGAAAGCACCACAAAAAACTTCTAAACAATCTGGAGCATCTCAGGAAATATGCGGGTTTGACCCAGCAAGAACTTTCAGTTGCTGCGGAGGTTTCCAGAAAAAGCATCAATGCCATTGAGAATGGCATCTACATTCCGTCTACTGTTTTGGCGCTAAAGATTGCAAAAACAATCAATTGCAAAGTTGAGGACTTGTTTTCATTGCCTTAATTTTCCGCTAGGATCTGTAAATCATCGGGTTTGGGCTTTGGGAAATATAGGAGTAGTCCCCTTATTAAAAGTGTGCCAATAAACCAAGTCATTTACACGACGGACTTGGATAACAGGTATTCTTTTGTCCTGTCATCTAACTTCGCAATTTTTTCCATTCCTTTTAACTGAGCTTTTAGCTTCAACTTCCTGCCATTGGAAAAAGTAAACTTTAATGGCGCTTGCAATAGTCCTTTTGACAATTTTAATTTTTCAATCTCATTCCAAGTAAAATAATTAGATGTATCTGGTTTCCCGAAGAACGTAAGCTTGTGATACTGGATGCCTTTATCGGTGACAGCGACAAAATAAATCCTTACGGCAAATGCAAATAATGGTCCAATTAAAAAATACCAGCCCCAAGAAGGGGTGTATTGAGCCTGAAAGAATCCAATTAGCTCTTCACCAGATTGTAGTTTCGGTATGATAAGTTCATCTCTTGCTTTTTCTTTTTTCATGATCTTTCAGTTGTTAGTGTAGATAGTATTGTCACAATGATTTTGGACACTTACCACTTTAGCCTGGTTGTCTTATTTGGTTTATTTCTTGTGTACCTGTTTTAACAAGGATGCCAGTTCTTTGGCATAATCTATAAAGGCGATTGTTTCATCGGTTCGTGCCAATTTAATTTTATTAAAAATGACGAGTGCTTCCCCATTACTTTCTAAATGATAAATCTGGTGATTTTCGAAAAAGCGAATCACATCATCTGTAAAAAATGACCGAATTTCAGACTCCTTATTTCCCATAATCAGAAATTTTTTAGAAAAATCCGGATACATCTCAAAATCAATATCTTTGTAGCCCGTATATGTCATTACCCGATCAAATATTTTTTCTAATACACCTTCTTTTTCCATTGTAAAAATGGGTATTTTTTTATTCAATTGAAGGACCATCATTGTCGTATTAAAGGTTTCAGCTGTAAAAGCTCCGCCTTCATTAAAGGTGATGTCCGCAATCTCCCAAGATACATCAAGACTCTCAAAATTTCCTTTCAGGCAATTGTATTTGCGTTCAATTGGTCTAATTTCGAAAAAATGGAATTTCTTTAGGTATGTTGTATTCCAATCAACTTGACTTTTAAATTCATACTCCTTTTCAGACGCCAAATTTCGCAATCGTTTTTGCCTATGTGATAATTTGGCTGCTGAGCCAGTTAAACTAATTTTAAGAGCTCTGTTGTAGGTAGATGATGACACATGGCCGTCTAGACCACTAATAAAAGCGTTGCCGCCTGTTGCTCTTTGGGCCTTTAAGAATTCTACCAAAAAATCCATATAGGTGATGCCAACCAACCTGGTCTCTGATAAATCAATGTTAACATCGGCTCCTGATGGAATCTGTGCAACGAGCGTATCGATTTTTAGAATGCCTAAAAAGTTTGCAATCCCTCTAATTTTTAGATCAAAACTTCCATCTGGTCTTTGAATTAATTTTGTTCGTGATTTGTAGACCATTTTAAAAAATTGGGATACGGAAACCCTAGCTAGTAACATGTGTGTTATCAGTGTTAAGGATAAGCCTCCAAGTAAACCAACCAATAAATTGGTGTAAAGGGTTAAAATCATGGTCCCAACAAAAAAGATAAGTTGTTCTGTCCCTTGTTTGTATGCTTGTTTGAACACCGCAGGAGATGCCAATTTAAATCCAGTATATACGAGAAGTATTGCAAAAGCACACAAGGGCACTTGTCTCATTATAGGGCTTAAAACAACGATAAAAACGAGTAGTAGAAGGCCTTGGTACATATTAGACCATTTGGTTTTAGCACCATTATGGATATTGACCGTACTTCGAATTATCACAGCGATAATTGGCAACCCTCCAATTAAACCCGCAGCCACAGTACTTATTCCAATTCCTGTTAAATCTTTGTTTAAATCTGTTTTTCGTTTGTAAGGATCAATCTTATCTACGGCCTTTGCAATGGCTAGAGATTCGATACTGGTAATGATCAAAATTGAAAATACGGTTGTCCAAAATTCAATTGTATTTATTTTACTAAAATTTGGATGCATTATAGAATCTCTGATGGTGTCAGGAATGTCTAGCAATAGTTTTGGTCCTACTTCAAACGATTTTCCAAAAAAAGGGAGGGTCTGCTGTTCAAAGAAATTGAAGACATAAACAAATGGAATTGAAAGCGCTATGACCCACATTGGAGCAGGAAAAAGATGGAAAAACCGGTAATTTGTCTT